>CAMDSO010000151.1 GCA_945906935.1 Bordetella parapertussis
AAAGGCACGCAGGCGAACAAAAGCATTATTCGCCTGTGTAGGGCGGCGGGCGGCCTCATCGTTCAGCCATGCCCGTACATGGTCGGCGTCAACCTTCGCCAGCGGCAACCGCAACAGGGGGCGCAAGATGCCCGGTATCGTTGTATCGCCCTCCCCCTTCTTCCTGCCTCGCGTCTTTGGCTTGCCGCCAACGGCAACCAGCTTTTCATGGTCTATCAGGCTGCGGGCGCTCCATCGCGGCGTGCGGGCTTCAACATAGGTTTGCCACACATCAAGAGCAAGGGCTTCAGCGTTCTTGGCTTCTTCCTTCTTTGCTTCAGTCGCGGCCTGTTTATCGACTTTCACTTGACGCGGGTCGTCGCCGTTGTCTATCTGCGTTTGCAGGCGGCGGGCCTCACGGCGGGCGTCATTAAGGCTCCAAATGTCGGTTGCCCCAATGGTGACGCGAAGCGGTACGCCTTTCAGCTTGCCAGCGAATACAAACGACTTCGCGCCAGTATGTGTGACGCGAACGCATAAGCACTTGGGGTTAGCGTCAAAGATATAAATGCGACCATCAGTCGGGGGTGCCAGCTTGCGAATGTTTGCCGGTGTTAATTCCTTCCGTACTGTCTCGCGGGCCATTCGATTCTCCGGTGTATTCGATGGATCATCAGCGTCCAGTGCTCCCTTGGTGCTCCCTTATGGCAGCATATCTATCAACGCAAAGAAATACAAGGCGAAGTAGTATTTTATAATAATCAGGTATTTGGCGTGATTTTAAGGGGTTTCGAGAACATCAATCAACGCTAATAAACTGTATTTTTTTCGCATTCGTAATGCGAAGGTCGCCAGTTCGATTCCGGCCAGCGGCACCACCACCATCCCCCAATCAAGTAGTTACAACTCAACGTTTCCAGAAAAACAATAACTCGCTCTGGAAAACTTGGGCTTGACCTATCGATTTAGGTCAACATTTAGGTCAAACGGTAAGCGCTATGCTTATCACCCCGGTCAAGCGGGTAGCACTGACGGGTATGCCAAGCGGATATCGCTCGGGGCGTTCTGGTGTCAGTTGTCGTGGATCGTCCTAGTCTCAACAGCGCTTCCCGCCGTGCGTTGCCTAGTTAGATCGCGCTTGCCTTCCGCATAACCGCCCCCTAAATCCGTCCAATATCCATTGGAGGCAGCAAGTGATATTTAGTTTTATTAATTACAAGGCACCATACTAGGGCGTTCCACGCGCGCGTGCTGTAGGCAGTTGTTCAAAATGAGAAACTGGTGTTTGGCTTGGCGGAGGGCTGGACGGCGTTCGCGGCGGTCTTTCTTGCTTTGATGTCGTACAGCATCAGAGCTCGCTCAATGTTCGCTTCGGTAACGGGCTCGACGCCGTGAAATGCATTGGGAGTTTTCATAAAAGCGAATAGCGTATTCGGCACATAGGGCATGGTGAGAAGGCGCTGAAACCCTTCAAAACCATAGTGGTTGTTGCCATCGCAGGTGAACGACGGGTCTGATGGCAAATACATCGAGGTGCCGAGGTGCGGCCTGGAATCATCCGCAGGCAGGTAAAATAGAAGCGAAAGAACTTTCGATGGAGTGTCGGTATGCGGGCCAAGCCGGTAGTTGGTGCGATCCTGAACGACCAACGCTTCGTGATCGAATTCCATCTTCGCCAGATCCTTGAAACGCTGACCGAGCAGCGGCGCGAATTTATGCAAAAGAATGTGGCCGAAAGAGCCGCCCAATAACCAGCGGGCGGTCTGGTCCCAGAAGCTGCGGTAAGGTTCATCCAGTGCTGCAACTTCGGGCGGGGTCAGTGGAAGCACCACGCGTTCGTCGGGGTAGGCGCTGCCGACACGTCCCATCGCCTTGAGCGATTTGTAGGCGCTGGCTGGAGGCAGATTCCGGCGCAGGTCGCTATAGAAATCCGCCGGAAATATGTCGTGCACCAGCATATGCGGGTACGGAAACAACAGCACCGATGCATTTGCAACTCGGTAAATCAACTGCATTTCAGCGTTTGAAAACATATTCCGCGCATCCTTTAAAGGCACCACTCTTGCGTTCCGCCTCAGCGACCTGAGTCATATCGTATTTGAAGCCCGCGGCATCCAGCGTCGCGACCATTTCCATATGGTCGCGAAGGTTCTGGTTGACTTCGATCAGCAAAGATTTGAGTTTGCCGCGTTCAATGATTCGCCGCGCGCCTGCAATTACCTTGGGTTCAAAGCCGTCGACGTCGATTTTGATATGGTCGGGTTCTGGCACTGCGCCGCTATCGACGAGTCCATCAAGCGGTGCCGATACGCAGCCCTGTGAAAAGACGGGGTTCATGGGCTGATGTTTGAAGTCCAGCTTTTCTCCAAGTGAGTGACACGACCCTCCTGCGGCAAACTGGGATAAATGCAACTGGCTCACTCCTGCGACATCCGATATGGCGAGGCAGTAGGCGTTAACGTGATTTTCGAGGCCGTTGAGCACAATGTTTCGGTTTAGCAGCGAATAATTTTGCGACTCGGGTTCGAACGCAAACACCCTCACACCACGGGTTTTGGCCGCCCATATTGAATACATACCGACATTGGCGCCGACATCGATGAGCACGTCATTAGGACCGAACCCGGCGATCCATTCGAGCGTGATCGGTTCTTTTTCGAACAGCGTATCCACGCGCCATTTGGTAATCGAATTCGGAGTTACGTAAGAGACGGTAATGTCGTTAAATTGCAATGCGGTGCGCGGATTCAGTTTCTCGTATTCTTCAAGTGTGATCACTGGCCGGATTTTCCGCGGAGATTAAGAAGACTTGATATTCTAGCATTCTGAGTTGAATTCGCGCTGTTATAAGAGTGCGCTCGCAGAGGTGAAAAGTACACTCGCTTCAGAGATGAGGAAGAAGATTGATCGGCGTGAAAAATCTGGTCCAGATCTAGTGAGAGAAACAGTTTGAAATGCATTTTCGACGCACTCCACCCAAGCCTGCCAGGTAAAACCGCGTGTTGTGGGGTCTCCATCAGTGGCGATGTGTGGGGCGTGAATAGAGAGGTCCTGTTCGTCCCGGTGACGGGCGATAAAACGCAGCTCAAGTGGGCTATTTGAAAGTGCGTGCACTAGAAGCACGGCATTGTGACCAGAGATCAGGCGTAGATTAGATATCGGTAAAGCAGGTTTTGGTTTTGAGATTTAGCTGATACCAGGGGCGAAAACAGCGGCCTCGTTCTAAACAATACGGTTTACCAGATATTATTTTTCACATATTTATTGTTATTAGCATTTATGATGCTCAAAAGTCGTGGTTTGCTGCGCCATGTTGCGTTTTTGAAATTACGTAGCCAGTTGCTATGAGCGTGCTGCAGGAGGGTAATCACGATGTCTATCGAATACCGTGGCGGGGAACGTATGGCAGCAGAGGAAAGAAAATTGGGTAACGCCAAACGTTGGGCATCCGGACGGCGCGGGGCTTATTCGATGGCTGTTGTAGCCTTGCTGGCAGCTTACGCGGTGCGATTTTTTCTGCAGCCGGTCTTGCAGGACCGTTCGGTATTCATGACGTTTCTGATCGCTGCTTTTGCCATTGAATATTTCTTTGGCTTATGCCCGGCAGCTTTTGTTGTCGTTGGCGGTCTCTTTTTAGGGCTCTATTTCTTTGTGCCGCCAGACGCAACGTTTTTGGTAGCGGAGGTTGCAGACCTCACATTTGTCTTCGGTTATCTGGTGATTTCAATAGTCGGAATTTTCATTATTGAATTCTTGCAACGCTCCCGTTACGAAATAAGCTTGTTGCGGGAGTCCGTGCAGTCTCAGTTAGAAATGCTGCAACGTAGTCAAAAAGAGCGCAGCGTAGCGGTCGAAGAGGCGAAGCTATACGAAAAACAGTATCAGACGTTAGTCAGTCAGAACGCTGAACTTCTGTATATGCGTCGTCTTGATGGAATTTTTGAATACATTAATGATCCATTTTATGAATTAATTGGTCTACCCAAAGGGTCTTTTGATTTCCGCAGTTGGTCAACTATTCTGCACCCGGAGGATCTGAACGCTGTTACGGCGGAATGGCGTGACATCACGATAGAAGGGTATGAGCGTGGCACGAGCTTTCGTGTTCGTGATGCAAACGGAAATTACAAGTTGCTGGTAGGCGTGTTGAGTTGTGTCGATGACTCTCGCGGTCGAAAAATAAAGTGGACAGGCGTAGTCAATGGTGACCGGTAAATAAATCCTGCCTCCGACCCGCGCCAAGCCGAGGCCCGTTGCCACAATTATTAGGCGAAGGCGACGCCACTATTTTCTGCAGGCATTACCAGCACCTCGTCATAGCACCGCCTTCCCTTTCAAATTACCGGATGAAGGTGTAGATTTCCATGGTTTCGGTGGGGGCAGAATAAAAGTATATGTAGCACTCTACAGCCCAATGTAAAAATTGAGGCAGCATTTTTTGCCAAGGGAACGTTGATCATCGCTTGCATGCTGTGTTCTGTTATCGGTCGGAGGCCGCATGCTATTGATAAGATTTTGATACTAACCGCTGTTTTTTTATTTCGAGTCGCGTGGTAGCTGCTAATAAGCTTCAAATGGTATGTAAGGTTGCCTCTGGGAATTATCGGGTCTCTTCCGATAAAGTTACAGAAAGGCTAATGGTTACAGGCCCGAGTTTGTGGGGCGACATCAAGATAAGAAAATTTAATAATAATTAAGATAGCGCCTTAATTCGGGCCTTGGCTTCAAGTATTAGCGGGGTATTCAGCAGGGATGTTTTAATTTTAATTCGTAAAAAAATGAATAAAAGTGTTCTACGGAGGTGGCGGCGTTGAAACGGATGTCTGTTATTAGTGATCTGGCGGTTTAACTTTTTACAATTAAAATTTTTAATGAGTAACGGAAATGAGCGTAATTTACATATAAAATACTAAGGCGTAATTTGCCCTAAGTCGGGGCTACACACGAATAAATGTTTCCTGCGTGTTTATGCAGAATTTTAGGAGAACAAAATGACTAATCCATTCCCAACTACATTCCAACAACTATTGGTGCAAAATCCTGAAGAGCTGGCAGACATTGCTGGCCTAAAAGAGGCGGGACGGGAACTCAACACATTAAATAAAGAATTAAAAGGCATAGGAATGACAGGATCATTAATCCAGTCAACCGGTCCCGACGACAACAAAACCAGCTGAGCCAGGAAGTTTATAAGAGACTGGAATCACATGGTTAAGTCGGAACTGGCGTTACGCCTTGCAGCACGTTATCGGCATCTGGTCCATAAGGACGCGCAAATTGCAGTTGATTTGATCGTTGGCGCATTGGTTGATGCACTGGGTCACAGGCGGCGGATTGAGTTGCGTGATTTTGGCAGTTTTATATTGCGACAACGTAAAGCCCGTAAGGCGCGAAATCCGAAAACGGGTGAGGCAGTCTATGTGCGTAGTAAGCCGATGGTTTATTTTCGTCCCGGTATAGTACTCAAGCATAGAGTGAATGAAAGCGCGACAAGCACCACCGTTAACAGCCGCCCAGAATGAATTGCGTCGTTGCGAGGGCACCTAACTTAATCGCTGGCGGTGAGAAAATCCCGTTAGTTGCGAGGTAAGTTTTCTTTTGCGCTTGCTTGCTTTGCAATCAACCAATAGCCGGCACTGCATGCACATTTGCTTCTTGATTGAAGCTATTTCCAGAAACGCCATTCCTCCTTTGGTTCCAGGTGCGATGCCTCTAAATGAGCCATCGCCATCAATTAATAAAGAGTAGTTACATCAACGGATCCCAGGGCACCGGAATCTCGCGATAACCGGTGGCGGTTTTTTCAATATGGGCGAGGCCGGGGAAGGGAAAGTGATAACCCTGCACCATCATTTTTTTGTCGGAGAGCATATCCAGCACTTTGCGCCGTGTGACTTCCGACTGCACCGGGTCGTGATCGTAGAACGGGTGCCAGCCCGGATTACGCACAAACAGAAACGGCGCGTGCGTGACATCGCCATGCACAAACACCTGGCTGTTGCCCGAGCTGATCAGCTGCGAGGTGTGGCCGGGTGACTGGCCGGGCGTAGCGTAGGTGCTAATGCCGGGGATGATTTCCTCGTCCCACTCATAAGTGCGCAGTCGCTTGGCGACTTCGCCGCCGATGACGCGGCGTGCATTTTTGAACAGCATTTCGATGCGCGGGCTTTGCGCGCGTTTTAATTCATCGTCGCTCATCCAGTAACGGTGCTCGGGTGCGGGCACATGCACGGTGGCGTTCGGGAAGGCCAGCGTATTGTTCTGCCTGAGCAGACCGTTGATATGATCGCCGTGATAGTGCGAGATGATGACGGTATCAATGGCATTGGCATCAATCCCGGCCGCCGCGAGATTGGTGAGGAACTGGCCGTTGAGCCCCTTGGTGCTCTGGTAGGCGGCCTCACCGTTGCCGGTGTCGATGACGGCGAGATGGCTACCGGTGTTGACGACGATCGGGTTATACGGGCCGTAGAAAATCTCGGTGTCCATGAAGGAGGCGGCCAACGCGGCTTGCACCTCGGCCTTGCGCGCATTCGTCACAAAGCCGTCGGTCACCGGCACGCGACTCTTGCCATCGGTGACCACTGTCACTTCGAAGCTACCGAGCTTGTAGCGGTAATAGCCGGGCGCCTGTTTGCCGGCCTGCGGCACGGCGGCACCTGCCGCTGTGCTGGTCACAAGCGGCGTGGCGGCGGCCAGTGCGGCGCTGGCGGTGCTGATGAGCATTTGACGACGCGTGAGATGAGTCATGCGGTGTGTCCTCCGGTGGCTGACGTTATGAAGGTGCGTCTGGCGGCGCGTGCAGCCGCTTCTTGTGATGACATTATGCCCAATTACACACGGCCGACGGAAACCGCCCGCTGGGTTTATTTTTGCCGCGAGCGGTAGAGGTCGTCGAGATAGGCGTCATTGGCGTCCATGATGCCGATTACTGAACATTGCGCTGCGCCAGTGCCGCGTTTGATCGTCATCGAACCGTTGATCTCGCCTTGCATGCCGCAGAATTTCTGTCGCTGCACCTGCTCAAACTCAAAGACATAGGCATCCGGCAGCGTGCGGATCAGGAAGCGGCCCTGCGGCGTGTCTACGCGCGTGTCGCCGCCGGCGGTGAGCCGCCATTTGCTGCCCTGGGTATCACGCTCGAAATCGAGTGCGCAGGTGCGCGGTTTCCATTTGCTGTAATAGGCAAAGCTGGTGACCTGGCCGCCACGGGCTTCAAAGGCGATGCGTGCGTGCACGTCGTCGCTGCCTGTCATGCAGTCGATGCGTTCGGCTGTGCCGCGCAGCGCCGGTAGCGGTTTGTCGCCGGGCACATCGGCCATTGGATTGATTTTTTCCGCGGTCGGCGGGATGCGATCCGTGGTGGCGGGTTGGTCTGGCTGCCCGCTTTGTCCGGGCAGCTTGGTTTGCGCACAGGCCCCCAACAACAGCACGCCGAGCGCCCAGAGATGGATCTTTTTCAAACGCATGTTTTTTGTTCCTGCATCAGCGCGGATCTTGGCGTGCTGGATTGCCGTCGTGCGTCACGCACTGCCGCGTTTTTTCTCACTGCCGCCGGTTGTTGATCAATGTTCAAACCAACCGTACGGCCCCCCCTGCCACCGCACGTCGTTCAACCGCTTGCACGGCAGGCGGCTTGCACCACAGAAATTACAAAACGCCCGACAGGCCGCCATCGAGATTGAGACTGGTGCCGGTCACATAAGTCGCGAGGTTCGAGGCCAGAAACACGATCGCATTGGCGGCCTCGGCGGTTTCACCCATGCGGCCCATCGGGATATCGGCGGCGACTTTCTTGAAGTAGACCTCGGCTTCGAGGCCGAGTTTTTTGCGTGTGCGCTCATGCTGGCCCGATTTGATTTTGCCGATGACCACGGTGTTGACGAGTATGTTTTGCGCGGCGAATTCCTTTGACAGCATTTTGGTCAGCGCGAGTCCGGCGGCGCGCGAGATTGAAGTCGGCCCCGAGCCGGCCCCCGGCTGTTTGGCGGCGACGTTGGTGATATTGATGACGCGTCCGCCGCCTTGTTTGATCATGTGCGGTACCGCGAGACGTGTGCAACGGATTGCGCCGAAAACCTTCAATTCAAAATCCGCCGCCCATTTGGCGTCTTCGGTTTCGAGAAAGGCGCCGCGCTGCGAGCTGCCGGCATTATTGACGAGAATATCAATACAGCCGAATTTGGCGGCCACGGCATTGATGAGTTGTTCAATGTCGGCGGCTTTGCTGATATCGGCGGCCATGCCGAAGACCTCGCCGCCGGCCGCTTCGATTTCGGCGACCGCTTGTTTGACCTTCTCCGCGTCGCGGCTGCAGATCGCGACTTTGGCACCCTGTTGCGCGAAATTCAGCGCTGTGGCCTTGCCGATACCCTCGGTGCTGCCGGTGATGATTGCGACCTTGCCTTTGAGTCCGAGATCCACAGCGTTCCTCCTGTTTATTATTCTGGTGTGATACCCGCCGCCTTGATGGCGCGGGCCCACTTGGTGAGTTCAGTGCGATTATAGGCTGCGAGTTGTTCGGGCGTGCTACCGAAGGGATCGGCTGCAAGCTCGAAAAAGCGTTTCTTCAATTCCGGTACTGTGAGCACGGTGAGGATTTCCGCATTCAGGCGTTTGATGATCGCCGGCGGGGTGGCGGCCGGCGCTGCAACCGCATACCAGTTGCTCACTTCAAAGCCGGGTAGTCCGGATTCGGAGACGGTCGGTGTGTCGGGCAACACGGCGGTGCGCTTGGCGCTGGTTACCGCCACGCCGCGCAGGCGGTTTTCCTTGACGAAGGGCAGCACCGAAGAAATGCCGGAGAAATACAACTCAACCTGGCCGGCGAGCAGATCAGCCAGCGCCGGGCCGCCGCCTTTGTAGGGCACGTGCACCATGTCGACGCCGGTCAT
>CAMDSO010000152.1 GCA_945906935.1 Bordetella parapertussis
CGTTTGACCAGCACCATGTCATTCCACGCCACGCGCACCACCGGGTTGGCGCTGCCGCTTTGCATGGCGTGCAACTGCTGCTGCACCATCGGCAGTTCGTTCGGCGAATGTTCGGTGTCGAGCAACACCCAATCGACCCCCGAGTGGCCGAGAATTTCCGCCACGATATGCGACGAGAGTGAGCTCCAAATGCCGATCTGCGGCTTGCCGGCCTTGAGCGCGTGTTTGAAATGATTGACGGGCAGTTCCATAAAAAATCTCCTCGTTAATAGGGTGCGATTTTACGCCACGCCGCAGCAGCGGTTTATTTGGTCACACGCACTGCTGCGAGGCCACCGCGCGGTGAGAGCAAAAACAGCGTCAGCGTCGCACAGGCGAGGGCAATCAATACCGTCACCGCCTGAATGCCGATCCAGTCGGCGACAATACCCTCAAGCATGATGCCAACCGAGGCAAACGCCGGATAGAGCTGCAACAGGCTGGCGATACGACCGCGCATGGTCTCGGGCACCACCATCTGCAAGGTTGCCTGATTGCTCGTGAATAACACCATCTCGGCGAGGCCGGCGACAATCAATGCCGCGCATGCCAGCAACACGCCGGGCGCGACTGCCAGAAACAAAAATGCAGCGCACATCGCCAGCACCGCACAGCCCTGCACTACCCCCTGACGCGGAAAATGCATGCACCTTGAAGCAAACCAACTCCCCGCAACCCCGCCAATCCCGACACTGGTGAGCAACATGCCGAGCACCTGGGGGCCGGCGTGAAACACGTCCTTGGTGTAGACAGGCAACAGTCCGCCGAAAATCGGCACCAGCAAGAGGAAGGGCGTAATACCGATCAAGAGCAGCACGCGCGCGTTGCGATCACTCACAGCAAAACGCAAGCCCTCAGCGAGTTCGCCAAACGCAGACAGCCCGCTGTGCTTGCGTTCCCGCGGCGGAATCGCGATCGCGAAGACGCTGGCTGCTGCCGCAAAATAGGCCGTCGCCTGAACAAATAGATTACCTTCGGCGCCTACCCAGCCGATCAGATAACCAGCCACTGCCGGACCGGCGATGCGGGAGACTGAAAACGCGATCATATTCATCGCAACCGCCTGCATCGCGACGCCGCGCGGCACCAGATCAAAAATGATGGTGAGTCGCACGGGACGGTCCATCACCGCCGCCGCGCCGGAAATCAGCACGAACACAAACAGATGCCAGACCTGCGCATTGCCGGTAGCCAGTACGATGCCGAAGAGCAGCGCAGTGATCGCCGATATCAACTGGCTGCCCATGAGCAGCAACCGGCGGTTATAGCGGTCGGCCGCAACACCCGCGAGTGGCGCACACAAAAACATCGGTAAAGCGCGTATCCCCATGATGAGGCCCAGCAGCGTTTTTGAGCCCGTCATGTCATAGGCGAGCCAGGCGATGGTCGCCTGCTGTATCCATTGCCCGGCATAAGAGGCAAACGAACCGAGCCAGAGATTACGAAAGTCGCGATAACGCAGGGTGGCGAGCAGCGGCCCGTCGAATGAGAGCGGACCGCTCAATGAATCTCCGGGTCCGCAGTCGGCGCCGCGTTATCACGATGCAGGAAATCAAAGTCGCAACCGAGGTTGGCCTGGGTGACACGCTGCTCATAGAGCGCGCCAAAGCCGCGTGTGTAATGCGGCGGCGCCTGCTTCCAGTCGGCACGCCGGCGCGCGAGTTCGGTCTCGCTCACCTTCAATTCGAGTTTGCGCGCAGGGACATCGAGTTCGATGAGATCGCCATCACGTACAAAGGCGAGCGGCCCGCCGATAAAGGACTCAGGCGCCACATGCAGCACGCAGCAACCATACGAAGTACCGCTCATGCGTGAATCGGAAATACGCACCATGTCGCGCACACCTTTGGCGAGCAACTTCTTCGGAATTGGGAGCTGCCCCCATTCCGGCATGCCGGGTGCGCCGAGCGGGCCACCGTTCTGCAACACGATCACTGAGTTCTCATCGATGTCGAGATTTTCATCATCGATGCGTGCTGCGATGTCGTTGTAGTTTTTAAACACCACCGCCGGCCCGATATGTTTCAGCAGCCGTTCTTCCGCCGCCAGCGGCTTGATCACCGCGCCGTCGGGCGCCAGATTGCCACGCAGCACGGCAAGCCCGCCGTCGGCAGCCATCGCATTGGCGCGCGTGCGGATAACATCGGTGTTGTAGATCTTCGCGCCCTCGATGTTTTCACCGAGCGTTTTGCCGTTAACCGTCAGGCAATCGGTGTTGAGCAACGCGCGGATTTCGTTCAACAGCGCACGCAAACCGCCGGCGTAATAAAAATCTTCCATCAAATACTTTTGTCCAGCCGGACGGATATTCGCCAGCACCGGCGTGTTGCGCGCGATTTCGTCGAAGCGTTCGAGTTCGAGTTTGACGCCGGCTCGACCGGCCATCGCGATCAGATGGATCAGCGCGTTGGTCGACCCCGATAATGCTTGTGCGGTGATGATGGCGTTATCAAATGATTTCGCGGTGAGGATATCGGAGGGCTTCAAATCCTCCCACGCCATTTCCACAATGCGCCGGCCGGAGTAACTCGCCATGCGCGCGTGATTCGAATCAGCGGCAGGAATCGATGCCGCACCCGGCAGCGTAAAGCCCAGCACCTCGGCGATCGAAGTCATGGTCGAGGCCGTGCCCATCACCATGCAATGACCGGGCGAGCGCGCGATACCTTCTTCGACTTCCTGCAATTCGTTTTTGCTGAGATTACCTGCACGGAATTCCGCCCAATACTTCCACGTATCAGTGCCTGAACCCAGCGGTTCGCCATGCCAGTTGCCACGCAACATCGGGCCGGCTGGCATAAAGATCGCCGGCAGATTGGCCGAGGTCGCCCCCATCAACAGCGCCGGCGTGGTTTTGTCGCAGCCACCCATCAGCACACAGGCATCGACCGGATATGAGCGCAGCAACTCCTCGGTCTCCATCGCCAGCAGATTGCGATACATCAGCGGCGAGGGCTTCATAAACGGTTCGGAGAGCGTGATCGCCGGCATCTCCAGCGGAAAACCGCCGGCCTGCCAGACGCCGCGCTTGATCTCCTCGGCGCGCACACGGAAATGCGCATGGCATTGATTGATATCGCTCCAGGTATTGATGATGGCGATCACCGGCTTACCACCGAAATCCTCGCGCGTGAAACCGCTTTGCAGAGTGCGCGAGCGATGTCCGAAGGCGCGCAGGTCTTGCGCGCCATACCATTTATAACTGCGCAGGTCTTCGGGACGTTTGCGGGGACGGCTCATATCGGCACCTGGAAGACGTATTGATAAAAATAAAATGAAGACAAAATGACCACACAAAAGCGCAAGGCAAGGCGATTGGAAGCGGTCAAGGTACCAATAAAGAGCAGCAGAAATTCTGCTTCGATTATGCAGGCACGCGCAGCGCGCAGCAAGCACACAGCGCCCGTATCTTGCGCGCCTTTGCATACAGCGTGGTGTATGATTTGCTCTTCATTCGCATCACCCGCTCATCCGGAGAAACCATGACCAGCACAAAACGCATCAAGGGCGTGCTATCGCCTGTCGTCACGCCGTTCAAAGCCGATTACTCACCCGACACCGCGCGCTTCGTTGCGCACTGCCAGTGGTTGATGTCGCAGAACTGCGGTCTTGCGGTGTTCGGCACCAACAGTGAAGCCAATTCGCTGGCCGCTGAAGAACGCATGAGCCTGCTCGACGCGGTGGTCGCCGCCGGTGTGGATACCTCGCGCATGATGCCGGGCACCGGTTGCTGCTCGATCACCGAAACCGTCAAGATCACCTCGCATGCGGTAAAGCACGGCTGCGCCGGCGCCTTGATGCTGCCGCCGTTTTATTACAAGGGCGTCAGCGAGGAAGGTCTCTACCGTCATTACAGCGAAGTGATCCAGCGTGTGGCCGACGATCGACTGCGCATTTATCTGTATCACATCCCACCGGTTGCCGTGATTGGCATCACCCCGGGTTTGGTTGAACGCCTGCTCAAAGCCTACCCGACAGCGATTGCCGGCATGAAAGACAGTTCGGGTGATTGGAACAACACCAAGATCTTCCTCGACGCCTTTGCCAAATCGGGCTTCGATGTGTTCGTCGGTTCGGAATCCTTCCTGCTCGCCAACATGCGTAACGGCGGCGTCGGCACCATCTCCGCCACCGCCAACGTAAATCCGGCGGCGATCCACAAGCTCTACACAGAATGGCAAAACACTGACGCCGAGGCGCAACAACAACGCCTGAACCTGGTGCGCGACACCGTCGGCAAGAAATACGTGATGATCTCGGCGTTGAAACAAACCATCGCCACCTATGCCAACGATCCGGCATGGGGCAAGGTGCGTCCGCCGCTGACCGAATTGACCTCGGAGCAATGCACATCGCTGGCCGCGGAGCTCAAAGAAATTGGCTTCGACATGCCGCGATTGAAGCGCGTCGCCTAGGGTATTCAAGCCACACCACCGTGAGCCGCCGTTACCGATGCTGCCGCGCCTGATCAAGGCGCTGGCCGCGCACGGTTGGCGGCGCACGGCGCTTTTTCTACTGCGCATTGCATTGATCACGCAGCCGCGCGACGTGCCCCTTTTGCACCAACAGCTGCGCGTCAGTGCGCAATCGGGTAACCCCGACCGCATGACCGCTGCCTGCCACGCCGTGCTCGCCCAACAACCAGCCGATGCACAAGCGCTCGAGATGCTCGCGGTGCTTGAGCTCGGGCGCGGCAACAAGAATGTCGCGCGTGACATCCTCACCGCAGCACACCGGCAAGGTGAACTCAAAGAACTACATTTCTTCAATGACGCACTGATTGATCCCGAGCGCGCACGCATTGAGGGTGTGTATGTGGCGACGCTGCACGACGTCGAGATCGAAACCGCCTACTGGTCCATCCTAGACGGTGAGAAGGTTTACAACACCGAAGCGCACAATCGCGCCCTGCGTAATTCTCCCTACGTACAAGGCCGTGCCAGCCCCGACAATGATGCCTATATCTACCGCCTGCCGGGGGTGAGCCAGCACATCGAGGAGCCCTGCGTACACCTCGGTGGAGACCACAATTTCTGCCACTGGATCACCCGCAACATGGTCAAGCTCGGCGTGCTTGAAAGCACACCGTATGCATCACTGCCGCTACTGGTCAACGCCGATCTGCGCCGTCATCAACAAGAGTTTCTGGAACTGCTGTCGATTCCCGAGGAACGCCTGATCCGCGTCGAACGATCGGCGCTCGTGCATGTTCGGGAATTAGTGGTGCCGACCAATGTCACCAATCACGCGAAGATGGGCATAGGTACGCAATGGCTACGCCGTCATCTTGCGCACTGTATGGAGGACGCGCCGGCCGGCGATCTGTTATTTGTCTCGCGCAGCGATGCTCTCGTGCGCCGCCTGCTTAACGAAGACGAGTTGTTCGCCGCACTACAGCCGCTCGGCTTCGAATCCATCCTGCCGGGGGCGATGCCGGTGCACGAACAAATCCGCCGCTTCTCACGCGCCCGCGTGATCATCGGTGCACATGGCGCGGCGCTGGGTAATATGGTGTTTGCACAACCGGGCATCCATCTGATCGAACTGACCACGACTTTCAAAGCACACATCCCCGACTTTCATGTGCTCGCCCGCATCTGCGAACTACAGTTCAGCAGCATCGTCTCCGACGATTACGATTTCTCCCGCCCTGAGCCCTATCAGGCCGATATCGATTTCAGGGTGGACGTGGCGCAGGCATTGGCGGAACTCAAGCGCTGCGTGCCGGCGCTATTTGTTTAAAGTCACGATAGCAGCAGCAAAAAAACGCCCCTTACCGGGGCGTTTTTTTGTACAGCCTTCATGGTCACACCATGAGAGCGATCAACTAAGCTGCCACATCGGCCACCAGGCCCGCTTTCTCGATACCGAAGGCGCAGGCGGCTTCGTCTTCATCCCCCGTACCACCGCTGGCACCGGCGGCGCCCAGCACATTACCCTGCGCGTCACGAATCAGCGCCGCGCCCGGTTGCGGCAAAAAACGGCCATTGGTGGTTGCCGCCAGCGAAAGGAAAAAATTGGGGTTGTCCTTGGCACGCTTGCCCAGCGCACGGCTCGAGCAACTCATTGCCACCGCGCCCCACGCCTTGCCCAGCGCAATGTCATAACGCGCCATGCTCGCACCGTCTTCGCGCTGTACGGCGACCACGTTGCCCGAATCATCGAGCACCACAACCGTCAGCGGCTTGATCTTGTCTTGGCGCGCCTTGGCAATCGCCTGTTCGATGATGGTATTGGCTTGTTTAAGGGTCAACGCGGACATATCGGTCTCCTGGATTTTCTGTTGGGGGAAGGGGGCTGCAATGGCGCGAAAAACTAAGACGTCTGCGCACCATGAAAACAGGCCGAGCAATATACAAGCCGCTTGCCGCGGGTGTCAAACACCACAGCCGCTATTCCGGCTTGACGCCCGCCGCTTTGACGATTTGCGCAGAGCGCGCCAGTTCTTCGAGCATCAAACGCGCAAGTTCTTCGGGGCTTCCGGTTTCAGGATCACCACCCTGCGCCACCAACGCTTCACGAATATCAGCCGCATTAACCAGTTTCACCACTGCCGCATTCAGACGGTTGATGATGTCGCGTGGCGTGTTCGCCGGCGCAAGTATCCCGTACCAGGAACCGGTCTGATAACCGGGCAATGCCGCCTCGGCAATCGCCGGGATGTCGGGCAACGAAGGATGGCGTCGCGCGCTGGTCACACCGAGTCCGCGCAAGCGGCCGGCCTTGTGATGCGGGGCGCTGCTAAGTATCGCCGGAAACATCAGGTCGAGATGTCCACCGAGCAGGTCAATCAGCGCCGGGCCCGCGCCTTTATAAGAGATGTGCGTCATATCAACGGCGGCCATAGTCTTGAACAATTCACCCGACATATACGCCGCACTGCCCAGTCCACCGGAGCCATAATTGAGACGCCCCGCCTTGGTGCGCGCCAGCGCGATCAGTTCACGCACCGTTTTCACCGGCACCGCGGGATGCACCGTCAGCAGTTGCGAGGCCTGCATGATCAACGCCACGGGGGCGAAATCGCCGACGATGTCATAGGGCATTTTCTTGACGAGGAAGGGCGTTACCGTGTGCTGGCCGGTCGCCAACAACAAGGTATAGCCGTCGGCCGGCGCGCGCGCCACCAGCTCGGCGCCGATCATGGCATTACCTCCGGCGCGGTTGTCGACCACCACTTGCTGCCCGAGCAGTTCGCTCAACCGTGGCGCGAGTGCCCGTGCCAGCACGTCCGGACTGCCACCGGGCGCGACCGGTATCACCCAGCGAATCACGCGGTTTGGATAAGACTGCGCTTGCGCAAAGCCGGGATTAAAAATCCCCGCTATTAACGCAGCGCACACCGCAATCAACAGACGGCGCCAGCGTATTTGGCGCCAGCTCATTTAAGGTTCTCGGCAAAACCGGGCAGTTTGACCAGCTTCTGCCAGCTCTCCAACTCTTTATCGAGCAGCGCGGCAAACTGGCGTGGCGACGCGGACGGGGTGGCTTCGGCACCGTCCTTGGCAAATGCCGCCTGCACTTCTGTACTACCCAGTGCCCGCGCGATTTCCGCTTGCAAAGCATCGACGATCACAGAGGGCGTTTTGGCCGGCGCAAACAGGCCATACCAGTTGATGAGCTCAAAGCCCGGCACACCGGCCTCGGCGACGGTCGGGACATCGGGGAAAGACTGCACACGCTTGGCGCTAGTCATGCCAAGCACCTTCAACTTGCCGCTGCGCACATGCGGCATGCCGGAGATCGTCGCGGTAAAACCCATCTGCACCTGTCCGCTGATCATATCGGCAAGGACGAGGCCACCGCCCTTGTAGGGCACATGCACGATATCCACGCCGGCGAGATGACAGAACAATGCGCCGGCCAGATGCCCGGCGCCACCGATGCCCGACGACCCATAGCTCAGGGCATTGGGCCGCGCCTTCGCATAGGCAATAAATTCACGCACGCTGTTCGCCGGCACTGACGCGTTCACCATCAACATATAAGCGACCGTCGTCAGTTGTGTGACTGGCGCATAGGCAAGACGCACATCAAAGGCGACTTTTTTCTGCACGCCTGCGCTCGCCATCAGACTGCCGGAGATCACCAGCAGGGTGTAGCCATCGGCTGCCGACTGCGCGGCGACTTCCATCGCAATCAGGCCACTCGCGCCGGGACGGTTATCGACGACCACCGGACGACCCCATTTTTCAGTGAGCTTCTGACCGACCGCGCGCGCGGTGATATCAATACCGCCGCCGGGCGCGTTGCCGACGAGTATACGGATCGGCTTTTGCGGATAGCTTTGTGCCGCCACTGCAGCTGTGCAAAAGTATCCCGTCAATAACAGCAAAGCCTTGATCCGCATCCCGCCTCCCGCGCTCGAATGAGCGTTACTTTTTTTCTAATGCTTAAACCGCTGCGGCAATCGCGCTGCCCATCTGTTGAGTCGTCGCCGTACCACCAAGGTCGCTGGTCAACGTGCGCGCGGCAGCGATCACGCGCTCAACGGCTGCATCAATGACAGCCGCAGTCTCGACCGCTTTGGACTCATGGTGTTTATGCCCCAGCCATTCGAGCATCATCTTGCCCGACATGATCATGGCGTAGGGATTGGCAATGCCGCGACCGGCGATGTCCGGTGCCGAGCCATGTGTGGCCTGCGCCATCGACTGGGTTTCACCCACACAGATGCCGGGGGCGAGACCGAGTCCGCCAGCAAGCCCGGCGCCGAGATCGGTCAGGATGTCGCCAAAGGTGTTGGTGGTAACCACCACGTCGAATTGTTGCGGCTTCATCGCCAGCTTCAAGGCAAAACTGT
>CAMDSO010000153.1 GCA_945906935.1 Bordetella parapertussis
CGAACGATCAGTCGACAGTGATGCCGGCAGCTTTAATGACGGCCGCGTAGCTTTCCTGTTCGGCCTTGAAGAAAGCCCTGTAGTCTTCCGGCGAGCGGCTCACCACTACGCGCGTTCCGGAGGTGGCGAAGCGCTTGACTACGTCGGGATGCTCCATCGTCTTGGCGGCCACTGCGAAGATTTTATTCACGACCGGTGCGGGCGTGCCTTTGGGCACGAACAGCCCGAACCAGGATCCCGTCTTCATGTCCGTGAAGCCGAGTTCCGCCATGGTGGGCACATCAGGCATGGCTGCCAGTCTGTCCGGGGCAATCACGCCGAGCATGCGCAGGCGATCCGCCTTGGCGTAGTTGAGAGTGGAGGAGAACGTGGAGAACGCTGTTTGTACTTCATTGGCGATCAACGCGATAAGCATTGGACCGGAGCCACCCTTGTAGGGCACGTGCGTCATCTTGATTCCGGCATGGCGCATGAATATCTCCATGGCAATCCGGTTGGCGCTGCTTGGGCTGGGCGAGCCGTAATTGAGTTTGCCCGGGTTCGCCTTTACGTATTCGACGAGTTCCTTGACGGTCTTCGCCGGGATCGAAGGATGCACGACCAGCGAGCCCGGAATGTCCGCAAGCTGAGTGACCGGGATCAGGTCTTTCAGCGGCGTAAACGGAAATTTAGGGTAAAGGCTGGGATTGACAGCTTGCGTATTGGAGCCGAGGAGAATGGTGTAACCATCCGCGCCCGCGCGCGCCGCGCTCTCAAGGGCGATGTTGCCCGCCGCACCGCCGCGGTTTTCGATGACGACCGTCTGCCCGAGCATTTCGATCCAATGCGGCTGGACGACGCGGGCGACGAAGTCGGACGCGCCGCCCGGCGCGTTCGGCACGAGCAGGCGCACCGGGCGATTCGGGTAGCTATCCTTGGCCTGCGCCAGCGCCTGCGTGGCTGAAAGTAGTGTTGCCGCAAGTGTGGCAGCCAGCGCAAGTGAAAGATGGTTGAATAATGCCTGCTTCATTTTTAACACCTCTGGGAGAATGGAAAATTTAAAACACATTTTATCTATTGTTGACTATATCGTCGGCCCCGCAAGCGGTCAATCGCGCGATATTTGGTGAAAATAGACCATGCCAGCAACTGGCAAGTAAAAGGGCAATAAAAAAACGGTTAACGGAGGTATTTGTGCGTAGCAACCGTAGCAGTGGCAGGTGCCAATCCAAGTTTCTTTTTAATGTACAACTTGGCGCCTTCCTTGAGCTTTTCAAAGGAGCTTTTTTGAACAAACATGCCCTTGTTTTGACGGATCGGGTCAAGCACGTAGCGCGATTCTGAAATAAAGCGTTGCGACTCTTTAATCAGCGGGTCGAGGTGCTTGGTTTTGTTGGTTTCCCATTCTGCCATCCAGCCGTCTTCAATGATGTTGTTACTCATAATGTTGAGTACATTGCTGGTGGTGTTGTTGGCCAAATAATAGCAGCCAAGCAGCGGTGATACCTTGAAAATGTTGGAAACGAGGGACTCGCCCGGTGTGGTGCTCAGAATCAGGTTCACCTGCTTCATCTCTTTGTAGCGCGCACCCATAATCATCACCTTTTGGCAGGTTTTTGCCACCGCACTGGCTGCGGCTACCGCCGGGCCGGTTACGCCGCCTAAATCTGCAAACAAACCCGCTGTGGATACGGCCAATTGGGTGGTTTGAATGGTGGCCAGCGTGGCGTGTTCGTCGCGGCTGGTGCGCAGCAGCGAGGCTACGGCATCGCAGGCGTCGCGGGCATTGCCTGGCAATAAAAAAGTACGCTGCAATGTGGTTTTGCGCGATTTGTGCCAATCGCTGGCTGCGGTGCCCCAGCTCTCGGCGGCCTGTGCGCCGGCTTTGACCTGCTGCACGATGGGCATGGCCGAGCTGACAAAGTCGGCTATAAATTCGGCCCCCAGTTCGGCAATGATGACTTTTAGATCCAGTTCGTCAAACAGTTCAAACAGCAGACGCAGTACCTTATCAAAGCCCGGAATTTTTAACATCTCCGGAAAGTCGATGTTTGGAACATGAAAGCCACTGAAATTAATCTCGCCCAGATTGATGTTGGGTAAATCAAGATTTGGCAGACCCGGAAAGTTAACGTCGGGCAGCGCGATATGCGGCAGGTGGATGTTGAGGTCGATATTAAAAAAGTCAGGAAACTGCAGTTTGAGGTCGGGGAACAAAATATCAAAATCGATTTTAAAAATTTTGCTCAAATCCAGCAGCAACGAAGGTATGTTGATGTGTGGCCACTTGATGACCAGCGCATACACCAAGGCGCGCAGGTTGATGTTGGGCAGCAAATCCTCAAATTTAATAATGCCTTTGAGGTTGATACGGATTCCAGGCAGATTAAACCCAGGGATGCTGCCAAGGTTGATGTCGGGTATCCAGCTCAGGTCAAGACCCGGCAACGAGGGGGTAGGAATGCGAAAATTGACCAACCCACGCAAATCAATACCTTTGAAAATATTAAGGTTGAGAGAGGGCACATCCAGCGTTGGGATGCTTACGCCCGGCAGGGCAGCCAGTTTTTCTTTGCTATCTTTAGCACTTTTGGCCAGTGTTTTCGCATCTTGTACCCGGCTTTTGGGCTTGAGTTGCGTGCCCACAAACATGGCGCGCAGAGACTCTTTGCGCTCGCGCTTGATGTGCATAAACGCGGCCTGGAGTTCGATTTCTTCTTTAATTGTCAGAGCCATGAATGTCTATCCTTAGTTTAAGGTCAGGGCTTGCGCCGCAAGCTCAAAATGCATCAATCGGTGAACGCAACTGAAGAGTGTAACGCCATTGCCGGTAGTAAAGAGTGAGCGAGGCCCGAGTTTATGGACGGGCAAGTTATGGACGGGCAAGTTGATATTAATTTATCAACTTGTCAGGAGAACCCATGAAACGCATACCGCGTCGTATTTTTACGGAAGAATTCAAACGAGAAGCAATCAAGCTGGTAACCGAGCACGCCGGATCGCAGCTGCGAATTGATGCGCAAATTCTAGCGCGGCGCCCGGGTTCATCAGCGACAGAATCAAATCGCAATGCGCCGCCAGTGCATCGAGCGAACCGAGATCGCGGATATTTGACGCACGCGCTGCGGTTGTTAGGTGCCGTGCAAACCGCGAAGCGATTGCTTTGCAGTTGTTGCGCGATCGCCTGCCCCATGCTGCCAGGGCTCATCACGCCGATCTTTTTACACGTCATCGCTGATTCCGCCACGCTGGTGCTGCACCGGCCGCGATTGTTCAGTCAACCTGCACCTTCGCATCGCGGATGACACGCGCCCATTTGGCGATTTCCGCTTTCATGAAAGTCGTCAGTTCCTCGGGGGTGCTGTTGATTGGCTCGATAGCCGCGCGCGCATAAACCGCCTTCATCTCGGCGTGCTCGGAAGCGCGGATAATTTCGCTGTTTAGTTTCATCACCAGCTCGCGCGGTGTACCGGCCGGCGCCAGATAGGCATACCAGACCCCGGCATCGAAACCGGGCAGCCCGGTCTCGGCAACCGTCGGAATGTCCACGCCGGAGAGCCGCTTCGTCGTGCTGACGGCCAGCGCGCGTATACGGCCCGAATCGATGTGCTGTTTGCTCGACAGATAAGTCGCAAACGTCATCTGGATGTTGCCCGCCAGCAGGTCGACCAGCGCCGGCCCGCCGCCCTTGTAGGGAATATGGATCAATTTCACGCCGGCCATGCTGCCGAGCAGTTCGGTCGCCAGATGCGCGCCGCTGCCGTTGCCGGCCGAGCCGTAGATGATCTGCCCCGGCCGTGCACGTGCCAGCGCGAGCAGTTCCTTCGTGCTCTTCACCGGCAATGACGGATGCACGAGCAACACATAGGGGCCGGTCGCCAGCAGCGTGACCGGTTCGAAATCCTTCAGCGGATCATAGGGGAGCTTCTTGTATAAGCCAGGGTTGACTGCCAGCTGTGCGGTCACCGCCAGTACCAGCGTGTAGCCGTCGGGCGGCGACTTTGCGACGAGTTCCATGCCAATGTTGCCACCGGCGCCGCCGCGATTGTCGATGATGAACTGCTGCCGCGTATTCTCGGCAAGCCGCTGCGCCATTGGCCGCCCGATCGTGTCAGTGCCGCCGCCGGGCGGATAAGGCACCACCACGCGGACCGACTTCAGTGGAAAGTTTGCTGCGGTCTGCGCATGGACGGCATTACAGGTAGCGCACAGCAGCGCGAACACCCCGGCCAACGTTTTTTTTATCACAGCAATTCTCCTTCGTGTGAGGCGCGTTTCGATTTTCGGGAACGGGCGGCCCGCCACCCTTAATTGTGCCGCAAATCAACCGCGCGCTGGCGCAGCGTCTTGTTGGCTTTCAACACCATCTTCGCCACTTTATGGGTCGGCGTATGCGGGAGGGCATCGACCAACAACACATGACGCTACACTTTTTGCGGCGCCCAATGTTCGCGACACCAGCATGCGATCTCCTGCGCATCGGCCACCGCGCCGCGCGGAGGTTAGGCAATTCAAATCATTTTTTTGCTATTCGCGACTCTATCGCCGGCTAGGCCAACGGGCAATCGCACGGTATTTTGTGAGAACTCCGCATAAATTATTTCAAAGGGGGAATACCCCACCTGTAGTGCTCGTCCAAGCTCAATAAATGAAAAGCCGAATGGTGAGAGTCGGTTAATCCATTGTTTGTAATGGTCGGCGCGAGAGGAATTGAACCTCCGACCAGCCGCACCCCATTATTGGCTCTTAAGAATGAATCGCTTCAAGTCATTTAATGACAGACATGCAAAACGGCCTCATGGATAATCCCGGATAAAGATAGGCCGATTGCGGGACGTTGACGCTAGGCGGTGATTATAATTGCGCCACAACTTGAAGTTGCGCCCATCCCACATTCCGAATAGTGGAACCATGAATAAAAAATCCTCCGTTAGCAACACAGCCAGCGAGCTCACAGCCAAACCCGACACCGCCGGCGGGCTCTCTCTCGTCGATAAACGTGCGTTACCGCGCGCATTGCGCAACTATCTGGCATTACAGGATTTCATCGACCAGGCACGTAAAGTCCTGCCACGTCCAATTTATGGCTACATCACAGGCGGCGTCGAGAACAACATTTCACTGCGCGGCAATCGCGAAGTATTTGACGAAATCGGCTTCGTACCCAAGCCGCTCGTGGACACCACACAGCGCAGCATGAAAACAGAACTTTTTGGAAAAATCTATAACGCGCCTTTCGGTTTCGCCCCTATGGGCGGAACCTCAATCGCAACCTACCAGGGCGATCTGGTACTCGCACGCGCAGCGGAGGTAGCCAATATTCCAATGATGATGAGCGGCACATCGTTGATGAAAATGGAAGATGTAAGAGCGGCAAGCAACAACACGATGTTTCAGGCTTATCTTCCCGGCGACGAGGACCGCATCAGCGAAACCTTTGAACGCGCTGCGGCAGCCGGCTTCGAAACGATCGCCGTTACCGTCGATGTGGCGGTCGCTGCGAACCGCGAAAACAATGTACGCGCAGGATTTAACAACCCGCTACGCCCGACACCACGCCTGGCCTGGGACTGTCTGCTAAAGCCAAAGTGGCTGTTCGGCATGTTCCTCAAAACGCTCATCAAGGATGGCATGCCACATGTTGAAAATATGGGGCCGCGTGCGCCGCTGATTTCGAAAAATGCGCTGCGCAGCTACGGGCGGCGTGACCGTCTGACCTGGAAACACATCGCGCATATGCGCAAGATCTGGAAAGGCAATCTGCTGCTTAAAGGCGTGCTGCACAAAGACGTCGTCCGTATGGCGCGCGAACACGGACTCAACGGCATCATGGTGTCCAACCATGGCGGCAGGCAACTCGATGGCACTGTTTCACCCCTGCGTGTCTTGCCGGGATTGCGCGAAGCGGCGGGCGACATGACACTGATTATGGACGGCGGTTTCCGGCGTGGGACCGATATTCTGAAAGCGCTCGCCCTGGGTGCAGATTTCTGTTTTATCGGCCGCCCGTTTCTGTGCGCCGCCGCCGTTGCCGGCCAGGTTGGCGTCGAACATGCAGTCAAACTATTAATGGATGAAATAGACCGTGACATGGCGATGCTAGGCATTAACGGCCCAACCGAAATGAGCCGGGAATTTTTAATGCCCGCCACGGGGGCCGGCTTCCTGCAATATTGATATTAACGAACAGTCAACGACTTCGAAGTTAGAAGAGCCCCCACGGGGGGCTTCGCCTATTGGTTGAACTCACAAGCCGATCTCGCGGCAAGCGTCAGCTTTTGGCTACCGCGAATGTCCGCTCTCGGAAGAGGAGCCACTTCCGCTTCCGACCCGATGCTACCGGTCGCGCTTCTGCATAGCAGTCATTCGTATCCCCGCTTATTTACCTTATAGACACTGATCCGTTGCAACTATAGAACTGTGCACACTTCACAAATGTGGCCACGGCAGCGTCACGCCATCCCAAAAGTCGCACTGATCCTTCCGTAGCGCTGTGCCCGCACGCGGCGGTGTCGCGAGTTCAAGGTGAGCGTCCGTTTTCGCGTCGTAACGCGGCCATACCGGATTGCCTTCGCCATTCGGATTGCCGGTGGCAGCCATCTTTGACCAATAAAACAGCATGGCGCCCTGCAATTGCCGCTCACCCTCGCTCTGCGGAAATTTTCCCGTCCATGGAAAGAAGAAAGGGTGTTCGGCCGTGTGGAACGCACCCCTGGCACGTTCCACCGGGTTGTTTTCAAGAATATGGCTGAAGAAGTAGGTATAGACCGGTTCGGTTTGCACGGAAGTCAGCAATCGAGCCACCCGGCGTGTCGTGCAAGTGAAGTAGGCATCGGTCGTGGCAGCGTCAAGCGCACCACGCGGACTGGCAAAGCTTGCTGCCGGATAACGAGCAAGAATGGCATCGCGCGACTGAGCTCCAAACAATTTCGTTACCGCTTCGGCATAGCTAGTCGGATCAGGAACAGGCCCGATGGCATTGAGGAACGTTTTGGTTTCGTCTGCAGTGCCCCCAATGATCACTGGTAACGATTTGTAGCGGCGGGCCTCAATCAGTTTTCTGGGTTGGTCCGGGAAAATATGGCCATCCATGTTGGGTCCATATACGCGCGCAAAAATATCGGTGAGGCCTGAGACCGCCCCGACGATTTCATTGACGCTCTTGCCGCGCAGACAGGCGGCGATATCGGTGGCATTTGCGCAGCCAGTTGCGGTGGCAACGCGCGCGCCAGTTCGCTGCTGAGAATCTGCCAACGTCTGCAACTCACACCCGGTCGGCACACTACTTTGCATGGCAACGCCGTGCAAAAGGCCTTGCGCAGCTGGCGCCGTCATAAGAGCACAGATGTTGCCGCCACCTGCCGAGGTGCCAAACAAAAACACACGACTAGGATCGCCGCCAAAGCTCTGAATATTGCGTTGCACCCATTTCAACATCGCGATCTGATCAAGGCTACCGTAATTGCCCGAAATCTTTTCAGGCCGCTCGGCGTCGAGTGCCGGATGCGCGAGAAAACCCAATACGCCCAGACGCAGGTTGTAAGTTACAAAGACCACACCGCCGCGTTCGACCATCAGGCTGCCGTCGTAGACGACCCCACTCGCCGAGCCGGCGCCCGACAAACCGGCGATTCCACCGCCATGCAACCAGATCATGACCGGGAGCAACTTGGCCGGGCGTTGCGCCGCTGTCCAAATGTTTATCGCAAGACAGTCTTCGCTGCCAACGACCTTGTTGCCGGGTCCGAGTTGCGGACACACGGGCCGGAATTGTTCAGTCGGCAGAATCCCCTGCCACGGTTCGGCAGGCTGGGGCGGGCGGAATCGGAGATCACCTACCGGCGCCTTCGCGTAAGGAATTCCTTTGAAAGCGCGAACACCGCCTGCAACTGTGCCTCGGACGGCACCACTTTCAGTACAGATTGCATCGGCAATTCCGGTGCACGAGCCAGTCGCTAAAACTGGAGATGCCGCAGATTGGGCAACAGCTTCTGACGTGACACCCAGCCCAGCAGCAAAAATACCGCCCACCAAGACAAATGATGCAAAAGTGGTTTTGATTTTTGTGAACATGTCCGTAGCCTTTCGAGAAAGGCGCACCGGGTTGCGCCGAAGGAACGGGGGTTCGTGGGAGCGTGAGGTGTCGCGCCGACCGTTTTCCGGTTCTTATACTAGGTCAATTATGACAACGGCACAACGAGTGTAGCTCCGACCGTCCGCATATACCCACAAATAAAGATCGCCGCCGTCGTGCAACTTGCGGATTTCTTTACTATTTGTGATGGCGTTCTTGCACCCAGTATCACTGAGGAGATTCAGTTTTGACATGGTGTGGTAACTTTCGAGTGTGGTAAATATCAGTTACTACACCTAGTTACCACACCTTGCCGCCGGATGAAATCGAACTGAGTCGGACGGGGAAAACTGAATTCTTAGGGGAAAACTCGGGGGATTTGCACAATTTCCGGAGTGTTTTGGATGGTTCCGGATGCGATTCTGGCGGAGGGGGTGTCCCCACGAATATTGTCTGAACAAATCTGCTTATCATTTTGTAACACCATTTAATCAATAACTTAGTAACTGTTTTGCTCTATTAAAGTCCATTAG
>CAMDSO010000154.1 GCA_945906935.1 Bordetella parapertussis
TGGGTCGCGAATGGCGTCCAGTAAGGTGCGGTCGAGTTCGGTATCAGCGCCTTCTTGAATGAGGGTCACTGTCTTTTGACATTCATTCGAGAGGTCTCGTATCAGCCGCGGAAACTTTGCCCATATCTGTGAGATCGGCTGCATGCGCGTTTTCATCATGCGCTCTTGCAATTCCTGTGTCAGCAGATCCACAGTTCTTACTGCGGTAGAGAAATTGTGGTTACCAAATTCAGCAACAAAAGGCAGCAGGCGGTTGCGCGCGAGTACCATCTCGCTGACCAGGTTGATCAACTTGTCAAGCACCTCCATGTTCACCTTGACTGGCGCCGCCACTTCGTGGGACTGCATTTCAACGTACAGCGACGTTTCCTCGGCGCTCGTGTTGGGCTCGCGAGAAGGCATGGCCGGTTCAAGCGACTCGCTCTGTTTGGTCGCAGCAACCGAGTCCGATTCGCCGGCGTTTTGGGCATTGATTGCCTCACCAGAGGCGTCGATCTTTAAATCACCACCTCCTGCCGCTGACTTGCCGGTAGCGACTGTGTCCGCCAGCTCGTCGCTTTTTGTGGTTGTGGCCGCAGGGGCGAGTCCGGGTGTTGGCGCGGCCGGCGGGGTCTTCACGCTCAGGGTTTCGCCGCTTGCATGGGCGAGCAACGCCTGTATCAGCTCGGTGTCGTCACCCGCGGGCTCAGTTTTGTTGGTTTCAATACCGATGATAATTTCACGCAGTACGTCAAGGGCGTTCAGCAGGGAACTTGTTTTCTGTTTGTCCAGTGACAACGCACCTTCTCTGATCTTCACCATCAGAGTTTCACTTGCGTGCGACACTTGTTCCATTCTCTTGAAAGCAAAGAATCCGCTGTTTCCCTTAAGCGTATGCACTCCGCGAAATATATTCCCGACTAATTTACTGTCTTCAGGGGTTTCCTCGAGTTGTACAAAGTCCGAGTCGAGCTGATCGAGGATTTCCCTTGCCTCGATTATAAAATCCGCCAGAATTTCGTCAGTTTCTTCCATGGGTTCCCGCTAGATGGTTAGTAAACATTAGGGTCGAAAAACGCCACTTATATTTGTTGCAGTAAGTTTCGGCTTGGACGAAGCGCTAAAGAATGAACTTGGAGACTGACTCGCTAAGTTCGCCTGTGACCTTCGATAACTCGGAGGCGGAGTGTTGCGTGCTCTCAGCTCCTTCGGGGGTGCTTCGTACGGTCGTGGCGACTACCTTGATGTTACTGGCCAATGGCGGAATTTTAAGGCAAGCAGCTTGGTTTTTTCGGCGATGCTCGCAATTACTTTCAAGGGTCTTCACTGAGTGATCTTCATCGAAGAATTGCATCGCGAACTCATCATAGAAGGCTGACTTCGCCTCTTCAAACGAGATCTGATACTTTTTTAAATTGGGCACCGCTTTTGGCGAGTCCTATTCGAATTTCATCATCAATACATTGTATTTATAGGGGGCGACTTGTCAAGCCGTGCAAGCTTGTCGTCAAATGATGCGAAAAAAGATTCGCAAAAATAGGCGCAAGATTTTTATATATAGCTAAATAAAAAATTATATTTGATCTAAAAAAATACGAAATACAATTCGCAAATGTAACCCCGTTCTGATCAATTCGAACCGCTGATGCCGCGCGAGTCTGAGGCAAAGAAGGCAGGCCTTCCGGCGCTGGCCGGAGATGTTGCTGCGCGTGCGCTTGCGCTGAAGGGCAGGCTGCATCCGGCGACAGAGGCGCGCCTGGCGGAGTTGCTGCGCAGCGTGAATTCCTATTACTCGAACCGGATCGAGGGTCAGCACACGCATCCGCACGATATTGAACAGGCGTTAAAACAAAGCTATTCGAAAGAGCCCGACAAGGCGCGCCGGCAGCGCGTTGCCATTGCCCATATCGAGGCGCAGAAAGAGATGGAAGGCTGGCTTGCGCACGAAGAGGTGGACGTATACGCGCCAGCGTTTCTGGCGCGTTTGCATGAAGCGTTTTATCGCCGGCTGAAAAGTGACGAGGGCAAGACCGATGAGGGCGAGCGGCTTGTTCCCGGCGCGTGGCGCGACAAAGACGTTAAAGTCGGACGGCAGGTGCCGCCTGCGCACAAATCCGTCGCGGCATTTTTGCAGCGTGCGCACGAGTTTTATGGCGATGCGAAGGGGTTGGACGGGCGGTTGATCGCTTGCGCCTGTGCGCATCACAGGCTGGCCTGGGTTCACCCTTTCCTCGATGGCAATGGGCGCGTGATGCGACTGCACTCGCAAGCGGTGTTGTTGAATATCGGCGTCGGCTCAGGCTTGTGGGCGGTGTCACGTGGTTTTGCGCGAAATGTCGAAACGTATTACGCCCGGCTCGGCGATGCAGACTCGGCCCGTCGCGGCGATCTTGACGGGCGCGGCAACCTTTCCGAGGCAGGATTGATTTCATTTGCTAGATATTTTCTTGAAACCTGCCTGGATCAAGTGACGTTTATGGGGGAAATGCTGTCCCTCGACAATTTACGTGCTCGTCTGCGCGGGTATTTGATTCTGCGATCCCAGCACGACAAGTCGATCCGCACCGAGGCCGAACTGCCGCTCTATCATCTGTTTCTTGCGGGAGAAGTCACGCGCGGCGAGTTCAAGCAAATGACCGGCCTCGCATCGCGGACTGCGGATACGCTGTTGGCCGCCTTGCTGAAGGCAAAACTGGTGGAATCGGAAACACCCAAAGGCGCGCTGCGGTTTGGTTTGCCGATGGATGCGCTGGGGTATTACTTTCCACGGCTTTATCCGGAGGCGGTTGCATGAGGGTAACGTTGAGGCTGTCTTAATCGCTGGCCTTTCAAAAGTGACGTCGATTTTATGTCACCTTTGGCAGGAGAAATTTCCGGGGAAGCCCAGTTGATCACCGCGCCGCGTCGTAAACCACCTTCCCGCCAACCGCCGTCAGCACGGGCTTGATGAAGCGGATATCGTCTTCGTTGACGGTCAGGTAATCGCGATCGAGCACGATGAAATCGGCAAGCATGCCCGGGGTGATGGCACCTTTGCGGTTCTCTTCCCACGTGAACCACGCACTGCCACGGGTGTAGGCGCGCAGCGCTTGTTCGCGCGTCAGGCGTTCGGTCGGGCGCACCAGATCACCGCGCCAGTTTTTGCCGCTGACCAGCCAGCCGATTGAGATGAACGGGCGATACGACGATGAGGTCGTGCCGTCGGTGCCGCCGGCAAAGGGCAGGCCGCTGTTGATGACGGTTTTCACCGGTGGGATGTCGTTGGCGCGCTCGCCCCAGTTGGCTTTCATCAGTTCGCTGCCGAGCGATTGGCGGTTTTGCATTTGCACGCCCATGCCGAGTTTTTTCATGCGCGCAATGATCGATGGCGTGATTTGTTCGGCGTGCAGAAAGTTGATGCGCAGCTTGTCGATCGGCGTTTGCGCGTGCGCGGCTTCGAGCGCATCGAGCATCGCGTTCATGGTGGTTTCGATGGTGGCGTGGAACTGGAAGCTGACTTGATTGCGTGCGCCGGCGGCGACGATCTTTTGCAATTCGGCTTTGGCTTCGGGCGCGATCGGAAATTGTTTCGGGATATAGCCGTCGCCCATCGCATTCAACACGCCTTCACCGAGGCCGTTGAGGAGCAGCATGTCGTCGCCAAAGCCGGCGGCTGGATAATCAAGCCAGCGCTGGGCGTGTTCGAAATTCATGGTCGGAAAATGCGCCCCGACGCGCACACTCATGCCGCGCCGCCGCCACAATTCATAGAGCACCTGGTAGTCGCTCTCGGCGACACCGATGCCGAAGGTTTCGCCGGTGCTGGTGAGGCCCGCAGCGTTAAAGTCGCGCATGACCAGACGCAGGCCCTCAACCTTGTCTTCAAAACTCTGTTGCGGGAACGAGCGTGCCGCCAGCGTTTGCCCGGCGAAGCCGCGGATCACGCCGTCGAACTGGCCGGCGGCGTCCTTGCCGATGCTGACGCCCGGCGGCAGCGGCATGCTGGCGGTGATGCCGCTTAACTTCATGGCCATGGAATTCATCTGGCCGACTTCGCGCAGCGCCTGCACATAGACCGGATGATCGGGGGCAACGGCGTCGAGTTCAGCGCGTGTCGGCATGCGGCGTTCTTTGATCTGGCTGTGATGCCAGCCGCCGAGGGTGAGTATCCAGGTGCCGCGCGGCGTTTGCTGCGCGCGCGTTTTGATGATGTCGAGGATCTCGGCGAGGCTTTGCGTCTCATCGAGGCGCGCTTCGTATTTCCACCAGAAGCCGGCGCGCACCATGTGGATATGGCCGTCATTCAGGCCCGGTGTAACAGTGCGACCCTGCGCGTCGATGACGCGGGTGGCGGCACCGGCCATGGCGCGGATCTGCGCGTTGTCACCCACGGCGAGGAAGCGGCCGTCGCGCACCGCAAACGCCTGCGCGATGCTCGCCTGATCATCCACGGTGACGACCTTCGCATTCACGACGATCAGCTCGGGGGCGTTGTGCTGAGCATTGCGCTCTGCGTCCAGCGCCAGCGGGGCGCAACCGGCGAGGCACAGCGTGAGGGTGGCGAGGGCGACGAGTAAATGTTTTGTCATGGGTGCTCCGTGGGGCTTTAAGTGAATTCGCGCATGATCCAGCGTGCGGCGGCAAACAGGTTGCCGTCGAGATGATCGGCGCCCATTAATTGCAGGCCGAAGGGCAGGCCGCCGCTTTCCATCAAGGGCAGGGCGAAGGCCGGAAAGCCCAGCCACGAGGCGGGCGTGAGAAAGCTGCGGCTACCGCTTTCTTTGCGGCCGCGCGGTGCGGGGCCCGACGAGGCGAGGGTGACAAAGGCGTCGGCGCCCAGCGTGATGAGCAGCTCACGTGCATGACGGCGCGCGCTCTGGCGGGTTTCCAGCAGGGCGGCGTAATCGGCCGGCACCATCACGTCAGCGCGCTTGATCAGGCCGTGGATGCGCTTGCCGATTTGCGTGCCGAAGCGGGCGATGTAATCGCGATACGGCCATTGCATTTCATAGGCGACGATATCGAGCGCGCCGTCGATGTCGCGTTCGAGCGCGGCTTCAAACGCCTGCACGCGCGGGTCTTCGTCCTCACTGACGAGTTCAATGCCGGCGTCCTGCAGCGCGCGCAGTGTGGCGTTGAAAGCGTTACGCGTCGGCTCATCGATCTCCTGCCAGCCGCGTGTGTGCAAGACCACCAGCTTGTGTGGTTGCACCGCCACCGGTGGTGTCGCCGCCGCACCGTTGAGAAAGCCGTAGCCGGGGCTGCCGATGCCGAGCGAGAGTTGCGAGGCGATCATCCAGGTGTCTTCGAGCGTGGCGCCAATTACGCCAAGGTGATCGCAGGTCGATGACAGCGGATGGATGCCGGCGGTATTGAAGGCATGCAGCGTCGGCTTGAAACCGACCGCGCCACAGAATGAAGCCGGGCGCAGGGTCGAGCCCTGGGTTTGCGTACCCAGCCCCACGGGCAGCATGCCGCCGCCCACCGCCGCCGCGGTGCCGCTCGATGAGCCGCCGGGCGTGTGTCGCGCATTGAAGGGGTTGGTGGTCGGCCCGGAAAAGCCGATCGCAAATTCGGTGGTCACCGTCTTGTTAAAGATCAGCGCACCACCGCGACGCAGCGCATGCACGCAGGCGGCGTCCTGACCGGATTGCCAGCCCTGAAAGGCGGGGCTGCCCATTTGGGTCGGCAGATCAGCGGTGGCCATGATGTCCTTGATCGCCACCGGACAGCCGTCGATGGGCGAGAGCGGTTTGCCGGCGCGCCAGCGTTTGCTCGAGGCGTCGGCGGCGGCGCGCGCCATTTTCAGGTCGAGACTGACAAAGGCTTGGATGCGGGATTCATGGGCCTCGATGGCGGCGATGCAGCGCTCGAGAAAGTCGCGCGGCGTTTGTTCGCGCGTGGCAAAAGCCGCTGCGGCTTGGGCATAGGAAACGAGATGGGGATTGCGCCAGGCTTGCATGTGTTCTCCACGGGCGTGAGGGCGGGCCGCGCGGGGCGGCTGTTATAATCGGCGCGAGGCTGCGAGCAGCGCGCGTTGCCTCGTCCGAAGTGAATTCGATTGTAACCGATCGTCTTGGAGTGTCTGATATGCGGAGTCGTTGCGTCGTAAGCGTTTTGTTCTTTTTGCCGGCGCTGGTTTTGTCCGGCGCCGTGCTGGCTGACAATTTTCCATCGCGCCCGGTGCGCCTGATCGTACCGTTTCCACCCGGTGGCAGTACTGATCTGGTGGCGCGCGTAGCCGCGCAAAAATTATCCGAGTTGTGGGGCCAGCAGGTGGTGATCGATAACCGCGGCGGTGCCAACGGCATGATCGGTTCTGATCTGGTGGCCAAGGCCAATCCCGATGGGTATACGGCGGTGCTGGGCACCATCGGACCATTTGCGATCAACGCCGCGCTCTACAAAATGTCGTATGACATTGCACGCGATTTCGCGCCTATTACGTACACCGCCAACATCGCCAACGTGCTGGTGGTGCATCCGGGGGTTGCCGCGCGCGACGTCAAAGAATTGCTGGCGCTGGCGAAAGCCAAACCCGGTCATCTGGCGTTTGGTTCCAGCGGCACAGGTGGTGCACCGCATATGGCGGTCGAATTATTCAAGCTGCTCGCGCAGGTCAATGTCGTGCACGTGCCTTACAAGGGCGGCGGGCCGTCGATGGCGGACCTCGTCGGCGGTCAAATCGCCGCGAGCTTTGCCAGCATGCCTTCGGCGATTCCGTTTATCAAAGCCGGCAAGTTGCGCGCGCTCGGTGTCAGTTCGACGAAACGGTCACCGGCGCTGCCCGAGACGCCGACGGTCGCCGAGGCGGGTGTCAGTGGGTTTTCGGTGCTCGATTGGCAGGGTTTGTTCACCACGGCGAAAACGCCGCCAGAGATCGTGGCGAAGTTCAACACCGATGTGTTGCGCGTGCTGGCGATGCCCGATGTCGTTGAACGGCTTAATGCCGCCGGCGTTGAGATACAAACCAGCACGCCGGCGGCGTGGGGTGAGTTTGTGCGCGCCGAAGTGGCGAAATGGGGCAAGGTGGTCAAAGACGCCGGCCTCAAGGTCGAGTAGTCACAGCATTAAACAATTGGCACGCGTTGGAAAGTGGGCAACGTTGGCACAGTTGCTGATGTTGATGCGCGGGGAAACGGCAACATAAAAAGCCAGGTTGTCGCCAGGGTGGGCGGCGATCCATCAAGAGCCCCCGTGATTAAACAGGAGGAGTCGATGAAATACGCATTGCGTTTTTGCGTCGCCGCAGCCGGTCTGCTGTGCGCCTCTGTGGTGTCTGCACAATGGACGCCGAAGATGCCGATCCGCGTGGTGGTGCCGTTTGCACCCGGCGGGCCGACCGATATCACCGCCCGTCATCTGGCGAAAAAACTCACCGAGCTGCTGGGCCAGCCAGTGGTGGTGGATAACCGTGCCGGCGCCAACGGCATGATAGGCGCGGAGCTGGTGGCGAAATCCAAGCCCGACGGCTATACGCTGCTGATGCCGACCTCGAGCACCATCGCGATCAATCCGGCGGTGTATGCCAAGTTGCCCTACGATTCGATCCGCGATTTCGCACCGGTGACGCCGGTGGTGGGCGCGCCGGTGGTGATGGTAGTCACGCCCAGTCTGCCGGCAAAAAATCTCAAGGAGTTGATTGCGATTGCCAGGGCGCGGCCGAATGAGATCGTTTTCGCGTCGTCGGGCGCGGGCAGCAATTTGCATCTGGCGCTCGAACTCTTTCGCGATCAGGCCGGCATCAAGATTACGCATGTGCCGTACAAGGGCGCGGGCCCGGCGGTCACCGATGTGATCGGCGGTCAGGCGCAGGGCATGTTCGCCGACCTGCCGGTGTTGACGCCGTTTATCAAGGCCGGTCGCTTGCGTGCAATTGCGGTCGCCGGTGTTGAACGTACGCAGATGTTTCCGCAACTGCCGACGATGAAAGAACTTGGTTATCCGCGTTTCAATGCGCGCCAGTGGTATGGCATGTTTGCGCCGGCTGGTACGCCGCGCGAGATCGTCACAAAATTGAATGAAACGATTCGTCTTGCCGTAGCTACCCCCGATGTCAAAGACCGCTATGCGGAAATTGGTGCTGATGTGTTTGTCTCTAGTCCCGAGGAGTTTGCAGTCTTCATCAAGGCGGAGATCGAACGCTGGCATGACATCGTGAAGAAATACGGCATCGTGCTCGAGCCCTGATACGGCGCGGCATGTTTTAAATTGCAACAGGTCACATCGGTAAAGGTTGTTAGTCATGCAAACAGTACAGCGGGTTAAAGGTGCGCGTGGTGGTTTCGTCATTGCCTGCGTGTTCGGTGCGCTGGCGGTTGGCGGTGGCGCGATCGCTGCAGATTTCCCCAACAAGGCGGTACGCATGGTCACCGGCTCGGCGCCCGGCGGTGGTTCGGATACCGTGGCGCGTGTGATTGCGGAAAAGCTTAATGAACGTTTCGGTCAGCCGATGCTGGTCGATAATCGCGCCGGTGCCGGCGGCACCATAGGCGCCGATA
>CAMDSO010000155.1 GCA_945906935.1 Bordetella parapertussis
GCGCATGCACGACTGCCGAAGATCGCCTGGGATTTTCTCGACGGCGGCGCCGAGGATAACCTCACCCTCGACAACAATCGCGCGGTGTTCAAGAAGATCCGCTTCCGCCCGCACACGATGATCGATGTCTCGAAGCGCTCGGCAAAAACCGAAATCTTCGGCAAGACCTTCAACGCGCCCTTCGGTATCGCCCCTACCGGCGCGGCCGGCCTCTATGGTTTCAAAGCCGATTCAGCCATGGCGCGTGCGGCACGTGACGCCGGCCTGCCGTTTGTCTTGAGCACCGCCTCCTTCGAACCGCTCGAAGCAGTCGCGCAGGCGGCGGCCGGTGGCACGCTGTGGTTTCAACTCTATATGGCGAAGAGCCGCGCGCCGGTTGAAAAACTGGTGACGCGTGCACTCAACGCCGGCTTTGAAGCACTCGTGTTGACCAGCGACGTCGCACAAAACGGCAACCGTGAATACAACCGGCGCAACGGCTTCAGCACGCCACTGAAAATGAACCTGCGTAACCTCATCGACGGCGCACTACATCCGCGCTGGTCGTTCGACGTCTTTCTGCGCACGCTGCTTGACTCCGGTGTGCCGCGCTACCAGAACGTCAGCCGTGACGGCAACGAACGCATCATCGACAAACCGGTGGCCGAGTTTCAGGAGCGCCGCGAAGAAGTGAACTGGGAAGATTTCCGCTGGCTGCGCGAGTTCTGGCCGCGCAAACTCTTCATCAAGGGCGTGGTGCGCGCCGACGATGCACTCAAAGCGCAGCAACTCGGTGCCGACGGTGTGTTCATCTCCAACCACGGCGGCCGCCAGTTGGACGGCGTCATCTCGCCGCTCGAAGCCATTGCAGAAATCCGCGCTGCCACCGGCGACCGCTTCATGATTATGGCCGACGGCGGATTCCGTCGCGGCGCGGACATCATCAAAGCCGTCGCGCTCGGTGCCGATATGGCGTTTGTCGGCCGGCCGATGCTCTATGGCATCTCCGCCGGCGGTGAAGACGGCGCACGCCACGCGCTGAAAATTTTGCGCAGCGAGATTGATCGCGTGCTCGCCCTCACCGGCATTTGTTCAATTAATGAACTGACACCCGATTTGCTCTGGCATCCGGATTTCATGCCAGTGAAAAAATTCTGACGCCGCAGTTCGCTCATGACGAACCACCGCACGCAGAGAGTCTTTAACGCGGCAGCCGCTCAGGGCTTCACATCGCGCAGAACCTGCCCCGCACTGATCCGTTCACGGGCATAGACGAAGCCGTAGGTGGCGGCATCACCGAGATCAAAGCGAAAATTACGCTGCACGGCGACTTCACGCGCGCGGGTTCCCAGTTCTTCCTCGGTCAGTTTTAACGCGCGCGGCGTGGCGAGTAGTATTTTGTTGCCGGCACCGGCTACGCCAAGAATATAAAGATCGTCGAAGACCTCCTGATAGGTGCGTAGCATCGAATCGTAGAGGCGGTTGGCATAGCGATCCCAGATATTGCCGACCACCACCCCGCTCGGCGTGAGCGCACGGCGCACCGCGCGTAAAAATTCCAGTGTCGTCAAATGCACTGGCAGTTCATTCGATGAAAAGGCATCGAGAAAAATAACGTCATAGGGTTCGCGTACCGCTTCGATAAAAGCGCGTCCGTCGGCGGCATGCGCACGCAGCGTAGCGTCTTCACGAAAGCCCAGAAATTTTTTCGCCACATCGATCACCTGTGGGTCGATATCGACGGCATCAATCACGGCCTCGGGATAATGCTTGCGCAAAAACATCGGCAAAGTGCCGCCGCCCACACCGACCACCAGCATGCGCCGCGGCGTGCCAGCCAGCGCCAGCCCGACAAATGCCGAGCGTGTGTATTGCAACACCAGATGATCCGGGTCACCGGGCTTGACCACACTTTGTCGTGGTCCGGTGCGTCCGAAACGCAAGGTGCGCACGCCAGCCGCATCCTCGGTAATGGTGATAATGCCAAACATCGCCTCACGTTCGTGTACGAGCTGGTCGGCGGACCAGACGGCCCCAGAGAACAGACAGCAGAACAGAAACACGGCGTAACCGCGATACAGCAAGCGCATGATGCCCCCCCTTTGTTTAATGACCCAGCTACTCCGCGCGGCCCCCTGCTTCGCGAAAAGGCCGTTCCCATTTAGGCATTTCCGGTTTCATCAACGCCGTGAGCTGCGCCGGCAGGCCACCGGCTAGTTCGCCTCTAGCGGCCAGTCCCAACGCCTTCCACGCATGGCATCGCATCAGTAACTCAATTCAGGGTCAGGCCGGCGTCTTTGATCGCCTGCGACCAGCGCGTGATTTCGCTTTGCATATAACGGCCAAAATCCTGCGGCGACGTCACCTGCGGTTCAATTCCCAGCGCGGCGATCTGCTCGCGATAATCGTTGGCTTTTGAAATTTCCACCATTTCGCGATTAAGGCGATTGACGATCGCCGCCGGCAGATTACGCGGCGCCGACAACCCGTACCAGGTCACCACATCCATCCCCGTCACCCCGGCCTCGGCAAGTGAGGGAATATCAGGTGCCAGTGCGGAGCGTCGCGCACTAGATACACCCAGCGCGCGCAGCCGTCCGTTACGCGCATAGGGCAGCGAGGTGCCGATCGTTACCATCGTGAAATGCACCTCCCCAGCCAATGCCGCGGTCAACGCCGGCCCGGTGCCCTTGTAAGGCACGTAATTGAAACGCAGGCCCGCCAACGTGGCGAGCGAGGCGGTTCCCAGATGACCGATGCCGCCGGTGCCGGTGGTGCTGACGTTGAGCTGGTCGGGTTTGGACTTCGCGTAAGCGATGAACTCCTTCACCGTATTCACCGGCAGCGTTGGATGCACGGTCAGCATGAACGGCGTGTAGGCCAGTAGCCCAATGGTGCTGAAGTCACGAATCGCATCGTAGGGCAGCTTGCGCTCCCACGCCGAGGTCATCGCAAACGAGGCGGTGGCGAACAACAAGGTGTAGCCATCAGGCGGGCTCTTGGCCGCAATATCGGCACCGATCACGCCGGCCGCCCCCGGGCGGTTATCGATGACAAAAGGCTGGCCCAGTCGATCAGCGGCACGCTGACCGAAGATGCGTGCCACGGTATCGGAACCGCCGGGCGGAAACAGCACGAGCAGCCGAATCGGCCGTTGCGGATAATTAGCCGCGGCATTGACCGATGCGTTCGCCGACGCATCGGCGGCCTGCGCGATCGCGCACCAGCCGCATTGCAATAGGCCAATTAGTATTGCGCACCGTTTAATCACGGGCCACCTCCTGTTACGGACTCCACCGTTTTATTGCTTACCCCTTGCGGGGAAAGGCGGGGGCGAGGCGACAGCCATCGCCGTCACACCCCCGCCCTGCCCTCGTCCATCAGGGGCAGGGCACCTGCTACTACGCCATACTAAAAACCAACAGCAGTGACTAACGCTCGACCGTCGCTGCTTCAACCTTATAGTGCTCCTCGAGGCCGATCAGGTCTTCGCATTCCTTGCGCCACTGGATCATGTTGTCCGGATCAAGACCGCTGCGACCGGTATCCATGAACGATTTGACGACCGTCTTCATCGCCTGCACCGCGGGGCACAGGAGCTGGGTCGGATAAGTGCCCATCTTGTAACCCATGTCCTCGTATTCCTGGCGCGAGCGCACGGGGCGCTTGATGCGGTTGCCTTCGCTCACCACATAAACGACGGGGCCATTGATTTCTTTCGGCGCCAGACGCATTTCTTCCTCGTTGTTCGGAAAGCACATGATCATCTCGGCGCCCGCCTCGAGATAGGCATTGGCGCGCCGGACGCCCTCGGCAAAGCCGCTGGTCGCCATGCAGTCGGTGCGGCCCATGATGACGAAATCAGGATTGGTCCTGGCAGCCACCGCGTATTTGATCTTGTCGACCATCTCCTCGACCGACACGGTGTGCTCGACATATTTGTGATAATGCGCGCGCTTCGGAAAAATCTGGTCTTCGATGTGCATGCCGGCAATGCCGGTGCGTTCGAGTTCGCGCACCGAACGCATGACGTGCAGCGGCTCCCCAAAGCCGGTGCCGGCATCGACGAACACCGGGATTTTCACTGCCGAAGTGACGTAATGGCACAGCATCGCCAGTTCGGTCAGCGTCATCAGCGGTTCGCTGATCGCCGTACCCACACCGGCCTGGTAACCACCGATGTGCACGCACTCAACACCCATCGACTCGCAGACACGCGCCGACAGCGGATCGTAAACGCCCAGCGCCTGGATATAACCGGGTTTTGCCAGCAACTGGCGGAAACGTGCGGGACCGTTCAACTGACTCATCTTGATTCTCCTTTTCAGTGCTACATCACAATGTTTGCGTCCCCTACCCTGCACAATACGCAGGGGCAAGGAGCTCACTCATTCAACCTTAATACCGGCATCCTTGATAATTTTGTCCCACTTGGCGTGTTCATTTCGAAGAAACGCCGTGAACTGTTCAGGCGAATTGCTAACCGCAATTTCGTCGCCCAGCTGTACCAGCCGCATCTTGATTTCTGCGAGCTGCATAATTTTCGCGATTTCCGCATGCATACGTGCAACGATCTCGCGCGGCGTTGCCGCCGGCGCCACCATCGCAATAAATAATCCCGCTTCATAACCGGGCAGCGTTTCAGCAATCGCCGGTACCTCCGGTAACAAGGCCGAGCGTTTCGGACTAGACACACCCAGCGCGCGCAGCCGCCCTGAGTTGATGTAGTGCAGCATCGGCCCAATGGCGCCAAAGAAGAGTTGTACCTGGCCGCCGACGGTGTCAATCAGCGCCGGCGCATTGCCCTTGTAAGGTACGGCATTGGTGCGAATACTGGCGCGGCGATTAAAGAGTTCGGTGGCCAGATCGCCCACCGACGTAGTACCCGCCGAGGCGTAATTGATTTCACCGGGCCGCGTTTTTGCCAGTGCGATGAATTCCTTCACCGATCGCGTAGGCAACGACGGGTGCACCACCATCAACTGCGGCAGCCACGCGAGCTGCGTAACGCCGGTGAAATCGCGCAACGGATCATAGGGCGTGGTACGCGACAACAGCGGCGTAGTGAGAAATGTGCTCGCCATCATCAAAAAGGTATAACCGTCGGCCGGCGCCCTCGCTACGTAATCGGTGCCGACCACGCTGTTTACACCCGGCCGGTTCTCAACGATCACCGGCTGCCCATAGACCTCGGTCAGCTTTTGCGCGATTGAACGGGTGACGATATCAAGATTGCCGCCAGCGGCGATCGGAATGACGAGGCGCACCGGCTTCTGCGGCCAGTGCTGCGCAGCGGCAACCGATGCGTAAGCCGCGAGCAAAACTGCCAGCGCTGTAACGATCCGCCTCAAGATCTCTCCGTCCCTGTCCGCCGGAAAATGATTGTTATTGAGCTACGCCTGCGCATCAACATCGGGCCCGGCGGCACGACGGATGCATATTCGAACGGAACGGCAACGCGTTTGACAAGCTTGCAACGCTTATTCATCATCGCGCCTGTCTTTTTTTGCGAAAGCCGCTGGGGATTATAACCGCATCTCTGCGAACCCAGCGCGCGCCACCACCCAAGGAAACTCCATTGAGAAGCATCACCCGCGAACTCGCGCGCTACGCCCATACCTCGCGCTACGATGCCTTGCCGCCGGCGGTGCGGCGCGAGGGTGTACGCGCCTTCGTCAACTGGGTCGGCTGCGCCGCCGGCGGTTCGCGTGAAGCGAACGTCGCGCACGTGCTGGCTGTGCTCGACGAGTTCAATGGCGCACGCGACAGCAGCGTGGTAGGCCACTCCATCAAGCTCGATCTTCTGAATGCCGCCTTCATTAACACCATGAGTTCCGCGGCGGTGGCATTCAATGACACGCATTTCGCCACGGTCGCCCATCCAACCAGCCCGGTGGCCGGGACCTTGCTGGCGCTGGCCGAACGACAAGCGATGAGCGGCGTTGAGTTTTTGCATGCACTGATACTCGGCGTCGAGATCCAGTGCCGCATCGGCAACATTCTTTTCACGCAACCAGCGGAATGCAACATCGGTCTATCGATGGCAGGACTCGTCGGCGGTATCGGCGCGGCAGTGGCTGCAGCCCACGTCATGGGCCTTGATGAAACCGGTATCGCCACCGCCATCGGCCACGCTGCCAATCAGGCCGCCGGTCTGCGCGAATCACACACCACCATGGGCAGCCAGTTCACACCGGGACACACGGCGCGCTGCGGCCTGATGTCGGCACTGCTGGCAGCGCGCGGCTTCACCTGCTCGGACACCATGATCGAAGGCACAAAAGGTTTCGGAGTCTCGTTCGCCAGCAACCCGAACATGGAGGCGGCGGTCGAGGGCCTCGGCAAGACTTTTGAAATTTCAACGCTCGCTTACAAACCCTATCCCTGCGGCTTCGTCGTGCACCCGGTAATCGATGCCTGCCTCGATCTGGCGCGCGCACACACGTTTAACCCCGAAGACATTGCGCGCATCGAACTCACGGTCAGTCCGCTGGCGGCGAAACTCGCCGACCGTGCCGAGCTGACCGATCGCAACCAGACGCTGGTCAGCCTGCAGCACTGGGCGGCGGCCTCGGTGATTTGCAAAATCGCCGGCCTCGCACAAATGGACGACGCTATCGTGCATGACGCCGCCGTGGCACGACTGCGGCGCAAGGTCACTCTCGCGAGTGCGGCGAAATTCGGCGCGGAAACCGCGTCGGCGCGTATCGTCATGAACGACGGCCGGCTGTTTGAAACGCATGTCGAACATTGCCGTGGTAGCGTCGGTCGCCCACTCACCGACGACGAACTGTCAGAAAAAACACGCGCCCAGTGCGGCCTGATTTACCCGCCAGAAAAAACAACGCAGCTGCTCGACGCCGCCTGGCGAATCGAACAATCCGCGGCGGTGGGTGATTACGCCGGCTCCCTTGCACGGCAGCGACCAAAATGACTAAAAAAATCGCCGTCATCGCCGGCGCTTCCGGGCTCATCGGCCGGCGCATCGCCGACCAATTGTTGACCGATGGCGGCTGGAATGTGATTGGCCTAGCCCGTCACGCGCAAACGCGATCCGGTATGCAATGGCTCGCCGTCGATCTGGCTGACCATGGCGATGTCGACGCCAAACTCAGCGGCCTGCAGACCACGCATATCTTTTATGCGGCGCGCTACGATCACCCGGTCGAGGGCAAGACCGAGGATGTCGAGACCAATACGCGCATGCTGAAAAATCTCGTCGCGGTGATCGAAGCCGGCAGCGCCCTTCAACACGTGCATGTTCTGCACGGCAGCAAATGGTACGGCCATCAACTCGGGCCGGTAAAACTGCCGCTCGAAGAAGATAAAAGCGCGCGCTCGCCGAACGACAATTATTATTTTGAGCAGGACGCCTTTCTGCGTGCGCATAGCGCCGGCAAGGCCTGGGGTTATTCCTCATCGCGTCCGCACGCCTTCTGCGATCCCGCGGTCGATCTGCCGCGCTCGATCGGGCTTGTCATCGCGGTCTATGCCGCAATCCAGCGCGAACTCGGCCTGCCGCTCGACTTTCCGGGTAACGCCACCGGCTATCAGGCGCACACCCAGTTCACTGATCTCGGCCTGCTCGCCCGCGCCATCGTCTGGATGGCGACCGAACCGCGCTGTCGCAATGAAGCGTTCAATGTGGTTAACGGTGACAATCCGCGCTGGTGCGAAATCTGGCGTCAATATGCCGGCTGGTTCGGCATGCAGGAAGGCACACCGCGCGCTTTCAAACTCGCCGATTACATGGCCGACAAAGGGCCGGTGTGGGACGCCGTAGTGAAAAAATACAGCCTCAAGGCGCCGCCGCTCGACAAGGTCGCGCTGTGGGCTTACGGCGATTACCAGTTTCGTCCCGACTGGGATGTGTTCTCGTCGATGCAGAAAGCGCGTACGCTGGGCTTTAACGAGCATCTCGATTCATTCACCATGTTCTCGCGCCAATTCGAAAACTATCGGCGCGAAAAAATCATTCCGTAATCCGCTGTATTCGCGCGGCTGCGCGAGTCACGCCACCGTTTAAACAAGTCCATAGGAGTCTGTCATGTTCGCACCGCCCACCATCATCCAAACCGAAGTTTTCGCGCGCCTGCCCGACCGCCTGCATTGCAGCCGGCCCTCGGCATGGGTGGCGGCACGCCAATACGACAAACTCGGCTCTTTCCTCGAAGGCCCCTCGTTTGATCGTGACGGCAATCTGTATTGCACCGACATTCCCTATGGGCGCATTTTCCGCGTCTCGCCAAAGGGCGAATTCGAGGTGGTGGCCGAATACGACGGCGAGCCCAATGGGCTCAAGATCCACAAGGACGGCCGCATTTTTCTGGCCGATCACCGCAAGGGCCTGCTGCAACTCGATCCGAAGAGCGGCAAGAT
>CAMDSO010000156.1 GCA_945906935.1 Bordetella parapertussis
ATGTGCGGCGGCGACATGTACAAGGAAGACCGCGAAAAATACGCCGACGGCGCGATGAACGAAGGCATGGCGGCACTGGTGGTCGATGCGCCGGGTACCGGACAAACCTCGTTCGCGCATGCGCCCGAGTCGGTGGTGGCCTGGCAATCGGCACTCGACGCTTTGCAAAAACGCCCGGAAATCGACGGCAACCGTATCGGCGCCTTCGGCGTTAGCCGCGGCGGCCTGTGGGTGATGCGGCTTGCCGCGCACGATCAACGCATCAAGGCGCTGATCTCTTGCGCGCCGGGCGGCGTCGGTTACTGGGGCACCGATGAAGAGCGCAAGGAACTGCGCATGGCGGCGGTTGAGCGCGCGAAGAAAAACTGGTTCGGCCCGCGCGGCACGCGTCCGCTCATCACCGAGATGAGCGAGGAAGAGCAGCGTCGCGAGTTCCTGCGCTGGTCTCTCAAGGACAACGGCCTGCTCGACAAACTGACGATGCCGATGTTCCTCGTTAACGGCAAGATCGATCACCTCACACCGATCGGCAACCTCTATATGGCGCTGGAGTCGGGGCCAGCCGACGGACGGGTTGCGCGCGTCTATCCGGACGACGGTCACATTGCGGCGAAGAACGAACGCGAATGGGGTCCGGCGTCCTGGAAATGGCTGCGCCAGCAACTTACGCACTAGGCGTCGTCGCGCTGCTGGTTGCATGCAGCGCGGGCGCGGCATCCCAGGACTATCCCAACCGCCCGCTGCGCCTGGTCACACCGGTGCTGGCGGGCGGTGGCGCCGACGCCACCGTGCGTCTGCTCGCCAACAAGCTGTCCGAGGCATTCAACCAGCGCGTGGTGGTGGACAACCGGCCGGGGGCCAGCAACATCATCGGCACCGATATCGTCGCCAAAGCGACACCCGACGGTTACACCATACTATGGGTCTCGAGCACGCATGCGATCAACGCCGGCGTGCGGCGCGGCAAGTTGCCATTCGATCCGCTCAATGATTTCGCAGCGATCACGCTCTTTGCAAAAATTCCTTTCATACTCGTCGTGCATCCGTCGCTACCGGTGAAATCCGTGGCGGAACTGATTGCGCTGGCGCACACCAGGCCCGGCCAGATCAACTACGCCTCAGCGGGCGTGGGTTCTACCAGCCATTTCGCCGGCGAGTTAATGAAGAAACTGGCAAAAATCGATCTCACCCACATTGCCTACAAAGGATCGGCCGCGCTGCTGGCGGTGGTGGGCGGCGAAACGCCCATCCTCTTCACCGGCCCGCTATCGGTGTTGCCGCATGCCAAGGCGGGCCGCCTGCGTCCGCTGGCGGTGAGCACAGCCAAACGTTCGCCCGCCTTCCCTGATCTGCCGACCGTTGCCGAAGGCGGCGCGACGGGATATGAATACACCTCGTGGTATGGCCTGCTGGCCCCTCGGAAAACCCCGTCGGCGATCATCAACACACTCGCGCATGCCGTAGCACAGGCGCTGCAAAGTCGCGAGGTCACTGCGTTTCTTGGTGGCGAAGGCTTCGAACTCGACGGCACGGGGGCGACCGCGTTCCAGCGGTTTCTCGCCGCCGAAGTGGCAAAATACATTGCCCTCACACCAACCATTGCCGGACTCACGATCGACTAAGGCGTTTAGGTGGCGGGCTCGCTGTCTTGCCCTCCGTACAAAGATCAGAAAGAAGAAATGAACACGCTCGGCAATATCGGCAAATATGAGTTGAAGAACCAGATCGGCAGGGGTTCGTCCGGCACGGTTTATCTCGCCACTGACCGCTTTACGCGTCACGACGTCGCGTTAAAGGTGCTTGACCAGCGCCTGCTCGACGATCCGAACCTGCGCAAACTCGTGCGCAGCCAGTTTCTCAACGAAGCCTCGCTGGTCGGCAAGCTCTCGCATCCGCACATTGTTTCGATCCTCGACGCCTCAGTCGACGACAATCACGGCTATATCGCCATGGAATACATTGCCGGCGGTACGCTGCGTGCGCTCACCAATGCTGAGCAACCGGCAGCGCTGGAAAAAATTATCGAGATCGGCTTCAAGTGCTGCGGCGCGCTCGACTACGCCCACCGTCAGGGCATCATCCACCGTGACATCAAGCCGGACAACATCCTGCTGGCTGGCGACACCGATATCAAGATCACCGACTTCGGCGCGGCGCTGCTGAAAAATACCAGTCACGAACAACTCAACGACATCGGTTCGCCCGCCTATATGTCGCCCGAGCAGATCCTCGGCGACCCTCTCACTTATCAAAGCGATATGTTCTCACTCGGCGCAGTGCTCTATCACCTGCTCGCGGGTAGAAAACCATTTATCGGAAAATTGGGCCTCGAGTTGCAGGAAAAAATCCTGCATGAGAATCCTCCACCGCTCAGCCAGTTGCGTCCCGAACTGCCGCCTGAACTCGATGGCGTGCTGATGTCGGCGCTGACCAAACAACCGGCCAACCGCTACCAGAGCTGGGCGGAATTTGCCCTTGCACTGGCGAAGATCGGCCGGCTCTCGCGCTTCGACCAATCCATACTCGATAGCAGCAAGTTTGATTACCTGCGCGCCATGCCGATGTTGAAAGCGTTCGATGACCCGGCAGTCTGGCAACTGGTCAACTGCACGCGCTGGTCGCGGCTGCCGGCGCACAGCGTCATCGTCAGCGAAGACCAGCCGGGTCAAAGCCTGCTCTTCCTCGCCGAGGGTGAAGTGAAAGTCACCAAGTCGGGGCGCCTGCTCAGCGTGCTGCGTCGCGGCGAATGTTTCGGTGAAATGAGTTACATCAAGGAAGGCGAAACACCGCGCCACGCCAGCGTGGAAGCCATCACCGAAGTCGTGGTGGCCGAACTCGGGGCCGCCGAAGCGGCGAGCGGCGTCGACAGTCTGGGCCAGTCGCATCTGATGCGCGCCCTGCTTAACACGCTGGTCGACCGGCTGGCATTTGCCGACAGCCGGATCTCAAGGGTGATCAGCTAGCGCGGTAAGGCGTTGTAAAAGCCGTCGCCTTGTCGCAACACCCCGGCGTATCAAAGATCAATCGACCTTCGCCCCCGAGGACTTCACCACGCGGCCATACTTTTCAGATTCACCGCGAATAAAGGTGCTGAACTCGGCGGCACTGCCGCCCACCGGGTCATAGCCCTGCATTTCAAACTGCGCTTTCATTTCTGGCGTATGCACCACCTTGACCAACAGTTCGTTGAGACGGCTGACGATGGCAGCGGGCGTTTTCATCGGCGCAAGCAGACCAAACCAGGTGATCGACTCATAGCCGGGCACGCCGGATTCGTTAATGGTCGGCACCTCGGGCAGTTGCGGCGAGCGTTTTGCACTCGATACCCCCAGCATCTTGAGCCGGCCGGCCTTGATATGCTGAATCACCGGCGGAATCGAGTTGAACATCAACGACACACCGCTGCCGCCGATGAGATCGGTCACCGCCTGGGGCGCGCCTTTGTATGGAACATGCGTCAGGCTGGCGCCGGACAGACTCTTGAAGAGCTCCATCGCCAGATGATTGGCCGCGCCATTGCCGGCCGAGGCGTAATTGAATTTACCCGGTTCGGCTTTTGCCAATGCCAGCAATTCCTTCACCGACTTCGCCGGCAGTGACGGATGTGCGATCAACAAAAAGGGCCCGATCGATACCAGACTAACGGGGGCAAAATCGCGCAGCGTGTCGTAGGCCGCCTGTTTCTGCAGATGCGGCAGAATCACCAAAGCACCCGGGCTGCTGAAAAACAGGGTGTAACCATCGGGCACCGCCTTGGCCGCCAGTTCCGCGCCGATCAATCCGCCGGCACCACCCCGATTATCGACCACCAGTTGCTGACCCAGCGCGGCGGACAGGCCGGGCAGCACCATGCGAGCTACCACATCGGGCGTGCCACCGGCCGGCACCGGCACGATCACACGCACCGGCTTTTCCGGATAGGCGGCGGCCGCCGCAACAGCCGTGCAGGCACCAACGGACAACAGGGCAAAGCGCAATATTTGGCGCAAGACGACACCTCGGTATCTGGTCAAGACCGGCGATGCTACCGGATGCGCAGGCCAGGTTCAAAGTCAATTCGCACGCGATGCGTTAGACTACGCCTTATGAAAATTCCTTTGTCCTATACCCTGCAGCAAATAACGGCCCGATGGCTCGCCACCGCCCTGCTTTGCCTGCTGGCCGGCGCTGCCGCGCAGGCGCAGCCCCTTACAACGACCGGCAGCGGCCAGACGCTCTACCTGCCGCTGTATTCCCATGTCTGGCACGGTGATGTCGATTCGAAGGGCGCGGCACAACAAACACTGGTATCGGCACTGGTGAGCATACGCAACACTGATACGGCCAAAAGCATACGGATCACCTCGGCGGTGTATTACGATTCCAAGGGCAAGCGCTTGCGCGAATATCTGGACAAGCCGGTCACTCTGGCACCGCTGGCCGCGCACGAAATTTATGTGCCGCGCAACGACACGGCGGGTGGCTCCGGCGCCGGCTTCATCATCGCGTGGCAGGCCGCCGAGCCGGCGAACGCACCGGTGGTCGAAGCATTACACCTGAACATGCCGGCAGGCCGCGCGATTGCATTTATAACAACTGCACGTCCCATCGCCGCCCGCTAAGCGCGAATGGCAGAAAAAAAACAAGGAGGAGAGCATCATGACAACACCTGTCCATGCCTATGCGCCAGGCACTGAACTGGCCGGCAAGGTCGCGCTGGTAACCGGTGCAGCGAAAAATATCGGTCGCGCCACCGCCCTCGCATTGGCAGCCGGTGGTGCCGCCGTTGCCATCAACACGCGCTCTTCCGTTGCAGAGGCCGAAAAAGTGGCGCAGGAGGTGCGTGCCGCGGGCAGTCGCGCCGAGGTCTATGTTGCCGACATCGCCAACGGCAAGCAGGTGAAAACGATGAGCGAGGCGATTCTCGCCAAATTCGGCCGCATCGACATCCTCGTCCTCAACGCCTCGGTGCGCAGCGAAAAAGCGTTCATGGATTTAACCTATGAAGAATGGCGGCTGCCGCTGGGCATCACTCTCGACGGCGCGTTCTTCTGCACCCAGGCCTGCCTGCCCTCAATGCTCGCCAACGGCGGTGGCGCCATTGTCACGCTGGGCGGTATGCAATCGTTGTCTGGGGCGGCCAAACGCGTCAACGGCTCGGTGGCCAAACACGGGCTGGTTGGTTTTACGCGTGGCATCGCGCGCGAATTCGGCGACCGTAACATCCGCGCCAATTGCATCGCGCCGGGGACCATGAACACCACACGTCCGGCGGCCCGCGCAGCGCGTCCCGAACCGACCGGCATTCCGCTCAAGCGCTATGGGGAGGCCGATGAGATCGCCAGCGTTGTTCGTTTTCTCGCCGGACCGGGTGCGAGCTTTTTATCCGGCCAGTCGATCCAGGTCAACGGCGGACAGATGATGTTCTAGGAGAATATGATGAAAATACACCCCACCCTGCTTTGCATCGCCGCGACGTTTGCGCTGTTCACCGGCCTCGCGCCGGCCGCACCGTTTGCCTATGTGCCGAATGAAAAATCCGGCACGATTTCCATCATCGATACTGCAACCGATACGGTCACTGGCGTAATACCGGCTGGGAAACGACCGCGCGGTATCGCGGTCAGCCCCGACGGCAAATTCATTTACGTCAGCGATCAACCTTCCAATGGTATCCATATCATTGATGTCGCCACACGCGCAATTGTCGCCAGCATCAACCTCGGCGATTCCCCCGAGGGTGTGGGCATTTCACCCGACGGACGCTTGGTTGCCGTGGCGGTGGAAGAAAGCAACAGTGTCGCCATCATCGACACCGCGACACGCAAGGTGGTGATCAACCTCAAGGTCACCGGAAAAAACCCCGAGCATGCCGTGTTCAGCCCCGACAGCCGCTGGCTTTACGTCAGCGCGGAAGAAGGGGATGTGGTCAATGTGATCGACGCAAAAGCGCTTAAGCAGGTTGCATCCATTAAGGTCGGCGCCCGGCCACGCGGCATTGGCTTCCTGCCCGATGGCAGCCGCGCCTATGTCGCCGGCGAGGAGTCCAACGCCGTCTATTCCATCGACACTGTGAAACAAATTACATTGCGCACGATCAAGGCCGGAGTGCGGGCGAACGGCATTGCAATACGACCCGACGGCAAGCGCGTGTTCGTATCCAACGGCGAGGGGACGGTGATGGTCATTGACACCGCCACCGACACCGTTATCGCCACCATACGGGTCGGACTACGACCGTGGAATATGGCCGTCACACCGGCAGGCGATAAGCTCTATGTCGCCAACGGACGCTCAAATTCGGTGTCGGTGATCAACGCGGAAACCAATGAAAAGATCAAGGACATCGCCGTTGGCGAACTACCCTGGGGTGTGGTGATCCGTTAGAGAGCTTTAATCGCGCGGCGCCGTCTTCGGCCCGCGCCAGACCAGCATGCGTTCAAAAACGCCGTCGCGATTGACCAACCGATGCTTCACAGCGGCGGTTATGTGAAGTGCAATGATCGCGATCATGACAACTACCGTTGTCAAATGCACGTTGCTGCAGATTTCCTTCAGCGCCGGCGCGTCCCAGCCCCAATGCGGCAGCTTGGTGCCGAAGAACACAATCGGGTATTTGGTAAACGAAGAACCCAGATAGCCACTGACCGGCATGACCACCATACAAAGATAAAGCAGGTGATGGCTGGCTGCGGCGGTAATGCGCTGCCAGCGCGGCAGGGTGTCGGGCAATGGCGGCGCGCGATGCGTGATCCGCCAGTAGACGCGGAACAAGATCAACAAGCCCAGCGTCAGTCCAATTGATTTGTGCACATTGAACCACCAGGCGCGTATGCCGGGCGGATCCTTGGGGATGCCTATCATCCACAGGCCAAGCGAGATCTGTGCAATCACGAAAATCGCGATCAGCCAGTGCAGGGCGACTGCCGTGCGGGTATACGCCGGTTCTTGCATGGGATTAGATACTCAAAGGGTCATCAAAGCGTGTTTGAAAATACACGCACACTAAGCGCTTGTCGCTGGCGCGGTTATTTCTTCTCGCCCGCCATGACATAGGCCCACAAGGTCTCGATTTCCTCGGGATTGAAAAGATCACCCCAGGGCGGCATCTGGTTCTTGCCCTTGGTTACCGAATTGAGAAAGCGAGTTTTTTGATCCGGTAGAAAAGTGCGCAAATCAAATGCGCCTGCAGGATCCGCCATTTGCGGACCGTGACAGGGCGAACAGTTCTGCGAATAGATAGCCGAACCGCGCTTGATCTGCGCCGGGTCGAATTTCTCCTGCGCTGCGGCCTGTGCGGCGACAAAGGCACAAGCTACGCCAAGGATCAAGACTGACAATGACTTTTTCATACACTGCTTACTCCGGCATTAATGCAAATGTCCACACCGATCCGCCAAGCGGCACAGCCTTGAGCGCTTCGCGGGTGCGGGTTCCATAGAGGCCGCCCAGACCAGACAACACGGTGACATATTGTTTACCCTGGTGCGACCACGTGATGGGCATGGCATTGACACCAGAGCCGACGCGGAACTGCCAGAGAGTATTACCGTTATCCGCATCAAGGGCCATAAATTCACCGGTATGCCGGCCCGTAAACAACAGTCCGCCAGCCGTCGAGAGCATGGCGGCGGCGATCTGGAAATCCTGCACCGGCACGCGCCATTTCGGTTTCCCTGTCAGCGGATCGATGGCCTCAATGTGACCAATCACATCGCCGGGTTTGGTAGGCGGATAGGTGTTTTCAACACCGGTGTACCGCATGCCCGGCTTATAGGGCGGAAAATCAACCAGCTTGAGGGTTGACGGTGTGTTGTTGGTATTGGCATAGAGCAAGCCGGTGTTCGGATTGAACGCTGCGTGCGGCCAGTTCTTTGCGCCGCGCACACTGGGCCACATCTCGAAAGGTTCGCCGGCACGATATTTCCTCGCACCCTCGGTTTCCACCGGCCGCCCCGTCTTCATGTCGACATGGGAAGCCCAGTTCACCGGGCCGTAGGTATTGGCCGACAAGAGTTGTCCGGTAGCACGATCAAGCACGTAGAGGAAGCCGTTGCGGTTCATCTGCATCGCTACCTTGCGCAACTGACCGTCGACCTTGATGTCGGCGAGTATCACTTCCCACACCGCATCCCAGTCAAACACATCGTTGGGCGTCGCCTGATAATGCCAGACGATTTCACCGGTCTTCGGACGCACTGCGATAATCGATGCCGCATACAAATTATCGCCCTTGCGGTTAGCGGGATTCCAGGGACCCGCATTGCCGGTGCCCCAATACATCAGGTCAAGCTCGGGATCATAGGAACCGGTGATCCAGGTACTGGCGCCTCCGTTTTGGTAGGATTCCC
>CAMDSO010000157.1 GCA_945906935.1 Bordetella parapertussis
CAGCATCTGCAACGCGCCCCATGCCAGCGCATAACCCAGTGCAGCGCCCAGCAGAGCGCCCATGGCGCCCAGCAGCAGGGCCTCAAACAGCATCAGCGCCACTACGCCGCACCGCGTCACGCCGAGCACGCGCAGAAACGCCAGTTCACCACTGCGCTCTGCGACGCTCAGCATCTGCGTCGAGAACACCAGCAACGCGCCAGAAAACAGCGCGATCATCGCTAGCATAGTGAGGTTGACGCGATAGGCGCGCGACATGGCGGCGGCCTGCTGCTCGCGTACTTCGGGCGCGACGGCGCGGACGCCGAACGGCAACGAGGCGGCGATCTGCTTAATGAACGCTGCGCGATCCACGCCGGGTACGAGTCGAAGTTCCAGCCGCGTGATTTGCCCTTTCAGGTTAAACAGTTCCTGTGCGGCGTCGATGTCGAGCACCGCGATGCGCTGCTGGCTTTCGACGCCGGCGAGCACGCCGGCGATTGCAAGCGTGCGCAGGCCGTTGGGCGTGGATAGCAGCACGTCCGTCGACACGGTGCCCGCGTGCAGCCAGTTCATTACGGCGGGTGAAACGGCGATACGTTGGCCGCCAAAGTTTGCTAGCGGATCGCGGGCTTTCTCATCCGGTCGCACGATCAGGTGCGGCGTGAAATGCGCGGAGGCGAAAGGATCGAGGCCGATGATCTTGAGTGTCTCGTGTTTGCCCGCGACACCGGCGTCGAGCTCAATGATGGGGGCAATGATGTCGATGTCTGGGTGCAGGCCGATTTTGCCGTAGAGATTTTCATCGATGGTGCCTGCCGCGCCTTCGATGCGTACATCCGCGTCGCCCGACAGCGTGCGAAAAGCTTGCTGCATTTCCGCGAGTGCGGCGTCGTTGACTAGGTTGACCGCCAAACCCAGCGCCACGCCAACGGCAATCGCAACCACGGCCAGCACGCTGCGGCGCGCGCGGGCGCGCAGCGGCGCCAGCGACAGTGCGCGCAGCAGGGCGAGAGCGGCCATCATGCGGTGTCGTGCAGCCCGTCTCGCGTTAGCCGCAGGATGCGATGTGTGGTACGGGCGGCGATTTCGGAGTGCGTGACGAGTATGCCTATCGCGTTTTCGCGTACGATACTGTCTTTGAGCAACGCCAATATTTCAGCGGCACGCTCAGGGTCAAGATTGCCGGTAGGTTCGTCGGCCAGCACCAGCGTCGGGCGATGGATCAGTGCGCGCGCCACCGCGATGCGCTGCAACTCGCCGCCGGAAAGTTCGCGCGGGAAACTCGCGCTGCGATCCGCCAGACCCACCGCCGCGAGCATGGCGTGCGTACGTTCGCGACGCTCCTCTGCGGCCACGCGCAGCAGCAGCAACGGCAGCCCGACGTTATCCGCCACGTTCAGATGCGGCAGCACGTGAAACGCCTGAAACACAAAGCCCATGCGCGCGCGACGGATGTGCGTGCGGACATCATCGGATTGCGTGGCGAGGTTCGCGCCGTCGAGCAGGATGTGTCCGGCATCGGGCACGTCTAGCCCCGCCAGCAGATTGAGCAAAGTAGATTTGCCGACGCCGGATTCGCCAGTGATGGCGACGTATTCACCGCGCTGAATGACGAGACTGAGATTTTGAAATACCGTGCGCGCACCGAAGCGCCGGGTAAGGTGGGAGACGGAAAGCATGCCTGAAGTATAGAGGCTGCGTTGTACTTGTGCAGTAGTACAATTGAACATCACAGGCCGAATAACCCTCGACGAAACCCGATAAAAAAGCTCCTAAGGCTTGGGTGCCGCTTTTCTTTAAAAACGGCGAGGCCTTCCAATTCGACTGCAGTGAAGAAGGCTTGTTGGTGGGTAGTCTGTTTTATAAGGCGCCGGTTTCGCACATGAAGCTGCGCGCCAGTCGCGCATTCTGGCTGGTGGCCTACCCGACGCAAACCCACGAAATGTTATTTGATGCCCATACGCGGTCGTTTGCGGCGTTAGGTGGCGTGGCTCGTCGCGGGGTCTATGACAACATGAAGACCGCTATCGCCAAGGTCAAGAAAGGCAAAGAGCGCGTGGTCAACGCTCGCTTTAAGGTCATGTGCAGCCATTACCTGTTTGATGCTGATTTCTGCAACGTCGCCTCTGGGTGGGAGAAAGGCATCGTTGAGATGAATGTTCAGGACAGCCCCCGGCGGATTTGGATCGAGGCAAGTCAGCAGCGGTTTGGCACATTTATCGAGCTGAACGCGTGGCTTGCGCACCGCTGCCAATCGGTATGGGCGGAAACGGCACACCCCGATCACCCCGACTTGACGGTTGCAGACATGCTGGAAATCGAGACGGAATCGCTAAACCTTAGACTGTTTAAACGTAAGTTCATCATAAATTCTTAGAGAAAATCAAAAAATTCACGAGTATTGCATTTAAACAACTTACGAGGGCCTCGTTGCTTCCGCCGGCACGCCGGCCGGTGTCGGCGCGCACGAAGTCGGCGGCACGCCAGAGGGACTCGCCACCTACATCAAAAAAAATCGCGACGTGGGCCAAGGTGATGAAGACCGCCGGCATCCGCACCGACTGAGGAAAGCACATCATGGGTCCGCGCATCAGACGCGTCGTCACCGGCCACGACGCGGATGGCAAAGCCGTCGTCATTGCCGATGGTTATGCAACGGCAGTAAAAACCGTGTCACAGTGGCCAGGCCTTGTTTCAAGCGACCTCTGGAAAACCGATGCAATGCCGGTCAGGCTCGCCCAAGACCAGCCCGATCCGACAAATGCACAGCGCCATTTGCACCCGGCACCCAACGGCACCACCTTCCGCATTTCAATCGTGCCGCCAGAATCGGACTTCGTACGCAACCTCGACGCCGCGCAATCGCAGGCGTTGTTCGGCGACGTCGGCAACGCCAATGCCAATGCCTCAACGCACGGTCGCGGCGGCCGCCATCCGCTAATGCACCGCACTGAAACACTCGATTACGCCGTGGTGCTTGAAGGCGAAATCACCATGCTGCTCGACGACAACGAAATCAATCCGAAAGCCGGCGATGTGGTGATCTAGCGCGACACCAATCACGCCTGGAGCAATCGTTCAGGCAAACCGGTGCGCATGCCCTACATCCTGATCGACGACAAATTGGACCCCGCGCTTGCCGTCGCCTTGGGCGACGCTCAGGCCTGATCAGTTTGCCTGTTGCGCCGCTGCGTGGGCCGGCGTGTGCGCAGCGTTGTAGGGAATGCCACCGTTCTGCACCACGCGATAACGGTCGGCCAATGAAGGGGCCAGCGGCCGCCGGTGCGCATCATCCACCGCGATCCACATGCGCAGCAGATGGCGCTCGCGACCGGGCCCCTCGAAATCAACATAGGCCTCGCGTGCGTGCAGCATGATGTGATTGTTGATGAGCTGCATGTCACCCTCCTCGAACGACATCGACAGCATGAGCTCGGGCCGGTTGGCGATTTCCTGAACACAGACAAGCGCTTCGCGTTGAATGGCCGTCGGCTTGTATTGTTCGCCAAAGCGCGCCGCCGAATCGTAATATGGGAGGCTGCAGATGCGCGTGGTGATGCGGCCTTGCTCCTCGCTGAACATCGGCAGCGAGAACCACGGCGCTGCGCCGGCCGGCTCTTCGCCGCGCCAGTCGAGATGAAAGGTAGCGTAGAGTTCAGCGAGCAGATCGGGCCGCTCGTCGAGCAATATGTTGTGGACGGTCAGCGCGCTAACCAGCTTGCTGGCACCTCCGGATTTCGCGGTGCGCAGGCAAAAAAGGCCCAGCAGATCGACCGGCAGCATGTCGGTGTGAAAGTCCATGCGCATGTTGGTCTGATAGGCACGCGTGTTCGGGTCGCTGATGCTGCCACCCTCGTCACGCACATGGCCGAGCAGATGGCCGCGCGCGTTCTGCGACACCGGTTTGCCCAGATGCATGCCAAGCCCCCAGTAGACGAGTTCGCAATCGGCGTCGCTGTACCGCGCGCGCGGAAAACCGCGTATCAGCATGAGGCCGCGGCCGTTTTCGACTTCGTCGCGTATGCCTGCCAGCGCCGACGCCACGGTCAGCAATGGGAACTGGTCGGCCGCAAATGGAATCGTCAGGCCAGCGCGTTTGACCTGCTGCAGCGCGGCGTCAATCTCCACGATCTGCGCTTCGGTCAGCCGGTAAATCCACGATGTGTCGCGCTGGATTTGCGGTCCGATCCACGCCGTCGGGTCGTCGATGCGATTGTATTGTGCGACTGACATTTCACTTTCCCTTACAGTGGGTTTAAAAATGGAGCGTATGCGACCTCGCCTGCAATAGGGCGCGTGCAGGCGGGTCGCCTGCGCTACAAGTGCACGACATCAAAAATAACATCACTCTCACTGCGAAGCACAGTCACCGCGATTACTCCTGCTGTATGCCGGCGGCCTTCACCACCGCCGCCCACTTCACGGTTTCAGCGCGCAGGAAGGTGTTGAATTCCTGCGGCGTGCTGGCGACGATTTCGGCGCCGTCGACCGCTAGTTTCTCGCGAATTTAGTTCATGCGCAGAATGGCAACGATATTTTGTGTAACCTTACCAGTATATGGCGTAACCTGCATGCTTGAGGCCATCGAAGAAATAAAAACCGAAGCAGCTGGTCAGGCGACATAGTCTGGCCAATCCTTCATCCTGCGAAAATCCTTTCGAGAAAAGAAAAAATATTGATACGCCGGAATCTGGGTATAGCCGTCATCGGTGCCGGACGCATCGGCACTCTCCGTGCACGCCTTGCGGCGAAGCACCCCTCTGTTGACTTTCTTGCAGTTTCCGATCGCGACCCCGCCTGTGCCCGCGCTCTGGCCGAACAAACAAACGCGGATTTCAGTTCAAGCGACAACTTTGAAGTCATCGAACGCCCGGAGGTCACTGCGGTCATCGTTTCCACGCCTGAGGGAGAACACGCGGCGCCTGTCAAGCGTGCGCTGGAACTCGGCAAGCCGGTGCTGGTGGAGAAGCCCCTAGCGCTGTCACGCGTTGACGCCGAGGATATCCTCGCCACGCTGAAAGCCACCAACGGCAACCTGCGCATCGGCTACAGCCGCCGTTACAAGGAATGTTACCTGCGCGCCAAGGAACAGATGATCCAGGGCCGATTGGGTCGCGTCATTGGCGGCCATGCCCGGGTTTACAACTCACGGGCTCAGGCGTTCGCCATCCTCAAGCGTGATCCGCACGCCACGCCGGTGCTGGACGTGCTGACCTATTACGTGGACCTGATGTGCTGGTTCCTGGAAGGTAACCCGCCGGTCGAAGTCATCGCGCGAGGCCAGTACGGCATCTTCAGGGAAGCGGGTTTTAGTGCGCATGACGTGACTTGGGCCATTGTCACCTTTGCCGATGGCGCCGTGATCAATCTCGGCATCAGTTATGCGTTGCCGGCAAAATACCCGACGTTCGGCCAGTCCGACCGCGTCGAACTGCTGGGCTCGGAAGGCACCATGATGATCGACGACGATCATATGGATCACCTGCTTTACACCGACAAAGGCATCCCGCACGCTTACGTGCCCGATCATCAGATCAATATGGCCTTCCTCGGCAGTACCACTCCGGGGGATTGGGCACTCGGCGATTTCTGGGGACCGCTCGGAAACGAAACCCGCGCATGGCTCGACCACCTGGTCACCGGAAACCCCATTGCACATACGACCCCAGAGCAAGCGATCATCAACCTGGAAACGACCATTGCCATTGAGCGATCGGCCCGTACCGGACAGGTCGTGCGGCTGCCGCTTGAGTCATAACAACAATCATCGCAAGGGGGGATGCATGAACCGGCATGGATTTGTTCTGCCACTGTGCGTATTGATCGTTGCCGGCCCCGCTGCGGGCACGTTACACGCGCAAAACTACCCGACCCGACCCATCCGCATAATCTCCCCAAATCCGCCTGGAGGCGCCAATGATACGATAGGCCGGATCATTGCCAATAAACTCACCGAAATACTCGGCCAGCAGATGGTCATCGATAACCGCGGCGGCGCGGGTGGCATGATCGGAGCGGAGATCGCGGCAAACGCACATCCTGACGGCTACACGCTGCTGGCCAGTTCGGCTGCAACCCATTCTTTTGGCCCGGCAATCCAACGCAAGCTCAAATACGATCCGGTCAGAGATTTTGAGCCTGTCTCACTGTACGCGATAGCCCAGAACCTGTTGGTTGCAAACCCCACAGTCTCAGCTTCCAACGTGAGTCAACTCATCGCTCTCGCCAAGGTCAAATCTCGATCGCTCAACTACGCGTCTGGCGGCAACGGCTCGGGCAGCCATTACGCTATTGCGCTCTTTGTGCATCTTGCCGGCATCACCAGGGACACAGTACACGTCCCTTACAAAGGCGGTGGTCCCTCGGTCGCCGCCACCATCGCCGGCGAAACGCAGTTCTATTTCGGACCGATGGCCGGCATGACGCCGCAGGTCAAGGCCGGAAAACTGAAAGCACTGGCAGTGGGCGGCCTGAAGCGCTCACCGACGCTGCCGGACATTCCAACCGTTGCCGAATCCGGCATACCCTCCTACCAGTCCTTCGGCTGGTTTGGCCTAATGGCACCCGCGAAGACGCCGAAGCCAGTTCTCCAGCAGTTGCACACCGCGACCGTGGCCGCAGTGACGGCGCCAGACACCGCGCAGAAGTTTCTCCAGCTGGGCGTTGACCTGGTCCACAACACCCCGGAGGAATTCAGCCGCTTTGTCACCGACCAGTTGCTGCGCTACAAGGCGGCCGTCAAGGAACTCGGCATCCAGGCCGACTGAGGTGGAGCGCGCGCCGGCATTCCCAGATTAGTGAGTATCCTGACAATCACCGCAGGCTCTTCGATGGCGGCGATCAGCCCCCCGGGTAGCTGACGCAAGTTAATCATTAAAATCAGCCTTGGGGAACACCAGAAACCCTAGCGAGCGCTTGTGGTGATCTCCAAGACTTGTTGGCGCCATTATTTGCCAGGCCAACACAGCACTACTGACGAAAAACTACTTTTTCTTAGCGGGTTTTTTCGCGGCTTTTTTCTTGGCAGCCATAACGGTCTCCTATTGAAGTTAAGTCATACCACTAAGCTAGCCCGCGCCAGGTGGCGCACGCTATCCCGCCGACGCAAAATAAATTACGTCGATTGAATGCCGCTCGCCCCAAACATCACGGTCTGGGACAACTGATAAAGGCTGTATTGCTTCGGAGTGAGAGAGGGGCCGCCGCCGCGGTGTGCCGCTTCGGATTTTTACGCTAGCGCCAATAACGATGGCTGTTTTTATAGTTCGCGAATTCTGCAAGCAGTAGGCGATCTGGTTAATATATTAACGATTAAACATCTGCAGCAAATAAAATGCAACACTTTTATGAGCTGGGCGTGACGGCCGCACCGCCCATCCGCCGGCTGCTTTTAAGCATGGCACTTTGATTTTCAGTAGCATGCTGCTTTGATAAAAAAATAAAACATACGCATAAATGAAGAAACAACGTACTGCGCAAATCATTAAATCAGAGTTGATTTTGAGGATCGCCAAACGCTTCCCCCAGTTGGTTGCTAACGATACTGAAGTCGCTGTGAGGGCCATCCTAAAGGGAATTTTTGACGCGCTGACGCAAGGGAGGCATATTGAAATACGAGGATTCGGCAGCTTCAATTTAATTTATCGTAAGCCTCGGGTCGGGCGCAACCCTCGATCCGGGGTTAAGATCTTAGTATCTGCTAAATATGCGCCACATTTCAAGGTTGGCCTCGACCTGAAATTACGCCTCGCCGAAAATAAAAAACGTTTAAGTATCTTGAAGAGCGATAACTAATTTACGACTTGTTACCCGAAAAAATAACGGGCAGTAGAGGCAATCCATGGCGGGCCCTTGCGCGACCACATTTTTCACTGCCGGGCTGCAGTTCAATGCACGGTGATGGTCGCTGCGCATAAACCGTGCAAACCACATCCTTACCAATCTCACCGGCAAGCGCCTGACAGCGCGGAGAACGACTATTGGTACCCGCCATGCAGCTGAAGGTTGGACCCAGATTTTCGATCAGTTTATCTGGTAGATTTAACTCCTTCGCCTCAGCCCAGTAAAACGAGACGCGGAACGTAGCACAGCAGGCCCCGCACTGCCGGCACGGGTTGGGACTAAACGCCACTTTCTGCTTTATTTTCTTACTGTTGACAGACGATAAGGTTATTTGATCTGCCATCCGATCAGTCTACCCCGAACT
>CAMDSO010000158.1 GCA_945906935.1 Bordetella parapertussis
GATAATCGATGCCGCATACAAATTATCGCCCTTGCGGTTAGCGGGATTCCAGGGACCCGCATTGCCGGTGCCCCAATACATCAGGTCAAGCTCGGGATCATAGGAACCGGTGATCCAGGTACTGGCGCCTCCGTTTTGGTAGGATTCCCGCGGCTCCCAGGTGTCATGGCCTTTTTCACCGGGGCCGGCGGTGGTGTAACGCCGCCACAAATGTTTACCGGTCTCAGGGTCCCAGCCATCAAGGTAGCCGCGGATACCGAATTCAGCACCCGAGATGCCCGTTACCAACACACCATTGGCCACCAGTGGCGCTGCCGTCTGCGAATAACCCTGCGTCCATTCCGCCGCCTTCTGCCGCCATACTTCCTTGCCGGTCTTCTGGTCGAGGGCGACCACATAGGCGTGCAGAGTGGAGCGGAAAACCTTGCCGTTATAAACAGCAACGCCCTTGTTCGAAACACCGCAACACACCACGCGCGGCGTCTCCGGCGGGAAATCAACCGCCTTGCGCCATAGTTGTTTGCCGCTCAGCGCGTTGATCGCCACCGTCCAGCGTGCATTGCTGACATACATCACACCTTCATGAATGATCGGCTGCGCCTGTTCACCAAACTCGTTTTCAAGACCGGCCGACCACACCGGCACCAGACGCTTGACGTTGGACTTGTTGATTTGGGTCAGCGGCGAGTGACGCTGCTGCCCATAGCCCATGCCATAGGTTAAGACGTTATCGGTGTTCTTGCCGTTCCCGTCGGCCTGCAGATCCGCCTGTGTTTGTGCAAACGCACCAGCGGTGGCGAACGCAACAAGCGCGCCCAACAAAATGGTTTTTCTCATTTCCCCTCCCCTCTGACTGCCGTTAAACGACAGCGTCTATTCCTGGAATAACGCAAAAGTCCACACCGAACCGCCAAGAGGAATTTCGGATAAACCACGGCGTTGCGACGAAGTGCCGCCGATCCCCGACAGGATGGTCACATACTGGCGGCCGTTTTTGGTCCACGTAATCGGCTGCGCGTTGATCCCGGAGGGCGTCCTGAACTGCCAGAGTTGTTGACCATTGTCGGCATCCACCGCGATAAATTCACCTGAGTGCTTACCGGTAAACAGCAGGCCGCCACCGGTGGCCAGCATGGCCGAACCCGGCAGTTCACCCATGATAGGTACGCGCCATTTCGGTTTTGCCGAAAGCGGGTCGATCGCTTCAATATAACCGCCCGGAGTGTCTGGCGTGATTACCGAATAAATACTCTCCACCCCCTGATACCGGAAGCCTGGCTTGAACGGGCCCAGCGGCACCAACTTGTAGTTGGTATAGCCCTCGTTGGTGGCGGCATACAGCAAGCCGGTATTCGGATTGAACGCTGCGTGCATCCAGTTTTTGCCGCCGCGTATGCTCGGGTAAAGCTGGATCTGCTCGCCGGCGCGTAGCTTCGCCGACAGCTCGGATTCAACCGGGCGGCCGGTCTTCATGTCAACGTGCGTCGCCCAGTTGACCTTGGTAAAAGGTTTCGCCGACAACAATTCTCCGGTCACACGATCGAGTACGTAGAGAAAGCCGTTGCGGTTCATTTGCATGGCCACTTTGCGTGGCACGCCGTCGACCTTGATCTCAGCGAGGATGATTTCCCACACCGTATCCCAGTCGTAAATTTCGTTCGGTGCAACCTGGTAGTGCCAAACAATCTCGCCCGTCTTTGGCCGCACTGCCAGTATCGAAGCGGTATACAAATTGTCACCCTGGCGGTAGTTCGGGTTATACGGCGCAGCGTTGCCGGTGCCCCAGTACATGAGATCCAGTTCCGGGTCATAGGAACCGGTGATCCAGGTGCTGGCACCACCGGTTTTATAAGCTTCGGAGGGTATCCACGTCTCGTGGCCTTTTTCGCCCGGTCCCGGGATCGTGTAGCGGCGCCACAAATGCTCGCCCGTATCCGGGTTCCATCCATCCAGAAAACAACGCACACCGAATTCAGCCCCCGAGCAACCGGTGACCAGCACCCCATTGGCAATCAGCGGCGCGAGGGTTAGTGAAAAACCCTCTTTCCATTCGGCGACTTTCTGCTTCCAAAGAACCGCACCGGTTTTCTGATCGAGCGCCATGACATACGCGTCTATGGTGGTGCGCAACACCTTGCCATTGAACAACGCAACACCCTTGTTCGATACACCGCAGCAAACGATGCGCGGCGTATCCGGATCAAAATTCACCGCCGTGCGCCACAGCTGCTTGCCGCTGACGGCGTCGATGGCGACCGTCCACTTGGCGTCACTCACATACATCACGCCGTCGTAAATAAGCGGTTGGGCCTGCTCACCCAGATTGTTTTCGAGGCCCAGACTCCAGACCGGCACCAGTTTCTTGACGTTGGTCTTGTTAATCTGGGAGAGAGTGCTATAGCGGTTCTGGCTATAGCCCATACCATAGGTCAGAACATGATCAGTATTGCTGCCGTCGTTGACGAGGTCTCTTGCCGTCGGCCCCATCTGCGCACAGCCGGCGCACAGCAGTACAGCGATTAATACGATCCATGTTCTACCCATGACTTCCCCCCGATTCAGTCTTTGTGATTACCTGCTATTAATCCGTCAGCGCGAACGCCCACACCGAACCACCGCGCGGCACGTTGCGTAGTTCGGCCGCCATTCGAGCTTGGTTAACGCCTCCCAGCCCCGACTGGATCACCACGTATTGACGGCCCTTGTGCGTAAACGTGATCGGTTGTGCATTGATGCCCGAACCGGTCTGGAACTGCCAGAGCGTCTTGCCACTGTCGATATCTAGCGCCTGAAACTCGCCGGTCTGCTTGCCGGTGAACAGTAAGCCGCCCGAGGTTGCCAGCATCGCCGAATAGTTCGGGATGTCATAGATCGGCACACGCCACTTCGGTATGCCGGTCATGGGGTCAATCGCCTCGATATGCGCCAAAGCCTCACCCGGCGGCGTCGGGATGCGCTTGTTTTGAACACCCACGTAGCGCTGACCGGGTTTGTATTCAACCGGTATGAACTTAAACGTGTGGGCAAAGTGCATGGTGTTGGCATACAGCAGGCCGGTCTCGGGGCTGAACGCCGCATGCGGCCAGTTTTTTGCACCCCACGGGCTGGGCCATACCTCAACCGTTTCGCCGGCACGTACGCGCTTGGAGACATCCGACTCCACCGGCCGGCCAGTCTTCATGTCTACGTGCGTCGCCCAATTAATTTTCGCAAAGGGCTCAGCCGAGAGCAGTTTTCCATCGGTACGATCGAGCACGTAAAGGAAGCCGTTGCGGTGCATCTGCATGACAACCTTGCGTTTGGCCCCGTTGACCATCAAATCGGCCTGGATCATTTCCCAGTTGGAGTCCCAGTCGTACATTTCATTGGGTGTGAACTGGTAATACCAGACGATCTCACCGGTCTTTGGCCGGAAGGCCAGCACCGAAGCGGTGTAGAGGTTATCCCCCGGACGCGTCGCCGGATTCCACGGCCCCGCGTTACCGGTGCCCCAGTAAACGAGGTCGAGTTCCGGATCATACGAACCGGTGATCCAGGTCGAACCGCCACCGCGCAGATAAGCATCGCCGGCCGGCCAGGTGTCATGGCCTTTTTCACCGGGGCCTGGCACCGTGTAACGACGCCACAACTGTTTGCCGGTCTCCGGGTCCCAACCATCAAGCCACAGGCGGGTGCCGAACTCGGCGCCCGACATGCCGGTGATCAGTACGCCATTGGCCACCAAGGGCGCACCGGTGATGGTAAAGCCCTCTTTCCAGTCAGCCGCTTTTTGCTTCCAGATTTGCTTACCGGTCTTCTGGTCCAGCGCGACCACGAAGGAATCAAGCGTACCGCGGAACACCTTGCCGTTATAAATCGCCGGCCCTTTGTTCGAGATACCGCAACAAACAACGCGTGGCGTCGCCGGATCCCACTCAACCGGGGTGCGCCACAACTGTTTGCCCGTTTCAATGTCGACAGCCACCGTATTGTCGGCATTGGCGACATACATCACGCCGTTGTAAACCAGCGGCTGACCTTGTTCGCCGTAGTTGCTGCTGAGCGATACGTTCCAGATCGGCACCAACTTCTTGACCGTCTGCTTGTTGACCTGCTTGAGTGGACTAAAACGATTCTGACCGTAGCCCATGCCATAGTTCAGCACGTTGTCGGTATTTTTGCCGTCGCTGCGCAATTCTGCGTCGCTTTGTGCAAATGCTGAAGCCGCAGCAAAAAGCAGTGCCAGTGCCGATAGCGTTATTTTCATTAGAGCCTCTCCTGATAAATGCGTATGAATCAGCGCAAAGACGGCGCCGCAGCGCCGTCCAGATTTTTATTGTTATAGGAAATTCAGGGAAAATATTAACAGTTATGCACGCATTATGCTATTGGCTTGTGGCGAGCGGACCATGGCGTCCTCAAGCCCGCCCCTGACACCACTCAAAAGCGGAAAGTGGCGTTGATACCGGCCAGCCAATTACGTCCCGGCGCACTCTCATAAAACTGTCGGCTCGCCTGGTTGACGATTACTGAACCGACGTAAGCGCGATCAAAAATATTATCGACGCGCACAAACTCGGAAATTTTCCAGCCACCCACCGTCTGCCGCGCCAATAATCGCAGATTGGTAATCGCATATCCTCCAGCCGACTCTAAATTCAAGTCGTTAGCGGCAATGCTGCCGGCGGCGCGGCCCTCAACCGCAAACTCAAATGCGTTGTGACTCTGGCGCCACAGCAACTCGGCAAACAAGCCCTGATCGGGGACACCTGGAATGCGGTTGCCACTCAAAACAGCAAAAGTGCTGCCACTGACGTTGATCTGGGAATAGGTTTCCAGGACTTTCGCGCTCAAACGCGTATAGGCAAGGCTTGCCTGCCAGTTATTGGTCAGCAGAGTCTGCGCGCTCAACTCCAGTCCGCGACGTTCAGTTTTCGGCGCATTGGTGAACGCAGAGCGGCCACCGTTGCTGATCGCAACCACAATGTCGTTGGTGGTACCGGTATCGAACACGGCCACGTTCAGACGGGTGGTCGCCGACAATTCGCTCTTCAGGCCAAGTTCAAGCTGACGGGTACGCGCCGCCTGCAAGCCAATATTGCCGATGTTGGTGGCCGGCACTGTAAGCAGACTCGCTGGACTGTAAAACACCTGGTTCAGCGTCGGGGTGTCGAAGCCGCTGCCATAAGACAGGTAGACATTAGTCTTTTCCTGCAAATAATATTGAACCGAGGCCATGCTGGTGGTGGCCTGATAGGTATGCGTGCCCGGACTTGGCGTCGTCGACAGATTACTCACCGAACTCAGCAATACTTGTGAATGACGCAAACCACCATTGAACGCAACGCGCTCGCTCGGTCGAAATTCCGCCTGCACAAAGCCGTCGCGCGCACGCGCCAGCATGTTGTAATTCTGCGTTGCGGGGCCGGTACGATTACCGAGGGTATTCGCAAACGCTAAACGGCTATCTTCATTTTCATTGCCCTCAAGCCCGGTGACCACCTTGTAAGGAACCCCACCGAGATCGCCGACATGTAGCCACTGGGTGTTCAGGCCGAAGAAGGTTCTGTTCAGATCAATCACACCATTGGTTCCGGTGGCCAGATACTGAATGGTATGCCGCTCGCCATAGTAGGGCACTACCGTCAGCGTATCCTGCGCGCCCAGTCGGTGGGTGAGTGTCAGACCGCCCTGCGTCTGATCAACGCTCTTGCGCGTGTCGAAGCTCAACGCATTATTGCCCGCCCCGCGCGCATTACTTTGTAATTGCGCAGCGGTCAAACCCAGCGGGTCCTGCGCCCTTAAACTCAAATTATTCGCCACCAGCGTCAGCGTAGTATCTGCGCCCAACTTGAAACCAATCTTGGCATTATCGTTCTGCCGGTCGGCGTTGCTGTGATCGCGATAGCCGTTGGTTTTAAGGATGCCAGCGTCGAGCATGTAGTTAATGTCGTTTTGCTCACCGCCCAGCTTCAAACCGTATTTGCGCTGTCCGAAAGAGCCGGCGGAAAAATACGGCATAGCCTCGGCGCCCGGCTTGCCGCTCTCGGTAAACACGCTGATCACGCCACCAGCCGAGTTGCCATAGAGCGCAGAAAACGGGCCGCGCATTACCTCGATACGATCAGTGGAGACGAGGTCAATGTGCGACATCTGGCCCTGCCCGTCGGCCATCGTACCGGGAATGCCATCAACAAAAAGCTTGATGTTGCGCGCCCCAAAGGTCGAATTAGCACCGAAGCCGCGCGAGGAGATCAGCATATCCTGCGCGTAATTCTGACGGTTCAGGGCAAAGATGCCGGGGACACGCGCCAGCGGTTCGGACAAATTCTGTTCCGCCTGCCCGTCGTGTATGTTTTGCGAATTCAGAATATTGATCGATGCCGCGGTATCCAGTACGCGCTCTTCGCTGCGGCTGGCCGAGGTAACCACCTCGGGCAAGAGCGACGCCTTGTTGTCGTCAGCCTGCGTCTGTGCGTAGCCCACCGCTGGTGACAGCAACGCAATGAGCGCGCATACCTGCCCCTTAATGAAATGCCTGTCTGCCATGCTCCCCCCAATTTATAAGACGGTCTTTTTACGACAGCCGACCCTGCGCTTCGCCGTGAAGGAGATCATAAACCCAGTCAGCCCGCTTGGCCTAACCTGAATATCGCAAAGCGGTCGCCAAACGAGTAGGCTTTTAAAGGTCGCGCCGGCAGGCGCATAGACAGCGGATGCCCGGTTGGACCAGCGGCAGCAAGTGTTTGAGATACCGGTCGCGCGCTACCAAGTCACCGAACATCGCACGCGGCAATTGCGTTGCTCCTGCGGGCAACAGCACCAAAGCCAATTTGCCGACGGCGTGACCGAGGTCATGCAATATGGTCCGAACGTGCGCGCGCCGGCGGTGCACTGGAGGGAAGGCCAGTTGCTGCCGCTGGGACGTAGTGCACAACTCATCACTCAATTGTTTGCACTGAAGGTCTCGCCGGCCACGGTGCTCGCCTGGGTTGGGGAGGCAAGCGCGCGGCTGCGCCCAAACGTTGACCGTATTGCGCAGGCGTTGATCGACGTTCCCGTGGCGCATGCCGACGCATCAGACCTGCGAGTGGCCTCGCGACTGCATTGGCTGCAACTGGCGCCAGCCAAGCACCGAGCACCACGGTGCACGCAAGGCGATCACAGCGATACTCGCTCTCGTCGTCTGGTGGAATTTTCTCACTGGCCACATCCTCAACAACATCCGCGGATTCGGCGCCTGAAAACATCACGCTCATTTGAAATCTTTGCCATCGTTTTCGCGATGGTCTTTGCGCTGGTTTACGTGGTCGCCGTCGAACAGAACTACGCGCTCTTTACCTATCATCCGATCACCTACAGCCTCGGTTGGGGCGTGCAGGCACCGGCCGACGGGGCGGCCATGTACTGGTTCGGCTGGATAGCAACAGCCGCACTGGCCGGCGGCGTGAGCGCGCTGGTGGCATGCCGTTTACCGGTCGGACTGACGCACTTCCTGCGCCCTGCGCTTGCTTGGTTGGTTCCGCTCGGCGTATTGCTTGCATTCGGCTATCTGCTGAGCAGTTTTTTCTGCGCTGATCCCGCGCGAAAAACGACCGCCTCCGATCATGATCAAGCTTTCAACGCGCAGCCTTGCGGCCATGGTGACGGTGATGGCCGCGCTGCTGGCATTCGGTATCACACCCAATGCGCGGGCGGGCGGCGGCATCAACGAAGCCCACGAGCACAACGACGAAGACGGGCCGACTTATTTCGGCTTCGTGCGCGATGCACGCAACACCGTGATTGGAGACGCAAAGGTGACGCTGAAGATCACTGGCGGCCTCACCTACGTCACGCGCACCGACCGCGCAGGGCTCTACCGTGTGCCCGGACTGGGCAAAAAAATCAAAGCGGCCGACGTTGCCATCAGCTGTGCAAAAGAAGGCTACGAGGAATTACGTGTGGTGCGACGTCCGCCGGCACGCGGCAAAGTGGTGAAATCGGTTGAAACCGAATGCAGGATGCAGCGCCGCTAACGGCTGATTATTCATGCTGCACCCGTGCGTTCAGCCACTCGCCTGAAAAAAGCACAACACTGGATGCCCTGCCCGGCAGACCGGGCGGCGCGACAAGACCGCAGCGGAATCGGTTTACGCCGCC
>CAMDSO010000159.1 GCA_945906935.1 Bordetella parapertussis
TTTATGCGGCCGTAAAATTCTTTCTCTATACCCTGATGGGTTCGTTATTGTCGCTGGTCGCGTTGATTTATCTCTACAACGCGGCAGGTGGCAGTTTCTCGCTGCTTCACTTTTACGATCTGCCACTGCCGCTGAATGCACAGATCGCCATATTCGCCGCCTTCATGCTGGCGTTCGCGGTCAAAGTGCCAATGTGGCCGGTTCATACCTGGTTGCCCGACGCGCACGTCGAAGCGCCTACCGGTGGTTCGGTGGTGCTGGCTGCGGTCATGTTGAAGCTCGGCGGCTACGGTTTTCTGCGTCTTTCACTGCCAATTGCACCGGATGCCAGCCACGAGTTGGCAGGTTTCGTCATTGTGCTGTCGTTGATCGGCGTCGTTTACATCGGTTTGGTCGCGCTGGTGCAAGCCGATATGAAGAAGTTGATTGCCTATTCGTCCATTTCGCACATGGGCTTCGTCACACTGGGGATCTTCATTTTCAGCGCACAGGGTATGGAAGGCGCGATACTGCAGATGATTTCGCACGGTTTCATCTCGGCGGCCATGTTTCTCTGTGTGGGCGTGCTGTACGATCGTATGCATTCACGCATGATTGCCGATTATGGCGGCGTGGTTAACAGGATGCCGGTATTTTCAGCGTTGTTTATGTTGTTCGCGATGGCAAATGCCGGGCTTCCGGGTACCAGTGGTTTTGTCGGGGAATGGCTTGTGATTCTCGCGACTATGAAAGTCAATTTCTGGTATGCGGCCCTCGCTGCAAGCACATTGATATTTGGCGCTGCTTATACGCTGTGGATGTATAAACGCGTTATCTTTGGTGAAATCGCCAACGCCCATGTCGAGCAGTTGAGCGACCTATCGAAACGCGAATTTTTTATCCTCGCAGTGCTTGCACTGTTCGTGCTTCTGATGGGGTTGTATCCGGCGCCATTCGGTGCGGTTTTGCACGAATCGGTCAACGAAATCCTGCGATTGGCCGCCCCTGGTCGCAAACTATTGATCGGACTGTAGGATGCAATTTCTCCTCTCCCTCGCGCCCGCCTATGCAGAAATATTCCTGCTGTGCATGATATGCGCGATATTGCTGATCGACCTTTTTCTTAGTGATGAGCAACGTGGGCTGACCTACCTATTGTCTCTGGCGACGCTGCTGGGTTGTTTTTTCATCACGGCTTTTGTCGATCCAATCAACGAAGTCGAGCCGTTCAGCGATATGTTCGTTATCGACTCGATGGCAAGTGTGCTCAAGCTGTGTATTTACATCTCGGTCGCCGTGGTTTTTGTCTACTCGCAGAGCTACATCCGATCCAGGGATATGTTTCGCGGTGAATTTTTTGTGCTCGCCTTGTTTGCAACTCTGGGCATGTTGGTCATGGTTTCAGGTAGCAGCCTGCTGACGCTTTATCTTGGTCTGGAAATGTTGAGTCTCTCGTTGTATGCAATGATTGCCCTGCAACGTGACTCCAGGCAGGCGACAGAAGCTGCGATGAAATATTTTGTTTTGGGTGCACTGGCCTCAGGCATGTTGCTCTACGGAATGTCGATGCTCTATGGTGCAACCGGCACTCTTGATATTGATGTCATGTCAGCCGTTATCAGCGCAGGCGAGGCCGATGTAACCATTCTAGCCTTTGCTCTGGTTTTCGTTGTCGCCGGCTTGGGTTTCAAGTTGTCGGCCGTGCCCTTCCACATGTGGGTGCCTGATGTGTATCACGGCGCCCCTACCGCGGTGACCTTGTTTATCGGTTCTGCGCCGAAACTCGCTGCGTTTGCTTTTGTGATCAGACTTCTGGTGTCGGGTTTGGGGGCACCATTTCTGGTCGAGCAATGGCAATGGATGCTGATTATTATGGCGGTGCTGTCCTTGGCAGTCGGCAACATCACCGCCATTGCGCAAACCAATTTAAAGCGCATGCTTGCCTATTCGGCAATTTCGCATATGGGCTTCCTGCTCCTCGGCATTTTGAGTGGTACTTCGGAAGGTTATGCGGCATCGATGTTTTACGTGGTGGTTTATGTTTTGACCACCTTGGGTACCTTCGGCGTCATGCTGCTGCTGTCACGCGATGGTTTCGAGGCGGATAATCTTGACGATTACAAGGGACTGAACCAGCGTAGCCCTTGGTACGCCGCAATCATGCTTTTGTTGATGTTTTCCATGGCGGGAGTGCCGCCGGTTGTCGGCTTTTACGCGAAATTGTCGGTCCTGTGGGCGGTCGTTGAGGCGGGCTTTGTGTGGCTAGCCGTCGTCGCCGTCATGTTCTCTTTGATCGGTGCGTTCTACTATTTGCGGATCGTCAAGTTGATGTATTTCGACGCGCCGCAGGATAACTCGCCGATAGTCTCTAATTCACCCATGCGCATTGTGTTGAGCATGAACGGTCTCGCGGTGCTCGCTTTCGGAATATTCCCGGGCGCCTTGATGGCGATCTGCGCGTATTCCGTGGCACTTTCCCTCTAAATTTCCAGATCCGCATGTCGGATAGGGATGCACCTGATTACACCGAGACTCGGGTCGACGGCAGACTCGCGTATGACGGTGATTTTCTCAAACTCGAAGAAGACATCGTGCGCCTGCCAGACGGGAGGCTGGCGCGTCGAGAGTGGGTGCGCCATCCTGGAGCGGTTGTAATACTGGCGTTTGTCGATGCCCAGACTATCCTGTTGGAACGCCAGTATCGCTATCCCATGCGTCGACACTTTCTGGAGTTGCCTGCCGGCAAGATCGAGGCAGGCGAGGAAGCAATGATGACTGCCCGCCGCGAGTTGGTGGAAGAGTGTGGTTACGAGGCTGCGCAGTGGCGACACATTTCAACACTGCATCCGTGTATCGGTTACTCAAACGAGCGCATGGAGTTTTTTGTGGCACGGGAGTTGCGCCATGTCGGTCGACAGTTAGACGAAGGGGAGTTTCTTGATGTCGTACCCATGAACCTCGAATCTGCGCTAAAGCTCGTATGGTGCGGTGATATTACCGATATCAAAACAGTCGCCGGTTTGCTTTGGTTAAAATCTGCGCCTACTGCGCTGATCCAGGCATGATGCTGGATATCTTTAGTCATTAAGCGCGCAGGGTAAAGCGCGAAACCCTCCGCAATGTTGGATTTATCGCTGCAGGTCTGATTGGTTGGAAGGAAATCCGCGACCGTTAGCCAGTTTATTGTTGTGTTTCAATCGGACGTGTCCGTTAGGTGAATGAGCACACAATTTCCGAAAACGGATCCCCCGAATTCAATCGCAAGTCGGTCCGTTTCATCGCGTGTTTTCATTTCGACTAAGGCGAATGGGGACGGCGTTCGATGAACCCGGGCAGATAGCACCGCCCCGAATTTTGCGCAGTGTTGAGTGACGAGTTCAGCGATCTCACGGTCGTGTGTGCCGAGATCAATTTTCAGCATGCGTTTTTTTCCTCTTGTCGTATACGGGACTCCGCGCATGAGCGGCAACCGCTGCTCGTTGCAGTGCTTCTTTACTGCCAGGTCGACAAGAGCAAAATGCAGGCCTACGGGTTAATGCTGGGCGACCGTTAAAAATTTCACGAAAAACAGGGGAATGAGCATGCAAACAAGGCAAGAAAATAGCCTCTGGTCGGAAATGCGGCAGATATGCTGGAACGCCGACATCATAGCGCGTTGATACACCGGCGATCTGTTAGCCTTTATTCAGCGCGCCTCGTCAGCAATTGCCGGCAGGTTGCGCAGGTAGGTGATCACCGCAGTTAAATCGGCAGGTGTCAGGCGGCTCGTCGAATTTCGAACGACCTCATCCATTGGCGCAGCGGCTGTGTCGCCATCCGGGGTCGAGCCGCTGAGGAAGAATTCCCGGAGATCGGCGTCACTCCATGTTTTCAGTCGCGACGGCGTCAGATTGGGCACCCGTTTGCCCTCGGGGCCGAGGCCCCCGGCCAATGCGCGATGGCGTCGCGGACCGCCGAGAAAGTTGCGCGTGGTATGGCACTCGCCGCAATGACCGAGTGCTTCAACCAGATAGGCGCCGCGGGCCGCAGGACCTGCCATTTCACGCATCGGTCCCGGGGTGAAAAACAGCCACTTCCAAACCGTTACCATGAGGCGAAAACCAAATGGGAAGCGTAGTTCATGGGATTTGTTCGCCTGACTACTCGGCGGCAGACTTTGCAGGAAAGCCCACAAGTCTTTCAAATCACCATCGGCGATCCTAGTGAAGGACGGATAGGGGAATGCGGGGAAATAGTTCTTGCCGTCGGGACGCTCCCCGTGCCGCATGGCACGGATAAAATCCGCCTCCGTCCAGTGGCCGATTCCAGCCACCTTGTCGGGGGTAATGTTGGGGCCGTAGAAAGTTCCGAAAGGCGTTTTGAGTGCGCGGCCGCCTGCGTATGTCGTGGCACTTTTCGCGGCCACCGTGTGACAGCCAACGCAACCCGCTGCTGCCGCAAGATACTCGCCGCGTTTCACATCGCCCGCTGTGGCAGCCCCCCCCAAAGACAATGCGATGAGGACAACCACCCCTGTCATTAACCGGCATACGTTGGAAAGGGTTTGCCCAACTGGCGGGGCAACGCAGATCCTGCGAGCAATGGCGGGGGGGGGCATTATTAAGTCAGGCCGTCCCTATTGCCGTTCGCGGTAGGTTTCGTGGCAGCCACTGCATGATTTGTCAATTGCCACGATTTGAGCTTTGATCGCTCCTTCGACACCACTTTTCGAAATGCTGACCAGTTTTGCCGTTTCAGCCACGAAACGATCTTCAGCCTCTTTGAATTTGGCGGCATCCGTATAGACAGCGGGCAGGGCGCCTGTCTTGAGATCCTTGGTGTTTGCGGTGAAACCATCCCAGGGCATCCTCGCGAGTGCGTCGAGCAAGGGCGCATTACGCGCTACCACCGCGGCGTCATAGGGCATCTTGCCCAGTCCCATCATCCGCATTGGGCCAAAATATTTGCTTTGCAGGGTCATCGCTGCCTGGCGCTGTTTTACCAGTGTCTCAGGTTTGGCCTGTGCCAGCGCACCGCTTGCGGCGATCGACATTACCGCGGCTGCAACTATCGCTTTGACGTTCATTGGTTCTCCTGAATTGTTATGGTTTAGTGCGCGACCTGGAACGGCTCGGGACGTTTTTTGCGCTGCGTTTCGCTACGAATCTTAGCGCAGCGCAAATCGGGCGTCTATCTATAGAAATATTTGGTCTGCCCGCAGAATGCACAAGATCATTCATCGCCTGCAACCGAGCCACGCAGCCTTTTAATCGATCCCACGCGCTGTTTGGTATCAAGGCGCCGTTTCTTGGAGCCAAAAGTTGGTTTGGTGGCCTTGCGAAGCTTGGGTGGCAGGAATGCGTTGAGGATCATCGCCGCCAGCCTGGTCCGTGCATCCACGCGGTTTTGGGTTTGTGTGCGGAAGCGTTGCGCGATGATGATAATTTCGCCGCCGGCGGTGGCGCGGTTGCCCGCCAGTTTAAGCAGTCTGGCGCATACGGCGGGTGGCAGTGAGGCCGAGGAAGTAGCGCGAAATCGAAGCTGAACGGCGGTCGAAACCTTGTTTACGTTCTGGCCGCCCGGGCCTGAGGCGCGAACAAATTGTTCGTCCAGCTCTTTTTCATCGATCACAATTTGTTCTGAAATGCGCATCGTTACAGTCTACTTGGGCGGCTGTCGGCTCACAAGCGTGCGTGGCGCATGTGCCGGTGTCGAATAGCGTAGCCCCACTATTTGTGGAAAACTTGCTGGGATTGGAATTGCTATTTCTCGCCCGTATTCCGGGCGCGGCGCTTTTTCACCGTAGTATGTTCACGGGGCTTTGCTAAAATAAAAATTTGCCAACTTGCCGGTTGATAAAACCATGAATCTGTTGCTCTCCAAACTCACGCCGCGCTTAGCTTATTTCGCAGGCTTTCTGGTTTGTGCCGCGTTGATTGCATACGCGCTTTTCCTTCAGCATTACGAATACCAGAATCCCTGTCCGCTTTGTATATTGCAAAGAGTGGCGTTCATCGGGCTGGGTATTGTTTTTCTCATGGGGGCGCTTCATTCCCCGGGACGTATTGGGGTCTGGATTTACAGTGTGGTGCTGGCGCTGATTGCTGTGTTGGGGGCAGGCGTCGCCGCCCGCCATGTATGGCTCCAGCACTTGCCGAAGGATCGTGTGCCGGAATGCGGCCCGGGTCTTGAATACATGCTGAACCGGTTTCCGCTTAGTCAGGCGTTTGAAAAGATTTTTCGTGGCTCTGGCGAGTGCGCCGAGGTCAGCTGGCGCTTTATGACCTTGAGTATGGCTGAATGGTCTTTGCTGTGCCTGGTGCTGCTCGGCACCTACGCAATTTTGATTGCGGTTCTGGCGGGCCGACGCGACCGAGATACATTAGTCTGATCGCTTGCCGGTGGTAGTCGCAGGCTGTTTTTTTGCGCGTAATGCTACAAAAACAACTTCACAATGTCGACTGCAACACTGGTCCAACTCAAGCCAGAATATCAGGGCTTAGTTGCCGCTCAAGATGGAGTATCTGATCCTTCAGCAGCAGTTTTCTTTTCTTCAGCCGTTGCAGTTGAAGCTGGTCTTGCCCGGGCTCAAGGGAGAGGCGGGCAACAATATCATCGAGGTCGCGATGTTCGATTTTTAATTCTTTGACGCGTTGCCTGATCGATTCAAAATCGGGCTGCATTGGCAGGCACCTTAGCGTGGGCAATTGGGCGTAAAGTATAGCGTGAAACAGTCCCATGTGAGCGCACGCGGGCCACCACCACAAATCGGGATGAATAGCCGTTTTCATGCGCTAAAATCGTAACACTATAAAACTAAAGCCAGGGGGAGCGATGTCCTTAACCATTAATGTGAACGGCAAGGCGCATGCGTCGGAGGCGGCGGCGGATACGCCATTGCTTTATGTGTTGCGTAATGACCTCGGACTGAACGGCGCCAAATATGGCTGCGGGGTTTCCCAATGCGGTGCTTGCACGGTCGTCCTCGATGGCAAGGCAGTGCGCTCCTGTGTGATAGCGCTCTCCACGGCGAGTGGACGTGCCATTACCACTCTGGAAGGGCTGGCGCCGGCAGGCGCGTTGCACCCGTTGCAGCAGGCGTTTATTGACGAGCAGGCCGCGCAATGTGGCTATTGCACTAGCGGCATGATCATAACCGCAAAGGTTTTTTTAGAGCGAACCCCGCGGCCGACCGAAGCGCAAATTCGCAAGGCGCTGGCGGCTAATCTATGTCGCTGCGGCACGCATAACAGGGTCGTTCGCGCAGTACAGCGCGCGGCGGACATGATGGCGGGTAAAAAAGTCGGCATGGCCGTTGGTGTGGAAGGAGTGCAAGCATGAGCGAGGTTCGGATTCAAGAGGTTGGCCGGCGCTCTTTTCTCAAGCGCAGCGCCGGGATCGTTATTGGTTTTAGCTTGTTTCCGGTGGTAATGGCGCAGACCCAAGCGGTTGCGCTGCCTGGCAGCCTGCAAACGAACCGTATGCTGGACGGCTGGTTGCGCATTAATGCTGACGGCAGCGTGACGGTCTTCACGGGTAAGGTCGAGCTTGGGCAGGGCATTCTTACCGCATTGGCGCAGATTACCGCTGATGAGCTCGATGTGAATATTGATCGTATAGACATCATCGCGGCAGATACCTCGCGCAGTCCAAACGAGGGTATGACGGCCGGTAGCCAGTCGGTCGAGCAAAGCGGTACCGCATTGCATTTTGCGGCCGCTGAGGCGCGCGACATTCTGTTGCAGCTCGCGGCGGCGCGTCTCGGCGTGGCGGCTGGCGGCCTGACAGTCAGCGACGGGACGGTCAGTGCGGGTAATGCAAAAACGACCTATTGGGAACTGGCGCAAAGCGCCAATTTCAAGCGCGAGGCGACGGCGCGGGCCAAGCCGAAGGTGGCCGCCCGACGTAATTTGATTGGCAAGTCGGTGCCGCGACGCGATATTCCGAAAAAAGTGCGGGGCGAAGCGGCTTACGTGCAAGACATGCGCATGCCCGGCATGGTGTTCGGTCGTGTCGTTCGACCACCTTCCCGGCGGGCGCGGCTTGAAGCGTTGGACGAAGCGGTGGTGCGCGCTATGCCTGGGGTGGTCACGGTGTTGCGCGACGGCAATTTT
>CAMDSO010000160.1 GCA_945906935.1 Bordetella parapertussis
AGCCGGCGATGGCGATGCCGACGGCGTAACGCCGGTCGAGACTGCCGTGCCGGTGGTAATGCCACAGTCCCAAGACGGCGGTCGGTGCCGCCATGACATAGGTCGTCCCCTGCGCAAACTGCTGATCAAGGCCAAAGCCGAGTGCCAATACCGGGACCGCCGGCATGCCGCCACCCACGCCGAAGAGCCCGCCGGCAAAGCCGATCGCAGCGCCGATGGCGGCGATGGCGATCCATTCAATCAGTATTTCCATACTCGGCTTGGGGCTGCGCAGTACGTGCGCGCTGTTCCGTCTTAGAGTGAGAGGGGGGCTTAATAATGCCGTGATATTCTGAGGCAGTGGCGTTGGGGTGGCAATGCGGTGGTTCAAGACCAGATCTGCGGCTTGATCTGAATTTTTCTGCATTGTACAAAGGCTTGCCTGCGCCGAGTGCTGAGCAATGGCCGCAGCAATCAATAAAAAGGAAGAGAAGTGGCTGTACAAAAATCCCTGTTTGATCAGGATGCGTCTGTCGCTGCCACCACGCCGGTGGCGGTGGCGGGTAAGTCGCAGACGCTGACGCGCGAGCAAAAGCAGTTCAACAAGTTGATCGCGCAGATTGCGGCGACGCGCTATGAATTGGCGCAATGGCGTCAATTTGTTGACGAGATGCGTCACTTCCATGCGGCGAAGATCACGCCATTATTTGCCGAGATGCGCCACAAGCGCCTGTTGCTGCTGGCACTGTATGACCAGGTCATGGGTGGCACGTTGCTCAACCAGCGCGAGCGTTTGAAGCTTGCCGATATCATTTGCGCGCTGGTGCGCGAACTGGTTGCGGAGGAGGAGACGCCGGAGCTGGTGCGCCTCTACAACAAGTACAGCGAGATCAGTTACGCAGACGAACAGGAATTCGAAAGTGAATTCATGACCGAAATGGCCAGCGAGATATTTGGCGTCAAGCTCGACCGCGACGACGTCGCGGGCTCTCATCGGGATGCCGCGCAGCGTATCGCCGAGAAGGTTGAAGAGGCAGAAGCCGCGCGCACAGCCCGGCGCGCAGCGCGTACGCAAAAAAAGAAGCTGAAAAATCCGAAGGCGGCCGAGCGCGAGGAACAACGTGCGGAGGCGCGCGAGCAGGCCGCACAGCATGCTACCCAGTCCCTGCGGGAGGTGTATCGCAAGCTGGCCAGCGAGTTGCACCCTGATCGCGAACCCGATGCCGTTGAGCGCGAACGCAAGACGGTGCTGATGCAAAAAGTAAACAAGGCCTACAGCGACGGTGACCTTTTGACTCTACTTGAACTGCAGCTCGAAATCGAACAAATCAACCCGGACCATCTCGCCGGTATGGCGCAGGAGCGGTTGTTGCGGTTTAACGCGGTGCTGACGGAACAGTTGCAGCGCTTGCGCGAAGCGCTCGACGAAACCATCGCGCCTTTTGTGATGATGGCGAGCCCACGCGCACCTTATGCCCAAAGACAGGTAACGCCGCAGGCGGTCCGGCAGTCGCTAAATCAAGATGTGGAAAATTTAAGAGCGGGTCTTAGTGCGATTAACGCCGATCTGTACGATCATGCGGACACGAAGAACCTCAAGCGGGTACTCAAACGCTATCGCATGGGCACCTTTGAACGTGATGCGAGCCATGCAATGTCCGAACTTCAGGAGATGATGGCGATGGCGCAGCCTGTGACGCGCGGGAAAAGACGCCGCCGGTAGGGGGGGCGTGCAGAGGCATCCAGGTCGGACTGGACAGAGTAACTCTGGGGGAAAGTTGGCATCGATGCGAGAGTAAAAGCGCAAGCGTTTGGACTTCTTATCTCAGCGACGTTGTCAGTCAAGCGGGTGTTTCTTCTGCAAATACGACCGCTCTATGGCTAGGCAGCGAGCTTTTGTACCCCTTGAGGGGCTCGTTGCCTTGCTTGCCAGAGATCGAATTGCATCTGCATACCCAACCACAAGTCAGCACTCGTGCCGAGCCCCTTCGAGAGTCGCAATGCCATGTCCGCAGTAATGCCAGAGCGGCCGTTGAGGATCGCGGAAAAAGCTTGGCGCGAGACCCCAAGCTTTTTGGCTGCAGTTGTTACGCTGACGTCCGCGGGCAGATACTCCTTGAGAACAGCTCCCGGATGCGGGGGGTTGTACATTCTGGACACGTGAATACTCCTTAGTGATAGTCGAGATAATCAATCAGCTCGGCATCACTGCCGGTGAATCGAAAAATCAGTCTCCAGTTACCGCTGACAGAAACCGACCAGTAACCCTTACGCTTGCCGGTTAAGGCATGTAAACGCCAGCCGGGCGCATTCATGTCGACCGCTTTTGTCGCGGAATCAAGGGCAAACAGCATCGTCTTTAGTCGATCAGAGTGATGTGCCTGAATGCCGGCCTTGCTGCCTGATCGAAAAAAAGCTTCGAGCCCCTTGTGCTGAAACGACTTGATCATCGAATGAATGTAAGGTGTCGCTTTACGCATGTCAAGCTGCTATTTTCCTGATTTTGAGGTTGGGAAAAGCACAGGTTTTGTGCGGGAGAGAGCCGTGTTGCCCGCATAGTCGCGCTAGAATCGACCCTTGCATCATTGAACTATCACATTCGAAAGCGGAGAGATTCATGAGCACAGCAGTCAAGCCGATGTCGCAGGAACGCGATTACAAAATCATCGTCGAAAAAGACGTCAAGATTCCGCTGCGCGATGGCGGCTTTCTCTACGGCGATATTTACCGTCCCGACAGCGGCGAAGAGAAATTCCCTGTGTTGATGAACATCGGCCCTTATCAGAAAGACAAGGTTTGGGTGCCGCCGCACGATCTGGAGGAAAAAGCCAATCCCTATATGAACTGGGAGACCGCCAATCCGATGTGGTGGGTGCCGCGCGGCTATGCGCTGTTTCGCGTTGATACGCGCGGCTCGGGCAAGTCGCCGGGGATGTCGGAGCCGAGCTCCTACCAGGAGGCGGTCGATTGCTACGACTGTATCGAGTGGGTGGCGAAACTGCCGTGGTGTTCGGGCAACGTCGGCACCATGGGCGTTTCGTATCACGCGGCGTTTCAGTGGAAGGTCGCCGGCCTGCAGCCGCCGTCGCTGAAGGCGATTATTCCGTGGGAAGGCCGTGCCGATCAGTATCGTGATCAGGCTTATCACGGCGGGATCTTCGCGATGGGTTTTATCGCCAGCTGGCACAACCGCAACACCGCCTGGCATCTGCTCGGCAAGCCGCGCGCCTACAACCCCGAGGCCTTCAATAATAATATGCTGTGGAACTACATGCGGAATGATCTTGATTCCGAGTTCTGGCGCCAGTCCAGCGCGCGCTGGGACAAGGTCAAGGTGCCGTTTTACAGCTGCGGTAACTGGGGTGGTTTCGCCATGCATTTGCGCGGCAACACCGAGGCTTTTACACAGGCTGCCTCCAAGCACAAGAAGCTGCGCATCCATACCGGTTCGCATTACCACCCCTTCCATTCCGAAGAAGGGCGCACCGATCAGCTGCGTTTCATGGATTACTGGTTGAAGGACATCGACACCGGCATCATGGATGAGCCACCGGTCAAGCTGGAGATCCGCACCGGCGGCGTCTTGAAGCCCAGTGGTGCTTATCAGTTCCGCTTTGAGAACGAATGGCCGCTGGCGCGTACTCAATGGACCAAGTTCCATTTGAATATCGAGCGCGCTGCCTCCGACAAAAAAGACGCGATCGAGGGTAGTCTTGTGCCTGCATCGGCGAAGACGGTGGCGAAGGCGACCTATCCGGGGGCGGCTGCGACCCGGCCCGGCAAAGCGCCGCGCGGGATTTCTTTTGTCACGCCGCCACTGGAGCACGATACCGAAGTCACTGGCCCTATCGTCTTGAAGTTGTGGGTGTCGAGCAGCAGCGAAGACATGGACATCTTTGCCACCATTCGCAACATTGATACCGAGGGCAAGGATGTCTGCGAAATCGGTCAGCAGGAGGATGAAATCGCCTGTGTGACCAAGGGCTGGCTACGCGCTTCGCACCGCAAGCTCGATCAAGAGAAATCAACGCCGCACCGCCCTTACCATGCGCACGATCAACATCAGTGGCTCAAGCCGGATGAGGTCGTCGAATGTGATGTCGAGATCTGGCCGACCTCGATGGTGTTCCGTAAAGGGCACAAGATCCGTCTTGATATCGGTCCGGTGGATGGCATTGCGAGTCTTTACTTTTCACATTTTCACGCCGACTACAATCAGGGAGCGCTTAACAGCGTGTATTCCGGCGGCGACAAGGAGTCGTATTTGCTGCTGCCGATCATTCCGCCAAAATAAGCACCTGCGCCGCCGCGTTTTGATTTGCCACGCGGCGGTGTTTCTGCAAAACTGGCAGTTGAAAACTTAGAATAATTCCTCAGGATTTCAATGCAAAGAACCCTCGCAGTCATGCGGCGTTTATGCGCCGTGTTCGCATGTGCAGTTTGTGCGTTTGCGAACTGCGGTGTGGCCGGTGCGGCGGAAGCCGAGCTGCTGAGGGTCAATCTTTTTCCGACCGCCAAACAATTACCGTTTTTGCTGGGCATCGAGCGCGGCATCTTTGCCCGCCACGGTATCAGGCTTGATCTGCAATACACGGAAAATTCAACCACCCAGCGCGCGGCGCTCGCTGACGGCACCGTCGATATCGTCCATTCGGCGGTCGACAACGCGGTGGCGATGGTCGAGATGGCCGGTAAAGACGTGGTGATCGTAATGGGCGGCGACAGCGGTTCGAACGAATTTATCGTGCAGCCGCATTTGAATACCTTTGCCGATCTGCGCGGCAAAATCCTCGTCGTCGACGCCACCGACACGGCATTTGCGCTACAGGCGAAAAAAATACTCGCCAACAACGGCTTGCGCGAAGGCGTGGATTACCGGATCAAGGCAATCGGCCGCGGTGCCCAGCGCCTGCAGGCGATGATTGATGACAAGAGCCACGCGGCAGCCATCATGAACCCGCCGTTCTCGGTGCAAGCGGTACAGAGGGGCATGAAAAGTCTGGGGCGCACTGTCGATTTGCTCGGGCCTTACCAATCGGCAGGCGTTTTTGTGATGCGTAGCTGGGGTCGCGAACACGGGCCGCTGCTGGAAAAATATCTGGCCTCGTATGTGGAGTCGCTACGCGGCGTCTTTGACCCGGCTAATCGTGCCGATTGCGTGCGGTTGCTGATGGCTCAGCTGAAGTTGTCAAAAGACGAAGCCGAGGCAACCTACCGCCTGTTGCTCGATCCGCAAATTGGCTATGTCCGCGATGCGCGGCTTAGCCCCGAGGGTTTCCGGGCGACACTGGCGCTGCGTGCTGAAATCGAGAATAAGGGTGGTGCGTTGCCGCCACCGGAAAAATATCTTGATCTGTCGTATTACCAGCGCGCGATCGCAACGCTGCCGCGCTAGATTTTCGCAACACTTTTTAAAACGAGCCCGCTAAAGGGCGCATCCCACAGGAGAAACGATGATACGTAAACTCAGAACCCAGCGCGACGACCAGCAATGGATGCTTGACCTCGCGCTCAATATGCGCGGCCGCGTGCAGAATTTCGAGCGCGACGACGCCGAGGTACCTTCGGGCAAGCGCGCACGCAACTACCGCATGCTGCCGAAGGTCTGGCGTGAGGCGGGCGAGAAGCACGAGAAATTCGCCAAGCGAGCACACGCGATGGGCGCGAATGAAACGGCCTGCTATCACTATGATCATGCGATCGAGTCTTATCGCATGGCGCAGCATCCGATTTATTTCGACAACCATCCGGTGAAGAAATTTCTCTACAAGAAAATGTCCGAGATGGTCGATCTGCGCAGCAAGGTCGCCAGCTATCCAATCGAGCGCGTGGAAATTCCGTTTGACGATGGGAAGACCATTTCCTGCCTGTTACACCTGTTGCCGGATCGTCGCAAGGCGCCGGTGGTGATTTACGTGCCGGGTATGGACCAGACCAAGGAAGTGTTTCCGAAGGCCTTCCACAACATCGCGCTGTCGCGTGGCTTTCATGTGATTGCCATCGACGGTCCGGGGCAGGGCAATTCGAATATGCAGAAGATCCGTTCGGTCGGCGACAACTATGAGCGCGCCGGCGCGGCGGTGATCAGCTATCTGCAAAAGCGCAAGGAAGTCGATAAAAACAAGATCGCCATTTACGGCATCAGCATGGGTAGCTACTGGGCGCTGCGCCTGTCGAGCTACGACCACCGCGCTGCTGCGGTCGTCAGTTCGGTCGCTTGCTTCAACCCGAACAACACTATCTTTACGCAGTCCTCACCGCGCTTCAAACAGATGTTTATGTATATGGCCGGATATGAAGACGAGGCGAAGTTTGACGCGGAAGTCGCTGGTGACATGACGGTGCGCGGCTATCTCGATAAGGTGAAATGCCCGACCCTGCTGGTGACCGGCGAGTTTGATCCGCTGTGCCCGCTGGAAGATGCGGTCGAGGCTTTTGGCGACCTCAAGGTGGCAAAGGAAATGTGGGTGATCGAGAATCAGTATCACCCGCTGTGGGGACTGCCAAACCTGGGCGGCATGGACTGTCACGACTATGTGATGGACTGGCTGAAGGCCTTGTTCAGCGGCAAGCGCGTGCCGAAGAAGGCCGGTCGCATTTCTTACATCAAGGAAAACGGTGACGGCCCATGGGGTGACTGCGCCTGGACGCCGCCGATCAAGAAGGGGCAGGCGTACTTTTGATGGCTGTTTTTTACGCATCTCGCTGGCAGTAAGGCATGCCAGTAATCTTCCTCCCCCTTTGAGAGGGGGGATTGAGGTGGGAGGAGAGCGTTGACTGTCCTCCCCATCCCCGCCCAACCCCTCAAGGGGGAAGGCGTTGTTCGTAACTGTAAATGTGCGGTCGCGAGTGATCTGGACGCGCTGCGCGTTTGTAGTCTTGGAGGATGCATATGCGCACCGAACTCGTCACAATCCAAACGCCGACCATCCCGATCGACGGCGCTTATCACACGCCCGACAATGGCACGCCGCATGGCGCGGTGTTGCTGTTTCATGGCAATACGATGAATTTCTACACCGGCATGGCGCGGTTTCTGCCGCCAGTGCTGACCAAGCTGGGTTTCGCTTGTCTCGCCTTTAACCGTCGTGGTCATGATGTGATCACCACGCGTAACAGTCGCGCTGCCGAGGGCGGGGCGTTTCAAACTACCGCCGAGGCGCTCGAAGACAACCGTCTTGCCGCGCAATGGCTGGCGGCGAAAGGTTACGCTGCGCCGGTGGTGATCGGACATAGCAACGGTGGCATGCTGGGCACGCGCCATGTCGCTGATCATCCGCAGACGCCGGCGCTGGTGCTGCTGTCAGCGGGGCGCGGCGGCCGCACATCGATGCAGGCGAGCGGCGACCGCGATAGCGTTGGTCCCGGCGAGCAATTTCCGGAAATCCTCGCACAGGCGCAGGCTGCGGTGAAGGCGGGGCATCCGCAGCAGCTGCTTTTCATGCCCGGCTGGTGGTGGGTGATCAGTGCGGAAAGTTTTCTGGATCGCGCGCAGACTGTGCCGTCGACTGTAGAACTCGCGCCGAAAATAAAATGTCCGGTGTTGTTTATCCGTGGCGGTCTGGAGCCGCGTGACCGTTATCCGGCCGAGGAATATGCGGCGGCGGCGGCGGGGCCTTGCAAGGTCGAGATCGTCCCGGATTGTGACCACTTCTATAATGGTCATGAAGACGTTGTCGCAGCGCATGTCGCGGCATGGCTGACGGCAACGCTTAAATTGGCGAGCCCGGCGTAATGGATTGAGCGGAGGAGCGGCGCCTTGGTTGCCGCGGAATGGCGTTTACAAAGGAGCAGACCTATGTTGCGCAGAATGAGAAAAGACATCGCACTAATCATGGCGTTGTTGCCGGTATTGCCGTTGTGCGGGAGCGCGGTTGGAGCGCAAACGGAGGCGGATTATCCGCAGCGTCCGGTGCGTGTAATCGTGCCTTACGCACCCGGCGGCGCCACCGATATTGTGGCGCG
>CAMDSO010000161.1 GCA_945906935.1 Bordetella parapertussis
TGCTGTTGCGCATTCATGGCACCGTATTTGTCAGCGGTGGTGATGCTGAGCGGCCCTTGGTACTTGGCCCAGTTGCCATTGGTGGAGTGATGAAACTGGTGATGCTGCGACCACACAAACTGCGGCATGCCGGTGACCACGCCGAAGATAAAGCCAAAAAAGCGGTTCAGACGCGCACTGCGAAACAGGCTGCCGTGACCGCATTCATGCATGATGACAAACGCACGCAGCGTCCACAGACTCATCAGCGCCACCAGTGCCGCGGTGAACCACAGCGAAACGGGGCTGAATACGGCGATGCCAACCCACAGCACCGCCAGCGGCAGCAGGGTGGTGGCAACGTAGAGCCCGGCCTGCAGATTGTTTGATCGCGCATGGCGGTCGATGAGGGCGCGTTTACGGATTTCAAAATGATCGGTGTTCGACACGGCGTGCGCCTTGTTGTTGGTGCGAAGGATCAGCGGTGCGTATTACGCGGCCGCCAACGGGTTTGGTTGGAACGTTTGCGTTTCAGTCCGCCTGCAACCGGGTGAGTGTAACGAGTTCGGCGACGCCGCTCTGGTTTTCCAGATCGTCGACCCAGGCGCTGAGTGCTCCACGTGCCGACGTCGTGAGCACCGGCACGATCAGTATATTAAATTTATCCACCGCCTGCGTCCAGCCCGGATCGGCGACGTCGTCGGCCAGACTGCGCCGTGTTTCAGCGACCACTTGTTCGCCGTTGTGCAGGGTCGCCGTCAGGCGGCAGCAGCGCGTTTCAGGTGCGAGATCGGCGAATTCATCGGGCAGCTCGATCGTGCAGCGCGCCATCAGGGCCAGCACATCGGCGTCCTTGAAGCGGTCGTGTTCCATCATCGCCGGCGTGATCGTGCCGTCGAGCATGCCCATCGCCACCGTGCAGGGCAGTGAGTGGTCGGCGGTTTCGCGTGTTTCGGGTTTCCAGATTTCGGGTAGATCCGTCCAGCGTGCAAAGGCCTGACGGATCGATTCGATCTTGAGCGTGGCGATTTGGTTGATATCCACCATGCTGCGCAGCTTTTGTGCGGTGAACACCGGTACCTGACAGTTAAAGCGCGTCGGAAACGATTTGATCATCGTCTGCTGCACGGCGAAGGTATGGTTGCTGAAATCGACCGGCAGCGGCAGATTGAACGATTCGCCATGCATCAGCTGGTTCCAAAAGCCGAATTTGCCTTCGAAGATGTTGTCGGGGCCGGTCATGCCTTCGCGCGCGAGATAAGCGGCGAAGACGCCGCCGCGCGCGCCCTGCGGCCCGGCCATGCCCTTCCACATTGACAGTCTGCCGGTGCGGGTTTGGTTGAGCGCGATGTTGGGCGTCACGGCGAGCGAAATCGCATGGCGCATTTGCGTGTCATCGAGACCGAGCAGACGCGCGCAGCCGATCGCCGCACCGAGTGCCACCACCGGCGTCTGGTCCCAGCCGTGATGGTTGTACGGCACGACTTCAACGAAGCGGCATTGCACTTCATAAATCAGCGCGGTGGCGAGCAGCAGCTCGCGGCCGCTGCAGTGTGCGGCCTCGGCGACGGCGAGGATGGATGAGAACGCATCGGCCGGGTGACTCACCGCCGACATCACATAGCTGTCGCTCATGTCGAGGCAGCGCACCATCGCTGAATTGACGAAGGCCGCCATGTCGGGCGTGGTGGCCGTGAGGGAGCCAAAGATGCGCGCGGCGGGGCCGGCAGCCACCGGTTGCGCAAGCTTGCGCACGATTTTCACCGGTGGCATGTCGTAAGCGGCGAGACTCACCGCCAGCGTCGAGAGAATGCGCGCCTTGGCGGCACGTATCGCCAGCGGCGAGAGATCCTCAAAGCGCAGCGTGCGCGCGAGAGTGATGATTTTTTCGGTGGTGGTGTCCAACAGAACGGTCTTCGCGGTGGGTAAAAAACGCCGCGTGGTGAGCAGCATCTGTGAAGGTTACACCGCGGGGTGGCGCTTTGGCAAAGTGCGCTTAAGCGGCGTTGATGGCGAGGCCGACACGCTGTTGCAGATCGCGCAGATGGGGATCATCAATCTCGTGTGCCGCCAGACAATCCACGGTCTGGCGCAGGTAATCGGCGCAACTGCCCAGCGTACCGCCCGCGCTTGCCATGATGCGTGTTAATACATCGACCGGCAGTTTGCCGGTGTAATGCGGATGCGCGTGATTCACAACAAAAGCCAGTGCTCGCAGCGCGGTGCCGTTGCTCTCAACGCTGACCCAGCGCGGCGCGTAAGAACCCAGCACCATTTCGCGCCGCCAGATCAACTTCATTTCATGGCGGGCCTCTGCTGCGGCGATGCGAAAGGCCACGCCGTTGCAGCAGCCGCCGAAATCGAGTCCCAGCACGAGGCCGGGGTTGGCGAGCGTGCCGCGAGCACCGCGCGATTGCAGGCAAAACCGCCGGTGAAAGCCGCGCAGCAGCGCGCGACGTTGTTCGACAAAGTGAATCAGCGGATTCCAGATCAAGGAGCCGTAGGCGAACACCCAGAGATCCTGCGTGTCATCCCAAGCGCTCAGTGCGCTCTCAAGCGAGGCATCGAATTGCGCTGCGGGGACCAGCGGCACCTGGTCGCGCAGGTGTTCATACTGTTTGCGCAGTGCGTCGTCTTCGAGGTCTTCGCGGCTGAGGGGCATTAGTAGAGGAACGCGCGGCGGGCTATCACGTTGACCCGGGGTGGACAGGGGTAGAGGCCTGCCCATGCCGCGTGCGGTAAAAAATGAATTCTCTCCCCTGCTCTGTGGGGGAGGATCAGGGTGGGGGCGCTCGGCGGCAGGATGCCCGATGCGCTTCGCGTATGGCGTCGATTAACTGGGGTCAGTGTAACTTTTTGACTGCGCGCACGTTGAGGTTATGACATCATTCACGACAACGGTGATCGACGATGCCACGCAAACCCCGCTTCAGCATAGTAGGGAGCAATAAGCGCAGCGCATTGCGCCGTATTTCCACCGATCCAATACCGCCGCATGCCTAACTATCGCCGAGCCTGGCATGCAGGCGGCACCTATTTCTTCACCGTTAATTTATTGCAACGGCGCGGCAATGATTTGCTTACCCGCCACGTCGATTTGTTGCGCGAGGTGATTCGATCGGTCCGCCAGCGGCACCCGTTTCACATCCACGGCTGGGTGGTGCTGCCCGAACATCTACATTGCGTGATCGAATTGCCGCCAGGTGACATGAATTTCGCCACTCGCTGGCGCTTGATCAAGATGGAGTTCTCGAAAGCGTTGCCGAAAGTCGAGCGGATATCGGCCGTGCGTGCTGCGCACGGCGAGCGTGGAATCTGGCAGCGCCGTTATTGGGAGCATCTGATGCGCGACGATGCGGACATGCAGGCGCATATGGACTATGTGCACTTCAATCCGGTGAAGCATGGCTTGGTCAGGTGCGTAGCCGATTGGCCGCACTCGACGTTTCACCGGCTGGTGAAGACTGGGGTTTATCCGCTGGATTGGGCGGGTGGCAGGGCCGACGCTTTGGGTTACGATGATTGACATGCTGCGCAATGCGCTGCGCTTATTGCGCCCTACGGGGTGTTGGTAAATGCGGCCGTTTCGCCTACAACCACTTTCTCACCGAATAGCCGTTAAGCAACGGGCGCTGCAGAGCAGTAGGGCGCACTAAGCGAAGCGCATTGCGCCGCATGTAAGTCGCCCTCGGCTGGAGGGGGCAATCGATATGTCCAATGGCAGGTGAAAGCGGTGGTTTATAAGATGACTTGGACGGGTAGTGCAGTGCAGTAGTACAGTAAGGCGTACTAAGCGAAGCGCATTGCGCCGCATGTGAGTCGTCAACTGCCAGAGGAGGCAAGGTCGATATGTCCAATGGCAGGTAAAAGCGGGGGTTTATAAGATGACTTGGACGGGTCGCGAGATCAATGCTTGGGGCACGATGATTCGTTATCGCCGCAATGCGCTGCGCTTAGTGCGCCCTACTGGGCTGGCAGGACCAATGGCCGGGTCTACTGGTAGTCGTCCTCGCGTTGATGCTTTACAGCCAAAATCGTTACTGTATCCAGTGCAGGCTCGAACCGGTAAAGCGCCAGGTAGCCGCTGGCACCAAAGTCGATCACCAACTCGCGCAGATCTTCGCTGTCCTCAACCAGTCTGCCAATGGTGGGCGCATGGGGCAGCGGCCGGAACGCTTCGCGGATGGCCAGCATCGCTCGCTTGGCCGCGTTGACATCTTTGCCAACAAGGAAAGTGTGCAGACGGGACAGGTCAGATTGCGCCCGCGCCGAAAGCCTTACGAGTGGCATGCAGGGGCAGGCGCTTCAGGGATCTCTTGAACCTCGTCTACCCAGTGACTGAATTCATCCAAAGTGATGTGTAGCCCAGTCTCCTTGTAGTGCTCAAAGGAGGACTCTGCGGCGGCGATGAAGTTTTGCCGGGCTTCTTCCTTCTTCACATACTCAAGGATGGCCTCTTTCATCAGGTAGTGCGGCGTGCGTTTTTTTGCGGTGGCGAGAGACGCAATGCGATCCCGATCGGCGTCGTCCAGTTTGATGGTGACAGACCCAGTGCGTGGTTTTTCAGAGGTCGATGTCTTCATGGTGTCACTAAGGAGTACAAAGTAACACTCAGTCTAGTGACAGCCTCTTTTGATGTCAATGGCCACGGGCGCTGCAGCGCAGTAGGGCGCACTAAGCGCAGCGCATTGCGCCGCATGTGAGTCGTCAACTGCCAGAGGGGGCAATCATTATGTCCAATGGCAGGTGAAAGCGAAGGTTTATAAGATGACTTGGACGGCTAGTGCAGTAGGGCGCACTAAGCGCAGCGCATTGCGCCGCATGTGAGTCGCCCTCGGCCAGAGGAGCCAAGGTCGATATGTCCAATGGCAGGTGAAAGCGGTGGTTTATAAGATGACTTGGACGGGTAGTGCAGTAGGGCGCACTAAGCGAAGCGCATTGCGCCGCATGTGAGTCGCCCTCGGCCAGAGGAGGCAATCGATATGTCCAATGGCAGGTGAAAGTAGGGGTTTATAAGATGACTTGGACGGGTAGCGAGGTCAATGCTTGGGGCACGATGCTTCGTTGTCGGCGCAATGCGCTGCGCTTATTGCGCCCTACGGGGTGTTGGTAAATGCGGCCGATTTGCCTACAACCACTTCCTCACCGAATAGCCGTTAAGCAACGGGCGCTGCAGTGCAGTAGGGCGCACTAAGCGAAGCGCATTGCGCCGCATGTAAGTCGCCCTCGGCCAGAGGAGGTAATCGATATGTCCAATGGCAGGTGAAAGTAGGGGTTTATACGTTGGATTGGGTGGGATGCGAGGTCAATGCTTTTGGTTGCGATGCTTCGTTATCGGCGCAATGCGCTGCGCTTATTGCGCCCTACGGGGTGTTGGTAAATGCAGCCGCGTTGCCTACAACCACTTCCTCACCGAATAGCCGTTAAGCAACGGCCGCTGTAGCGCGGCGTTGGCGATCTGTCGGCCCCATTTGAATTCCTTGTAGAGTACGACAAAGCGCCACATGTCGCGCAGCACCAGCCCGCGTTCGCGCCACGACAGCGCCATCAGTGCGGCGGGGAAGTCGGCTTCATGTGGGCGCTCAAAGGCGATCTTTAACGGGTTCCACTGGTCGGAGGTGCGGCGCACTTCCGAGGCGATCATTTTGCGGTAGAGCTCTTGCACCGGCCGGTTGCGCAAACGCGCTTCGACCACCGCTTCACCGCTGATCGCACCCGAATGCAGTGCGCAGCTCATGCCTTCACCGATCATGTTGAGAAAGCCCGCCGCCTGGCCGGTGATCAGCACATTGCCCTTGCCGAAGACGTAGCGATTGATCAACGAAGGACCGAAGTTCTCGGCGCAGCCTTCGTCATCGGTGTGTTCTTTTAGTTTCACGCCGTGTTTCTCAGAGAGATAGTTGACGACGTTGGCGTGCTTGGCGGCAAAGTTGTCGCCGCGCTTGAAGCCGACGCCGACGATCTGGCGGCCGTCACGGGCGTGACTCCAGGTGTAATGACCAAGTCCGGGGTGAAACCAGAAATGGAAATACTGTTCGTCGAGCGGGCATTCGATGATGTCGTGAAACTTCTGGCCGACAAAGAACCACGGAATCTGTTTCGGATAATCCGGATAGACGGCGCGCGTCACCAACGAGCTGGGGCCGTCGGCGCCGATCACCCAGCGCGCGCGGTATTCAAGTGGTTCGCCGTGTTTGCGCGCGTGCACCAGCACATGGTCGCCGTGATCTTCGAGTCCGGCGAACGAGGTTTCATCATGTACCTCGGCGCGGCTTTGTTGGATCGCCCAGTGGTCGGAGTATTTGCGATGCAGGTGTGGCGTGGTGCCGCCGAAAAAATCCATCGACAGCGAGACCATCGACGGAAAGTGAAAGGTCACGCCGCGGCAGGAGGTCGGTGCGTGCAACACCTCTGGCGGCAGCGGGCCGAAGTTTTCAAGCAGAAAGCGGTGACCGCGCGGCGATAGGATGCCGCTGCAGATTTTGTGGCGCGGCAGTGTCTTGCGTTCGAGTACGACTGTTTCCAGGCCGGCATCGGTGAGGCGCTTGGCAGCGGCCGCCGCCGCAAGGCTGGCGCCGACGATGATGACGTCAACCTTACGCATACTTGTTCCCCTCTCCCTCTGTAGAGGGGAAGAGGGCCGGGGTGAAGGCATACGCTGTGCGATTCGATCGCTGGCCCCTCACTCCGGCGCGCAGACACGTTAGCGGCGAAGCCGGCCGCTTGCGGGCAGCGCGCCCCGGCACTCGCTCCCGCCCCGGACCGCTTGGCGAACGCCGTGCCGCGAGTGCCCTCTCCCCGCGATCGCGGGGCGAGGGAGTTATGTTGATCACGCTGTTAGTCATGTGCCAACTCCGCCAAATGCACCACCGGTAAATCGCCGACCGCCTTGAACGCGGCCATATCGCCGGCGTCTTCAACCACGATGCGCGTCACCTTGCGGCCCTGCAGCAGCCAGCGTGTTTGCGCATCGTCGTCGGGTGTGTCGATGCCTAAACGCTGGCGCAGATTGCGCGCGGTGGCGGGAATTGCAATCCGCTGTAAGTCGAGGTTCATCGCGCAGCCGGTGTCAAAGCGCAGATCATCGTAGTAGCGCACCAGCCCTTCGACATTGGCGTGATAGGCGCGGGCTTCGATCACATAGAGGTCGCCGGGCTTGAGGTGTTGTCGCACGCTGGCGTGACGGCTTAAGGCGATACCGAGGCTGATGATGTTCGCCCGCGGTTGCCAGCGCTGCAGTGTGCAGCAGAGCAGGCCATCGGCAACGATGATTTGTTTGGCGTGGCGCAGCGGATCGAGGAAATTGGCGCGTCGCGCTTCGGTGAGCGTGGCGCCGGCTTCGATGTTGAGGGCGATATCGTCGCCGTCGTCGTCGGCAATGACGCAGTCCAGCACCTTAAGGGCATTTTGCAGTGTGGCGTGGTGTTCACGCAGTGCACGACCCACCAGCAACACCCGCTTGCCGTGGTAATCAGGCGTGGTGTTTATAGCAGGCGCCGCCTTTTGCTGCAGCGGAATCGATGGCGGCAGTTGCGCACGCAAGTTAAGCGTCATGTCGACCAGATCGATGTTTTCCGGGCAGACCGGCTCACAGGCGCCGCACAGCGTGCAACTGTCGATTGAGTCTTTGAGTTCGCCAGCCGGCACGCCATTCTGCAGTGCCTTCGCGCGGCCGTGCGGTGTGTAACGCAAATCGCGCGTGCGCCGCCATACCGGGCAGACCAGAAGGCAGAGGCTGCAACCGCTGCAGGCGGCGAAGTCGCCGCGTACGTTGGGCAGTGGCGCCACCATCAGAACACCACGTTGCGGTTGAGGATCATGGCGGGATCAGCTTTGCGCTTCAGCGCCAGATGACGATCAACGACTGCGTCGCCCAAGGCGCGACGGATATAGCCCTTCATCATGCCGCCGAAGCGGTAGTAGCTC
>CAMDSO010000162.1 GCA_945906935.1 Bordetella parapertussis
CGGGCCGTCGAGTTCATCGCCGAGCAATTGATAGGTCGGGCAGGTCGCGGTGCAAAAGCCGCAATGCACGCAGGCCCGTAGGATGGCCTGCGCCTCCCGTCCGGCCGGCGTGTCTTTGATGAAATCGGCAAGATGCGTTTGCATCAAAACTCCCGGTACAGACGGCCGGGATTAAAAATCCCGGCCGGATCAAGTGCGCGTTTCAGATTGCCGTGTAGCTTCAGTAGTGCGGGAGTGAGCGGGTGAAAGACGCCGGCCGCTTTGTCACCGCCGCGAAACAGCGTGGCATGGCCGCCGGCGCGTTGCGCCGCTTCACGCACCGTGGCCGCATCGGCTGTGGTGGTGAGCCAACGCAGACTGCCGCCCCATTCGATCAGTTGATTACCCGCAAGCGCGATTGGTGGCGTAGTTGATTTCACCGACAAGCGCCACAGCGGTGCATCGCTAGTGAAGAAAACTGTGCGGTGTTCACGCAGTTCACACCAGTAACCGGCGGCCGTTGTTGCATCGACACGTTCGCCACCGAGTTGTTGGATCGCCGCACTGACTGCTGCGCGGGCGCCCGACAAGCGCAGGCTCAACACGCCGTCGTGCCAGGCGCTGGCGCTCAAGGGTATTGGTTTGCCGCCCCATTCGTTGAGCAAGCGGATCGCCGTCGCTGCGCTGTGCTCGAAACGCAGCGTGGCTTCGGCGGCGGGCAAAGGTAGCACCTTGATTGAGACGTCGAGCAATGCGCCGAGCGTGCCCAGCGAGCCGGCAAACAGCCGCGAGACATCAAAGCCGGCGACGTTTTTCATGACCTTGCCGCCGAAGCGCAGTTCCCGGCCTTCGCCGTTGAGCACGCGCACACCGAGGACGAAATCACGCACGCTGCCGGCGCTGGCGCGGCGCGGCCCGGATAAACCGGCGGCGATACAACCGCCAAAGGTGGCCATTGCGCTTGCAGTTACCACTGGCGCCGCTGCTGCGGCGGGCGTTGCGCTGAAATGCGGCGGTTCAAACGCCAGCATCTGGCCGTGTTCGCGCAGGGTGGTTTCAATTTCCGCCAGCGGCGTGCCGGTGCGTGCCGTCAGCACCAGTTCGCTCGGCTCGTATTCGATGATGCCGCGGTAGTGACCCAACTCAAGCAGTTCGCCGGCCAGTGCGCCACCATAAAAATCCTTGCTGCCGCCGCCACGGATGCGCAGGGTGGCACCGCGCGCCTGCGCAGACTGGATCTGTTCGGCCAGTGATTGGATGGTGTCGTTCAAGTGCGGCTCGTTATGGCAGTGGCTTATAAGGGGAACCCGGAAATCGCCTTGAGCGTCCACTGATCAGTGGCGCCGGTCATGCCGCGGCCAACGTCGAAATTGAAGGCCAGCGGTTTACGGCCGCAATCCATGAAGAGATACAGTGTATTGTCCTGCAGGCCGTGGCGCCGGATCGAATCGCCCGCTTTGTTGATGTCTTCGGGATAGGCCTGGATTTCATCGTTAATGGCAGGTGCCTGTGGCTGCAACAGCCGTAGCGTCGCAGCGGCGAGTTGTATGCATCGCGTGCGCAGTTGATTTTTTTATGCGGAAACACCCGACGCACCTCCAGATCAAGCGATTGTTTTTTAGTAGCGCGGAATATCCGCAAATTTTTCAGCGCCCGCATGCACATGCATACGCCCGAATTCGGCGCAGCGTTGCAGCGTCGGCACGGCTTTGCCCGGATTGAGCAGGGCGTGTTCGTCGAACGCCGCTTTCACCGCATGAAACAGCGCCAGTTCAGCGGCGCTGAATTGCACGCACATGGAATCTATTTTTTCGACGCCGACGCCGTGTTCGCCGGTGATGGTGCCGCCGGCTTCAATCGACAGCTTGAGGATTTCCGCGCCAAAGGCCTCGGTGCTTTCGAGTTCACCCGGGCGGTTGGCGTCATACAGAATCAGCGGATGCAGATTGCCGTCACCGGCATGAAACACGTTCATGCAGCGCAGACCGTATTTGGCGGAGAGTGCGGTGATCGCATTGAGCATGGGGGCCAGCGCTTTTTTCGGGATGGTGCCGTCCATGCAGTAGTAGTCGGGCGAGACGCGGCCGGCGGCTGGAAACGCCGATTTGCGCCCGGCCCAGAAGCGCAGCCGTTCGGCTTCGTTTTGCGAGACGCGCACTGCGGTCGCACCGCTGTCTTGCATGACCTCGGTCATACGCGCGATTTCCTCGGCGACTTCGGTGGCGGTGCCGTCGGCCTCGCAGAGCAGGATGGCGGCCGCATCGAGTGGGTAGCCGGCTTTGACAAACGGTTCGACCGCACCGGTGGTGATCTTGTCCATCATCTCAAGGCCCGCTGGAATGATGCCGGCGGCAATCACGTTGGCAACTGCTGCCCCGGCCTTGGCGATGTCGTCAAACGCCGCCAGCACGCATTGTGCGTGTTGCGGCAGCGGTAGCAGTTTGACCGTCACCTCGGTGATGACGGCGAGCAAGCCTTCAGAGCCGGTGAGTAGCGCGAGCAGATCGTAACCGGCGGCATCGAGTCCGTCGCCGCCGATTTCAAGGAGTTCGCCTTCGATCGTCCAGGCGCGCAGCTTGAGAATGTTGTGGACGGTCAGGCCGTATTTCAGGCAATGCATGCCGCCGGCATTTTCAGCGACGTTGCCACCGATCGAGCAGGCGATCTGGCTCGACGGGTCGGGCGCGTAAAACAGGCCCAACGGTGCGGCAGCCTCCGAGATCGCCAGATTGCGCACGCCAGGCTGCAGGCGCGCGGTGCGCGCCAGCGGATCGATGTCGAGGATGCGCATGAAACGCGCCAGCGAGAGCAGCACGCCGTTGGACAACGGCAGCGCGCCGCCGGATAGTCCGGTGCCAGCGCCGCGCGCAACGACCGTTACGCGCAGGCGGTGACAGAGGCGCAGAATGTCGCGCACCTGTTCTTCAGTCTCGGGTAGCACCACCACCATCGGCAGCCGCCGGTAGGCCGACAACCCGTCACATTCGTAGGGTTGCACGTCTTCACGTTCGTGCAACAGCGAATGCGGCGGCACGATCGCAGACAACGCAGCTACCACCTGCTGTTGCAGCGCACGGTCTGTGGTGATTTCGGCGGGCATCGACATGACCGCAGTGTACGCCAGAGCCGGCGCTTCGTGCCAACCGCGCGTGCTTGATTGCGCAAGCGCAAGAGGGCTGGATGCGAAGCGCGGGTAAGGCGGGTATCATGGCGGCCTGTAATCGTGGCACGCGTAGGGTCTGTGCCGATCGTAAATCTGCCATTGAAAGCCTTCCGTTATGACCACTAACACCACCCGCCGTGGGCCGCTGGCCCCCTATCGTGTTGTCGACCTGACCCGGGTGCGCTCGGGCCCGACCTGTGTGCGCCAGCTTGCCGACTGGGGTGCCGACGTTATCAAAATTGAATCACCACCCGGGCTGGATCTGGCCGATAGCTGGGGCGACAAGCGCCACGGTCCCGACTTTCAGAATCTGCACCGCAACAAGCGTGCGATGACACTCAATCTGAAAGATCCCGACGGCATCAAGATTTTCCGCAAACTCACCGATCGCGGCGATGTGGTCGTCGAGAACTTCCGGCCCGACGTGAAGTTCCGGTTGGGGATTGATTACGAAACACTGAAGACCACCAACAAGCGTCTCGTCTACGCCAGCATTTCCGGGTTTGGTCAGGACGGGCCTTATGTGAAGCGCGCCGGCTTTGACCAGATCACGCAGGGCATGGGCGGTCTGATGCAGATTACCGGTGAACCGGGCACCGGCCCGATGCGTGCCGGCATTGCGATTTCCGACTCCAGCGCCGGCGTGTATTGCGCATTGGGCGTCATGACGGCGCTGCTCGAACGCGAACACTCCGGTGAAGGTCAGTGGGTGAAGGTTTCGCTGTTGCAGGCGATGATCGCGATGTGTGATTTTCAGGCGGCGCGCTGGACGGTGGCGAAAGAGGTGGCACCGCAGGCCGGTAACGACCATCCGACCGGCATTCCGACCGGCGTCTTTCAGACCGCCGACGGTTATATCAATATCGCCGCCGGCGGGCAGGCAATGTGGGAACGTTTATGCAAGGCGATGAAATCCGAACACCTGATACAGGTTCCAGAATTTCTCGACGCGACGCTACGCTCAAAAAACCGCAAGCAGGTCAATGCCGCGGTCAATGAAATTACGAGTACCAAGAGCAGCAAGGACTGGCTGGAGATTTTCGAGGCCGCCGGCACTGCCTGCGGGCCGATCTACAAGATGAACGAAGTATTCGCCGATCCGCAGGTGCAGCATTTGCACATGACCGCCCCCGTGCATCATCCGGTGCTGGGCGACATCGAGCTCGTCAACCAGCCGATCGAACTGTCGCGTACGCCGAGCGAAATTCGCACGGCGACACCGGAGTGCGGTGAGCATACCGATGAAGTCATGCACGAACTTGGTTATAGCGACGGCGAGATTGCCGATTTGCGTAAGCGCATCGTCATCTAGCCGGTCATTGCGCAGGCAATAAAACGGGGCGGTTGCCGCGATCGTAGCGCGCCGCAACCGCCCCTTCGCTTTGCTGAGCGAGCGTTACTAAGCGACCGGATGATTGGCGAGTTTTTCCAGCGCCTTCACCATTGCCGAGTGATCCGACTTAGCACCCCCATCGGCGCTGCAGGCATTGAACAACTCTTGCGCAGTGGCGGTGTTCGGTAGCGATACACCCAGCGCGCGCGCACCGGAGAGTGCGAGGGCGAGATCCTTTTGGTGTAATTCGATACGGAAGCCCGGATCGAAGGTGCGCTTGATCATGCGTTCACCGTGCACTTCAAGGATGCGCGAGGCAGCAAAGCCACCCATCAGCGCTTGGCGCACCTTGGCGGGGTCGGCGCCAGCCTTGGAGGCAAACACCAGCGCCTCACTGACCGCTTCGATATTGAGCGCGACGATGATCTGGTTGCAGACTTTGCAGGTCTGGCCGTCACCAATGCCGCCGACCAGTGTGATATTTTTGCCCATCAATTCAAACAGCGGCTTGACGCGCTCGAAGGTTGCCGGCGTAGCGCCGACCATGATGGTAAGGGCCGCGCTTTTAGCGCCGACCTCGCCGCCGGAGACCGGCGCATCGACGTAGTCACAGCCAAGATCGTTGATGCGTTTGGCAAAAGCCTTGGTTTCGATCGGCGAAATCGAACTCATGTCGATGACCGTTTTACCCCTGGTGAGGCCGGCGGCAACCCCATCCGCGCTGAACAATACTTTCTCGACGTCGGGCGTGTCGGGCACCATGATGATCACCACGTCGGATTTCTGCGCCACCTCTTTGGCGTTGGCGCAGGCGGTGCCGCCCGCCGCCGTCAGTTCCGCGGCAACACCGCTGCGCGATTGCAGAAACAGCGTATGACCGCCCTTGATCAGGTTGAGGGCCATGGGCTTGCCCATGATGCCGAGACCGATGAATCCGATAGTTGCCATGTCACTGCTCCTGTAGGTGAGTTCGTAATGCGTTTGCTGCGCAGAACACAGAGTTCAAAGAGTAAGGCTGAAACCGCGCAAGCAATCTTGTGGCCGGTGTTCCCTGTGCATCCAGCGATCTGCGTGGCTGCCCTTTTCTTATTTTAAGTATTGCTTCGTCCAGCCCAGACCAGCGTCCGTGGTCGTCGCCGGTTTGTATTCGCAGCCGATCCAGCCGCGGTAGCCGATGCTGTCCAGATGCGGCAACAGAAAATCAAAGTTGATTTCGCCAGTGCCCGGTTCGTGCCGGCCCGGCGTATCGGCCAGTTGCATATGCGCAATCAGCGGCAGGTGTTTTTCGATCGTCGGCGCGAGATCGCCTTCCATGATCTGCATGTGATAAATGTCGTACTGAAAATACAGATTGTCGGAACCGACCTCGTTGATGATGGCGATGGCCTGCGCTGTGTTGGTGAGGAAGAATCCCGGAATGTCGCGTGTGTTGATCGCTTCGATCAGCAGTTTGATGCCGGCAGCCTTGAGGCGCGGCGCAGCGTATTGCAGATTGCTGATGAAGGTGGCGCGCGCCGCCGCCGCGTCGCGCGTGCCGGTGCAAAGACCGGCGAGGCAGTTGAGCTGTGTGCAGCCCAGCGCAGTGGCGTAATCGATGGCGCGCTCGACGCCGGCCTTGAATTCTTCGACGCGTTCGCTGTGACAGCCGATACCGCGTTCGCCGCCAGCCCAGTCGCCCGCCGGCATATTGTGCAGCGCCAGCGTCAGCTTGTTCTCATTCAACTTCTCGCGCAGCAGGTTCTTGTCATAGTCATAGGGGAATAAAAACTCCACGCCCTTGAAGCCCGCGCGCGCGGCGGCGGCAAAGCGCTCGGTGAAAGCGACTTCATTGAACATCAGCGTCAGATTGGCGGCTAGTTTGGGCATGGTGGTTTGAACCCGGAGAAATTGAAGTGTTGGAACTGCAGTCATCAGTGAGGCCTGCGGCGGCCATTATAATGGCGTATGCGGAGAACATTTTGAAATTGAACGGCATCCTGCTGGCGGCCGGTGCCGGCAGTCGTTTTGGCGGCGGTAAATTGCGCCACCCTCTGGCCGACGGCACGCCCTTGGGCGTGATGGCTGCACGCCATTTGCTGACAGCATTGCCTGATGTGCTGGCAGTGGTGCGCCCAGGCGAGGAAGAACTCGAAGCGCTGTTGCGTGCGGCCGGTTGCGAGGTGACGGTTTGCGCCGAGGCGGTGCGCGGCATGGGCTGCAGTCTGGCCCACGCCATCGCACGCCGCCGCGCGGCGGACGGCTGGGTCATCGCGCTCGCTGATATGCCGTCGATACGTCCGGCAACGATCATGGCGGTGGCGCAGGCGCTGGCGGCGGGTGCACCTCTGGCCGCCCCCACGGTCGAGGGCCGGCGCGGCCATCCGGTCGGCATCAGTGCGCGCTTTGCCGCTGAGTTGCTGGCGCTCGATGGGGATGCCGGCGCACGCGAACTGATGATGACGCACCAACAGGAAATCGTTTTGCTCGATGGCGATGACGCCGGTGTGCTGCTCGATATCGACCGTCGCGAAGACCTGCCGCGCGGCCCCTGAGCGCCGCCGCCCCGTATAATCCAGCCCTCGTTGACCGGGGCTGTGCCCCAATCACTCAGGATGCGCGCAATGGTTCGATTCGAAGGCACTGATTCTTATGTCGCGACCGACGACTTGATGATGGCGGTGAATGCCGCCATTACGCTCGAGCGGCCGCTGTTGATCAAGGGTGAACCGGGCACCGGCAAGACGATGCTGGCGCTCGAAGTGGCCAAAGCGTTGCAGCGTCCGCTTTTCGAGTGGCATGTCAAATCGACCACCAAGGCGCAGCATGGCCTGTATGAATACGATGCGGTGTCGCGTCTGCGCGATTCGCAGCTCGGCGACCCCAAGGTCAAGGACATCGGCAACTACATCGTGCGCGGCATGTTGTGGAACGCCTTCGAATCGGCCGAGCAATCGGTGCTCTTGATCGACGAAGTTGACAAGGCCGACATCGAATTTCCCAACGATTTGTTGCGCGAACTCGATCGCATGGAGTTTTATGTTTACGAAACGCAGCAGCTGGTGAAGGCGACAAATCGACCGCTCGTCATCATCACCAGTAACAATGAAAAAGAACTGCCCGACGCTTTTTTGCGCCGCTGCTTCTTTCACTACATCCGTTTTCCCGAAAAGGAGACGATGGCGAAAATCGTGCAGGTGCATTTTCCGCAGCTTAAAAAAAATCTCCTGCGCGAAGCGCTCGAAGCGTTTTTCGATAT
>CAMDSO010000163.1 GCA_945906935.1 Bordetella parapertussis
CGCGGCGGCATGGAAGGCTATGAGCTTTTTAACACCATCGGCTTCCCGCTGGATGAGGTGATTATGGCGGCACATCTTATGTTCAGTGGTGCGCTCGACGAATTAAAAACGCTACGCATCCTCATTGCGCATGGCGGTGGCTATGTTCCTTACCAGATTGGGCGTTTCGCCTGCGCGCACCGGCACCGTCCGGCGGCGCAGTTGCATACGAAGACCTCGCCGCGAGATTTGCTGCGGCGGTTTTATTTCGACGCCCTCACGCACGACCCCAAGGCATTACGTTATCTGATCGAGCAGGTTGGCGCTGACCGTATCGTTATTGGCTCCGATAATCCGTTCGATATGGGCTATCCCGATCCGCTCGGCGAACTCGATGCGGTACCCAACCTGACCGCGGACGAAAAGGTGCAGATTTGCACGAAGACCGCAATGGCGTTGCTTAGCGAAAGCTGATCGACGCGGATTGGTAAATTTCGTACAAATAGCAAGCAGGGATGCGTAATGGGAAATAAAGTAGGGATAGTGATTGGTGCCAGCGGTGTTACCGGCACGCCGCTGGCCGAACAACTGGCGGTTGCGGGATGGAAAGTCTATGGCGTATCCCGACGTGCCCCAAAGTTGCGTGGTGGTCCATTTGCGCATTTTCATCATGTTGCCGTCGATCTTACTGACAACCAGGCTGCACTTAAGGCGCTGGCGGCCTGCGCGGACGTGACGCACGTGTTCCATTGCGCCAACGATGCGAATCCTGAAACGCGTTTGGCCATGATAGGCAATACGATCGATGTGATTGAGACGGTTGCACCGGATTTCGCCAATATCAACCTGCTCCAGGGTACAAAGTACTACGGCAGCTATCTGGGACCATTCAAAACGCCGGCGAAAGAAACAGATCCGCGTATTGCGGGTGGCGATTTTTACTATTCCGAGGAAGATCTGGTTACCGGTAGGCAGCAGGGTAAACGCTGGACCTGGACCGGCGTGAGGCCGCAGGCAGTATGCGGCTATGCGGCTGGTAATCCGGTGAATCTGGCCACCGTGCTTGCCATCTACGGATCCATTTTGCGCGAGCTTGGGCAGCCGTTTGGTTTTCCCAGTAGTGAGGCCTGTTTTAACGCGTTGATTCAAGTGGTCGATGCGGAATTGCTCGCGCGCGGAGCGATCTTTGTATCGACCCACAAAGCGTGTAGCAACAAGGCGTTTAACGTCGGCAACGGTGACATGTTCCGCTGGAAATATATGTGGCCAGCCCTGGCTAATTATTTCGGACTCAAACTGGCGGGGCCGCTACCGTATTCATTGAAAGAATTCCTCTCCGACAAGCAGCCATTGTGGAGCGCAATAACATCCAAGTACGGCCTCAAGGCGTTTCCGTTCGAGCGCACTTCCGAATGGGCGCAGGGGGCGTTCTCGCCGCCCAACTCGCGGCTGGGTTGCGAATACGATTTCATTTCCGACACCATACGCGTGCGGCAGGCTGGCTTTACCGAGTGTATTGACAGCGAACAGATGTTTCTCGGGATGTTTGATCGCTTCAGGGCCGAGAAATTGATTCCCTGATCTCAATAGGCAAGGCGAAAAAAGGGCCGGCGATTCGCCGACCCTTTTCACTGACCAAAAAAATATTAATCCAGCATCTGGCCGGTGCGCAAAGGAACTTGCGTGGGCCCTGGAAAGTCGCGTTCCAGAATCGGCGTAGGATTTTCATCCATGTTAGCGAGGCCTTCGAGCGCCAGGCCGTAGCCCTGCATTTCGAGCATTTTCTTGCGGATCTCATGAACCAGCAGATACCGCGCGAAGCGAGTTGCCAGCGGCGGTTTCTTCGCCAGCATTTCCGCAAGCTCCCAAGCCCGCGCCATGAGTTTGTCCTTCGGCAGGATCTCGTTGATCATTCCCATGTCCTGCGCCTGCTTGGCGTTGATGATTTCGCTGGTGAGTAGAAAGTAGCGCGCCCGGTTGATACCCATCACCAGCGGATAGATGACGTGGGCGCCGTCGCCGGGCACGGTGTCGCAATAGAGATGGCTGTCCTGAAACGTGGTGTGTTCAGCAGCCAGTATGATGTCGCACAGAAAGACGAGGTCACCGTGTTTGAGCGCCGGACCATTGACTGCGCAGATCACGGGAATATCGATGTCGAGTAGGCTCATTTGCATGTGCCGCCCCTTCCAGTTCGACCGTTCCCAACCTCGTGGCGTGCGTGGGGGGGCTTTTTTACCGCTGCCCGGTGGGCCAGAGAACGCATCGCCTGCACCGGTCCAGATCACAACTTTGTTTTCGACATCACTACCGATATCGTGAAAGGCCTCACCAATGTGGTAATAGACGCCGGGGTAAGCCTCGGGGTCGCTGTAAGACCAGTTCAGCGTATCGCCTTTAGAATGGGTGGTCATGAGAAGGATACCGTTTTTGCGTTCCATACGGATGCACGGATACTTCTGTGAGTATTCATCGAACTTCAACATTGCTGTTTCTCCTCTTGTGTTGAGCTGCTCTTACAGTCTTAAACGATCTTAGCATATCGTCATTGGCGGGTAGATAAGTAGGATCGTTGCCGCTTTTTACAATAACAATTTATGCACGAGGGTCGCGACCCCGCATAAAAATCTGACCCGACCGCAAAATTTAATCCGCCGCTTAGCGGGATGGAAAGGAGTGGCAATGAGGGGGCGTTCGTCGACTCGGACGCGGAGGCTTCGTTCGATGTCGGGTGGATCCCTTGGCGTAGGTTAACGAAGGATAACCACTGCCTTGATACCCAGTGCCTGATTAAGTTTTTCAGCGGCGGCGCGCGCTTCGCCCGGGTTCGCGTAGGGCCCGGCGTGCACGCGGAAGAGGCCGTCTTTCGGATACACGTGCAGCGAGGAGGCCAGCGTATCGACCTGTATGCGCAGACGTGACAGATAGTTTTCGGCGTTTTCCTGCGAGCCAAAGGCGCCGAGTTGCAGAAAGCTGCCTTTGACCGAAGCTTCGCTGGTGACCGCCACCACCGGTGTGGCAGTGACCGTGTCGGTTTTAAACGGCGTTGTCGCGGCCGTGACAACCGTGGGCGCTGTCGGTGCGGTCGCGGCCGCCACGTTGCTGCCTGCCGGCGTGCCGGCATCCGGCAGTATGGTTTCAACCTCTACGAGCGCGCGACCACCGCCGAGCACGCCGAGCTTGTAGGCGGCGGTGTATGACAAATCAATCAGGCGGTCGGAATGAAAAGGTCCGCGGTCGTTGATGCGTAAAACCACGGATTTGTTGTTGGCGAGATTGGTGACCCGTACAAAGCTCGGGATTGGCAGTGCGGTGTGCGCCGCGGTCATGGCGTACATGTCGTAGATTTCGCCTGAGGATGTTTTTTGATTGTGATAGCGCCGTCCGTACCAGCTCGCGATACCGCGCTCCTTGTATGCGGTCAGCCTTGTCATCGGCGAGTAATTACGGCCCATCACTGTATAAGGGCGCATGTTCGCCGCGCGCAGCGGTTCGAGGCGCGGTACGGCGTCCGGAATTTGCTCGAGGTTGGGCGGCGGATTGTCGCCAGGCCCGTCATTGAGGTAATAGCCACCACCGCCCGCACGTGGCGGACTGGCGGGTTTGCTGCTGGTTGTGGCGGCGGGTGGCGCTGCAACCGTTGCTGTGACCGAGGCGACGGCTTCCTCCGGCAGTTGGGCGACGGGTGCGGTTGTGCGCGCGCCAAAGGTGCCGCAACCGGAGAGCATTACCGCCATGAGGATGCCGGTAATGTAGTGAGGCGTGAGGCCTGAGGGGCGGGGTGAAAAGCTCACACGCGCGATGGTTCTAATGAGGGTTCCAATGATGTTGCTCCTCACAACTTTCTCCTCAAGCCTCAAGATTGCACCAGTTTCTTGTGCGTTTGTATGCTCATCAAAATGCCCATGCCGAGGCAGATGGTGACCAGCGAAGTGCCGCCGTAACTTACGAGTGGTAGGGGTACCCCGACCACTGGCAGAATGCCGCTGACCATGCCCATGTTGACGAAGGCGTAGGTGAAGAAGGTCAGTGTCAGCGCACCGCCGAAGAGCCGCGTGAACAGCGTCGGCGCATTGGCGGTGATGACCATGCCACGTCCGATCACCAACAAAAACAAAAACAGCAGGACCATGTTGCCGAGTAGTCCGAACTCTTCGGCAAACACCGCAAAAATGAAATCGGTGGTACGCTCCGGGATGAAATCAAGGTGCGTTTGCGTGCCCTGCAGCCAGCCCTTGCCGAAGAAGCCGCCGGAGCCGACGGCAATGGTCGACTGTATGGTGTGGTAGCCAGCACCAAGCGGGTCTTGTGTCGGATCAATCAGCGTAAGGATGCGTTGTCGTTGATAGTCGTGCATGGCCGACCACAACAGCGGCAGGCTCGCGCAGCCTGCCACGGCAAGGCCGATGATGATGCGCCAGCTGAGGCCGGCGAGGAACAGCACGTAACCGCCGGCGGCGAAAATCAATACCGCCGTACCCAGATCGGGCTGCCGCACGATCAGCGCGACCGGTAACATCAGCAGTGCGGTGGCGATTAGATAGTTTTTCAGTTTGAGCGTGGCTGCATAGCGGTCGAAGTACCAGGCCAGCATCAGCGGCACGGCGATCTTCATCAGTTCGGAGGGCTGGATGCGTGTCACGCCGACATGCAGCCAGCGGCGTGCACCGTTGACGATATCGCCGAACAACGCCACACAGATGAGCAGGACGACACCGGACAGATAGAGCGGCAGTGCAATGCGCAATAAAAAATTCGGCGGCACATAGGCAAAGATATACATCACCGTCAGCGCCACCGTAATGTTGACGAGTTGGCTGGAGATGCGTCCGAAGCTCTGGTTGGAGCCGCTGAAAATCGACAGCAGGCTGACGCCCATCAGTAGCAGTATGGCAATCAGCAGCTGGGCGTCGATATGCGCCGTCAGCGTGGCGCTCAGGCGTCTAACGAGCCGTGGTATTGGCATTGAGTTCTTCCGTTGTGACTGGCGCGACTTTTTTGCCTAGCAGGTAATAATCAAACACCTTACGCGCAATCGGTGCCGCCGTCACCGCGCCAAAACCGGCGTTTTCCACCACCACGGCGACGGCGATCTTCGGCGCGTTGGCCGGAGCGTAGGCGACAAAAAGCGCATGGTCGCGATGGCGTTCGGCGATACGGCTGGCAACGTATTTTTCGCCCGGTTTGATGGCGATCACCTGTGCGGTACCGGTTTTGCCGGCGCTGACATAAGAGGCGCCGGCAAACGCCCGTGCGCCGGTGCCTTCGACGTTGACGCCGATCAGCGCATCCTTGACCGTCTTGAGATGCTCGGGTTTGAGTTCGACGCTGCGCAGCGGTTGCGGCTCGACCATGGTACGGTTGCGCGTGACGATGTCTTCAATGAAATTGACCACATGCGGACGGTACGTCACGCCGTCGTTGGCGAGCGTGGCGATAGCCTGCGCGAGTTGCAGCGGCGTGTAGGAGTTGTAGCCCTGACCGATGCCGACGCTGATGGTTTCGCCGGCGTACCATTTTTGTTGTTCCGGCGTGCGAAAGCGCCGGCGCTTCCATGCCTGCGAGGGCAGGATGCCTGCCGATTCGCCGGTAAGGTCGATGCCCGAGCGGCTGCCGAAACCGAAGAGTTGCATGAAAGTGGCGATGTTATCGATGCCCAGATCGTTGGCCAGCATGTAGTAGTAGGTGTCGCAGGAGACGACGATCGATTTATACATATCGACGCTGCCATGGCCGCCGACCTTGTCGTCGCGGAAGACGTGGTTGCCGAAGTTATAGAACCCGGGGTCGTGGATTGCCTGCTCGGGTCTGCGCTTGCCGTACGTGAGGGCGGCGAGCGCCATAAAGGGCTTGAAGGTGGAGCCCGGCGGATAGGTGCCGGCCAGTGCGCGGTTGACCATCGGGCGGTCGACCGACTCGTTGAGATCCTTCCAGTTTTGCGGGTCGATGCCGTCGACAAACAGGTTGGGATCGAAACCCGGTTTCGATACGAAAGCGAGCACGCCGCCGTTGGTCGGATCAATCGCCACCAGTGCGCCGCGAAAATCACCGAAGGCGCGATAGACCGTTTCCTGCAGGCCGGCGTCGAGGTTGAGCACAATGTTGTTGCCGGATACCGGCGGCGTGCGCGACAGCGTGCGTACTGCACGGCCGCTGGCATCGACCTCGACTTCGGCTACACCTGTGGTGCCGTGCAGATATTTTTCGTAACTTTGTTCGAGCCCGACCTTGCCGATGTATTCGGTGCCACGGTAATTGGTATCGTTGCCGTCGGTTTCGAGTTGTTCAAGCTCGCGCTGGTTGATGCGGCCAATGTGGCCGACCACATGCGAAAAAAGTTTGCCCTGCGGGTACTGACGGAATAGACGAGCGTTGATATCGACACCCGGAAAGCGATAGCGGTTGGCGGCGAAACGCGCGATTTCTTCGTCGGAGAGGCGGTTGCGGATCGGCATACTTTCGAAGCTTTTACTTTCTTCCAGTAGCTTCTTGAAGCGCCGGCGGTCGCGCGGTGTGATTTCAACCACGCCCGCCAGCCTGTCGATCAGCTCGTCCATGTCGTCGATCTTGCTTGGCGTGATCTCCAGCGTATAGGCCGAATAATTGTGCGCGAGCACGACGCCATGCCGGTCGACGATGATGCCGCGGTTGGGGACGATGGGGGCAATCGAAATGCGGTTGGCCTCGGCCAGCGTGCTGTAATGCTCATGCTGGATCACCTGCAGATAAAAGAAGCGCAGGAACAGCACGAAGAACATGAACACCACGAGACCGGAGGAGACCGCCAGGCGCAGCCTGAAGTGATGGATCTCGCGCTGCGAATTTCTGAGCTCGATGCCCTGGTTGATGTACAACTCAGACATGGTCGGGGTCTGGTCTGGGCATTTGCGGCAGCTTTAACAAGCGGCACAGCGGTATCCAGAGGGCGCCCGCGATCAGGCTGCCGAAAAAATAAGTGATGCCCGGAAATTCAGCGCCGCCCAGCTTGCGAATGATGAGGACGATGATGTCGTTGGCAAGCAGCAGCGGGATCACCTGCAGAATCTGCTCTTTCATCGTGAAGCTCAGCACGCGCCGGTGCAGCACGATGCCGGCAAAGGCGAGCACGGAGTAAGCCAGCGCGTGCTGACCGAAGAGGCTGCCGTCGGCGACATCCATCGCAAGGCCGAACATCATGGCGGCGGTGAAGCCGACCCGGCGCGGCTGCAGGATGCACCAATGCAGGAGGATGAGCGCCACGAAGTCGGGTTTGATGGCGAGCAGCCAGCCCGACCATGGCAGCAGGTTGGCAAGCAGGGCGGCCACCAGCGTGCAGGCGATAAAGGCTGGTTTTACCGGCCGCAATATGGTCTGCGGTCTCGATTCGTGTGCTTGCATCAGCTGCCCCGCCGTCGTTTTTTGCCTGCCGCCTGTTCGTTTTGCGCGGGACGCTCCGGCGCCCCGGTTCCCCAATTGACGATCAGAACCTGGGTGTGACTCGAAACACCCGCGAGCGGTTTGCAGGTGATGCGGGCAAACATATAGGCGGCATTGCGCTCGACGTTGGTGACCTGCGCCACCGGTAGTCCGGGCGGATAGACCGCATCGATGCCGGAGGTGACCAGCTGGTCACCGTTCTGGAAATCGGCATTGAGCGGGATGAATTTCAGTTCGAGTTCGCC
>CAMDSO010000164.1 GCA_945906935.1 Bordetella parapertussis
CGCCATCGGCGCCTCGGGCGGACGCAAGATCATGCCGGCGGTGACCCAGGTCTGCTCCTTCCTGATTGATCACAGCATGAATCTCGAAGACGCTTTCCATCAACCGCGTATCGACGCCAGCGGCGGCGACACGGTGGGCGTCGACCCGCGACAACCAGCCGCGGTGCAATCGGCGCTGGCGGCGAAATTCCCGATCAACCTCACCGAACTGGTGGTATTCCCCAACAACTTCGCCTGCCCGAGTGCGGTCATGCAGGACGTCAAAACCGGCGAACACACCGGCATCTCGGATGTCATGTCCCCATGGTCGGGTGCGGTGGCACAAGCCTAAAACAACACGCCGTCACGTGCTTGAAGGGCGACGGCATTACCAGCGCCCCTCAGCCTGCGCTTAACGCACGAAATACGCCTGCACCGTCTCCCACGCCACCGTTTGCAAGAAGCCGGCGGTGGCCGCATCCAGCGCACCGACGAAAGGATTGCCAACCGGCGATTTGCCATACAAGGTGGCATAAGCGGTGACTGCGGCGAGATAAGTGCCGGCCGGACTCGGATGTCGTTTATCCGCTTGATAGAGCTCAAGCGCCGGGCGCTGCCGGATCGCATGGGCAAAGGCGAGGCCGGCGGGTATCACCAGGATGTCGTTGTTGTTGCCGGCGGTGGTATAGGCCTCGGCCAGCGGCGTCGTCATGTCAGGCTTGTCTTTGTAGGCCCATGACATAAAGAGTATCGGCATCGCGCCGTTCTTCTTCACGATATCGCCCTGCTTTTTGGCGAACTCGTGAAACGAGCCTTTGAGTTGCGGGTGTACCGGGCACTGGCTGCAATCCATCATGATCACGCCGTCAAACTGCCGGCCCGGCTTGTTGAAGACAATTTCATTGTCGCCGACAAACGAATACCGGCCGATACCATTGGGCCGGAAGTACGACTCCATGTCATGCCAGTCCATGCCCGAACCGCTGATCGTCACCGAAGTGCCGCGCGGTCGCGCCTGCGCATCGGCGTTGCGCACGATGTTGATGAACACATTGTGCATGCTGTTGTTGTAATAAAAGAAGCTGTTGCCGACCCACAAGATCGACTGCGGTGCCGGCGCCTCTGCGCGCTTGGCCTGCGTCTGCGCCAGTGCCACATTGAAGACGGCTGCGCCACCGAGCAGCATGACAACAGCGATGATGCGATGAAATCCGAAGTGCGACTGGCTCATGATGTTCCCCTCAAAAAGTGCCTACAAAAAAACGGCCGGCACCAATGCGGCGCGCCGGATCAATTGGCGATCGCCTGCCCGCCGTCGATATAAATAGTCTCGCCAGTCAGAAACGGCAGGTCTTCCCCAAAAATCGCCGCCACCAGACGCGATACATCGGCGGTCGTGCCGGTTTTCGCGCCAGGGATGCGCTTCTTCAGATGATCGGCCAGCGGCCCGCTGCTCATCGCCTCGCGATTCAGATCAGTGACGATATAACCGGGGGCGACATCCACCACGCGGATATTCTTTGCCGCCCATTCGACGGCCAGACAGCGCGTAATCGCACCAACCGCAGCCTTCGAGGCGCAATACGGCACGTTGCGTTTGACGCCCAGCTTGTCGAACATCGAACCAATGTTGACGATCGTGCCGCCACCGGCGGCCAGCAGATAGGGATAAGCCTCGCGGCTGGTGGCAAACACCGCCAGCGCATTCACCGCCATCACCTGTGCAAACAGTGCGGTGGGCAGAGCATCACTGGGGGCGCCATGATGAACGCCCGCGTTATTCACGAGCCCGCGCAGTGAGCCGCCGCGCCTGACAATCTCGGCAAACGCATGGCGCATACTCTCTTCGTCGGTCACATCGCAACGGACATTGATGAACTGTGACAAATATTCACGCGCGTCGTCACACTCCGGCCCCAGGCCCTTGCGCGTCATGCACCCAACGGTAAAACCACGCCGCGCAAGTTCCAGCGCAATCTCCGCGCCGATACCGCGACTCGCCCCCGTCACCGCAATTACTCTACCGGCGTTTGTCATCATGCCTCCCGCACTCAAACCAATTTTTGCGCACGCAGCGCCGCAATCGCTCTGGCATCATAACCAAGCCACGCGCCCAGCACGGCCTCAGTATGTTCGCCGAGCCGCGGCGGTGGCGAACGCCACGTCAGATTGCCACCGTCGATGCCGATGCCAAAACCAACCTGCGGCGTGCGCCGTCCGTCGGATTCGGCGGTATAGAACAGACCGCGCGCGATCAACTCCGGGTCCTGCGTCACATCATCAATGCTGTTGACCGGGCCGGCGGGTACCTTGGCTGCGGAAAACAATTTCAACCACTCGTCGCGCGAACGCGTTTTCAGCAGACGCTGAATGTCGCCGACGATTTCCGCGCGCATATTGCGCCTGTCCTCGTTGCTGGCAAAGCGCGGATCCAAACCCTTGGCCGGCTCTCCCACCGCCTCCCAAAAGCGCTTCCAGATCGCATCATTACCGAGCCCCAGTGTCAGCGGCTTGTCCTGCGTTTCAAACGCCTGATAAACGGCGATCACGCTATCGCGCGCGCCGCTGCGATGCGGGATCTCACCAGTCCCAAGAAAAGGCAGGATGCGCGGCGACATGAAGCGCGTCATGCTATCCACCATGGCGATATCGATCTGATGCCCCTGCCCGCTCGAGGCGCGCTCGAACAAGGCACCCATCACCGCCATCGCCGCGTCCATGCCGGAAATCAAATCAGCCGCCGGCGTGCCGACCTTCTGCGGCGGGCTCTCGGCCTCGCCGGTCAAATCCATGACGCCGCTATAGCCCTCGGCGATCAGGTCGTAACACGGAAAATCGCGCCGTGCGCCTTCCATACCGAAACCAGTCAGCGAAACAAACACCAGTCGCGGATTCAAGGCCGACAACGTGGCGTGATCAATGCCGAGCTTTTTCTGCACGCGCCCGACCAGATTGACGATCACCACATCGGCCTTCTTCACCATGTCATGCAGCACACGAAGCCCCGCCTCACCCGAATAATCGAGCGTGACGCTTTCCTTATTACGGTTGACCGAGAGAAACCACAGCGACTCACCCTCATGCCACGGCGGGCCCCAGGCGCGGCAGTCGTCCCCGCTGCCCGGCCGCTCGATCTTGATCACGCGCGCCCCCATGTCACCCAGCAGCATCGTCGCGTAAGGGCCGGCAATCGACGTCGTCAAATCGAGAACGGTGACGCCCTTGAGCAGGGCCGTGGCGTGTTTACCCGGCGGCGCCGGCAATTTTTCGAATGGCAGCATAAAAAAGACCAACAAAAACGGGAGACCGATTATATCGCCGGCGAGGTTTGGAACGCCGGCCCGGTTGATGGTAAGATGCGCCTCCCGCAGCACGACCGATCGGGCGGTTAGCTCAGCGGTAGAGCACTGCCTTCACACGGCAGGGGTCACTGGTTCGATCCCAGTACCGCCCACCACAAAATCAAAGACATAGGAAGCTCTCCTCACGAGAGTACTCAAAAAGTATCCACCTTGGATGCTGCTCATCGCGCGCAGGCGCAACACTCCAATCAGTGCAGGTTAAAAGTCCCTGGCAACACTGGATAGGGCTACGGCCAGCACTGTGACCCTCATCCGCCGCCAATTTTGGAATTGAGCAGCCGGCTGTCTCTCTTGCCCACCGCCATCACCCGCGTGATGGGACTAGTGACACCGCACACATCGCACTTTCCGACGACAAGTCCATCCGCCAACGCGCTCAATGATCCTCATTCGATTGATTTCATGCATTTGGCCCATCTGAAATTCACAACCCTGCCACACGCATATGCTAAACATAAAGGCCTGTGGTTTAGCCAGTGTTGCAGCCGATTCCAGATAATTTAAATTTCCTGCCTTGTGCCGGGCGCGTCAATTCGGAGTTTACGGGTCACAATATTTGCCACAACCGGTGACCCTAAATTGATTACTGATTACTGATCGCTGAAGGATAGTTGCACTCGCCCGACATCGCAGCGAATTACTGTTTCATGGAAATATTGAATATTCAACGGAGGAAACATGAAAATTAGTCAGTCTGTTCTGCAACGTTCGCGGCTCGGACAGTTGCTCATAGAAAACAAGCTGATTACTGCCGAGCAACTCGAAGAGGCAACGCGACTACAACAGTCGGTCGGAAAGCGCCTCGGGGAGATCCTTGTCGAGCAGGGCCTGGTCGCAGAAAAGCAGATCAACCGGGTGCTGCGCAAGCAAAAAATGCTGCGCTTGCTGGCCGTGGTCGCCACCATACTCGTTGCGCCATTTCCGATGGCACGCGCTGGCGATCTTGCACCCGCACGCGATCTCTACACTGCGACTCAGCAGGATCTGATTACCTCATTCGAAGCACAGGCCACCCTCACCGGTACCACCGGTTCGCGCGATATTGCCAACGTCGTCCAAGCCGGCGGCGAGGCCAATCTGGCAATCATCCTGCAGTCCGGGAACCAGGACACCGCAAATATTGTTCAAACGGGCGGCATGCAAAATACTGCATTCATCAATCAGCGCGGTAGCAACGATGCGGCTACGATTACTCAATCCGGCAATCGCAACGTTGCACTCATAGCGCAGCGCTAAGTCCCGCCACCGCCGGGCAAGCCATCAGGATCAATCAGATTCCATGTGCCTTGCGGTGGAACAGCCGTCAATGCGCGGTTGGCGATAAGCCAACCCAGCGCACGCTGGCCTCCCATAGCGCCTCCTGCACCGCAATGTCACCGCTGACGGGCAACGCCGGCCGCACGACATTGAATTCGTCAAAATATTTTCCGCTTTCATGCATAACGGCGTCGGCCAGTGCGAGATACAGCGTGGTCTGCGCACCACGTTCGGGGTCAAACATCTGCGGGCTGAGCAACGGTTTGATCACACGCAGCCACGACGGCAACAGATTGCTTGCCACCACGCCGGGATGCAGACAATTCACCGTTACTGCAGTGCCCGCCAGACGGCGCGCCAGCGCGAAGGTATGTAATACGTTGGCGAGTTTTGATTGTGCATAGGCTGCCAGCGGGTTGAACCTGCCGGACAGGCTACGGACGCCGGCGAGGTTGAGTCCGCCGCGCAAATGCACGCGCGAGGCGACGTTGATGATACGGCCCGGCGCTGCCATGCGGCCACGCAGCAACTCGGTCAACAAGAATGGCCCGAGATGATTGGTGGCGAAATTCAGCTCGAAACCATCGACCGACTGCTGGCGCCGCATCGTCGTGATACCCGCGTTATTGACCAACAGTCGGATCTCACTGCAATGCTCAAGCACCGAGGCCGCAGCCTCCCGCACCGAGGTGAACGAGGCCAGATCGCAGGGAATGACATGTATTGATGCGCCTGCGACCACGCGCAATATCTCTTCACGCACCGCCAGAGCCGCAGACTGGTTTCGACATAGCATGACCACTGCGTAGCCGGCCCGGGCGAGTTCACGTGCAGTAACACGACCGATGCCATGCGTGGTACCGGTGATGACGGCGATATCAGCCACGTTCTGTCATCAATGCAAAGACGCGTCCCTCGCCGCTAAGAAGTGTACGAATCAGACGACCGCAAGTCCCGCTTGGGCGATGCCAAATCCCAGCAGTGCGCCAGCGAGGACGTCACTTGGGTAATGCAGCCCCAGAATCACACGCGAAGCGGCGACCAGCAGCGTAAACGGCAGCAGCAGCCAGAGCAGCATTGGAAAGTAAGCCACTGCAACAACGCTGAATGCCACCGCATGCAGGGTATGACCGGACGGGAAGCTGAACTGATCGAGTGGCGCAGCCGAGCAAATGACATCCTGATGAATCTGATAGGGTCGCGGACGCGAGGTTTTGTGCTTGAGCTGTTTGTAGAGTGTGGTGCAAAGTAAACCGGTGAATATCATGTGTATAACCGCCGGCACCGCCTCGCTGCGAAACGCCAGCAGCAAGGCAAGCATCAGTGCGTACCAGAACACGCCGTCGCCAAGCCGGCTGATTGCACAAAACACATTGCGCATGATGCGGTTACGGCTCGCACGATTGACACGGATGCAAAGCGTGTGATCCCACTGATTCAAACGCTGTAACGAATAAGGAATATTCAAGGCACGCTCCACAGGTTGCCGTCAGCATGAAGGCTACCAATCGAATACGTATTTTTTATGAAGTGCAGTTGAAGAAATTATTACAAAGAGTTGCGGTGCACGACGACTCTTGGTGGCGCTGTGATCGCACCATAAAAAATTTTCGACCCATCGAAACAAACTACGCGCCGGGTTTGAGAATAATCCATACCCCACCAAACCCGCTGGTAACACCACGGTGCAATGTTGATGTCACTTTTGACGTGTAGCCTTCGACATCCGATTAGGTAACCGGCATGGGTAGAACAGTCCTGCCCCAAGAGTTACCTCGAAGGTTAGCGAGCTTAGATGCAACAATGACACCATCCGAAAACGCCCCCTGCCCCTGCGGGAGCGGCAATCATGTCCAACTGTGTTGTGGCCGCGCGGGGCAGGCAGCCGCACCGCCGCCTCCGGATCACGAGCTGGATCAAATCGTTAATTTGTACCGTGCTGGCGCCAGCGCCGAACTGGCTGCCCGCGTTCGCCACCTTCTGGAAAATTATCCGCAGGCGGCCGAGGCGCGGCGTTTTCTGGGGGAAAGACTGCGCGCCAGCTGGCCATCCAACAAATCACCGGATGACGCAAAAGCACATTGCAACCTCGGCGGATTATTGCAATGGCTGGGACAGACCGCTGAAGCGGTCAATTGCTATCGACGCGCAATCGCCATCGAGCCTGCGCTGGCAACAGCCCATTACAACCTCGGCACCGCACTACAGGCGTGTGGCGAACTTAAGGCTGCCGCGGACGCCTACCGCAATGCAACCCTGTTACTGCCTTCACTAGCCGAGGCTCACATCAACCTCGGCAACACACTCCAGGGTCTGGGGGAACTGTCCGCAGCCGCAGCAAGCCTGCGAAAGGCGATAGCGATTGCCCCCGCAAGAGCCGAGTCGCACTACAACCTCGGCAACGTGTTTGCGGAGGCCGCTACAAACCACGATGCCATCAGCAGTTAGCCGACATGTGCGCAATGGAAAGACCAATCAACACAAACGCCATGGCAAAAAAGAATTTCAACGAGCCAAGCAATGCAATGTCTCTTGTAAAAAAACTAGGGCGCCTGATTCGATAAAACTAAGGTGCTACAGGCAACGCACACGGCCGCTAGAGTATAGGCAAAAATATTAAGCTAAATTGTCTTATATTTATATTTCATGAGTGTTAATTAAACTATAACTCATTGTTTTTTAGAAAGCCCTCCCCCAAAAGGACTAAATGAGGATCGCCGACTTACTGCATTGATCCGCTCCAGGGGTCTGCGCGGTGGACGGTTTTTGCCGCAGCTCGACGCCGAATAGATCCGCCAGAGTCGGCAGCAATGACGCTACGGTGGGAGCGCATACCGCTTAAGCGGCCAGCAAACATCACTGCTGCACGTTTAAACGAAGGGGCGAATCCCTGAAACCCATGAATGACCTGGCATCACGAGCGCTTTGGGGTCGTGTCGATTTGAACGACAAAATGCAGTTCCTGATGAATTCCGAAAGTCACGCCCGCGGGGACCGCCATGAACACCCCAAAAACGCTATTCG
>CAMDSO010000165.1 GCA_945906935.1 Bordetella parapertussis
TGTGTACGTCGATGCGCTTGACCCGCTTTTTTCCCTGGCTCGCTTTTTTACGCGCCGGTTTTGAGTTTTTTGTTGTCGCCATTATTAATCCCCCATGAATGTTTTAGTAAACACCAGATCATAACGTGCCGCAGCAGGTGCGGCGAGACAGCAATGAAAGTCCCGCGTGAATTTCGCCATCGTATACCCTGCGGTTGAGACCCGGCATTGGATACCAGCCACCCATGAAAACGGATCAGATGCAGAAGCGGGCGCGCACGGCAGGTTCCGTCCCTGCCGCAGCGAGCGAGCACAATGGCGAACCTTGCCATCGACAGCACACCACCCTGCCCCGCCGCAACGAAGTGGCGCACTGAAGGTTAAACCGCCCGGGACTCTATTCGCCGGTGATGCCGGCGTCCTGAATGACCTTGCGCATTTTTGCGGTGATCTGCCGTATGCGTTCGGCCAGCTCGGCGGGTGTGCTGGGCTGGGGGTTGCCACCCATCGCCTGCACCTTGGCGCGCAACTCGGTGTCGTTGAACGCGCTGACGACTTCCGCGGCCAGCCGCTCGATCAGCTGCTTCGGCGTGCCGCGCGGCGCAAAAAGACCGGTCCAGGTTGAAAAAGTAAAATCTGCAACACCGGATTCTGCGATGGTGGGCGTCGCCGGCAACAACGGCGTGCGTGTCTCGCTGGCAACGCCGAGCACACGCAGGCGCCCGGCCTGAATCGGCGCCAACACCGCAGCCAGCGCCGAGAACATCACTGGCACGTGTCCCGCCTGCACGTCAACCACGGCCTGCGTCGCACCGCGATAGGGCACATGATTCAGCTTTATGCCGGTGGCGGCGTTAAACATTTCCGTCACCACATGATGCGATCCGCCAACGCCGGCGGAGGCATAGTCCATGCGCCGCGACTGCCCTTTCGCCAGCGTGACCAACTCGCGCACCTTGCGCACCGGCAACGAGGGGTGGGCCACCAGCACCCAGGTGTTGACCGAGACCAGGCTGATCGGCTCGAACAGATTGAGCGCATCGAAGTCGTTGCGCTTCTGCAGGATCGGCACATAGGTCAGTGTGCTGTCGCTGATGCCACCGATGGTATAGCCATCGGGCGCCGCGCGCGCAAGGCGCTGCGCACCGATGATACCCGCCGCGCCGACCGTGTTCTCCACCAGCAGTTGCTGCCCCAGGTTGCGCGATATCACCTGCGTCACCAGCCGCAGTGTTGTATCGCCGGCGCTGCCGGCTTGCACCGGTGAGATCACCAGCACTGGCTTGACCGGATAGTTTTGCGCCGCCACCGGCAACGCAAACATCGCGGCGAACAAAAGGCTCCTAACCATCGGCTTCATCACGCGCGCGCTCACGGCTTGGCATCCACCAGTTGCATGGCACGCACGCCGATCTGCACGGTCAGCGCACCGGTCATCGGCAACACGCAGGAAATCGCTTCAAGCACCTGCAGGCAGCTCATGCCGCAACGGTAGGCGCGGCGGATATGCTGGGCGGCGAATTCGACTTCGCCACGCGCGCAGAGAGCCGCCACCGCAATCAGTTCGCGCGGGCCGGGGCCAAGCAATTCGCCGGCGGCCCCATCGGGCAGCAGGCAGTGATCGACCCAGTGCGCTGCGCGGCGCGCCAGCTCGGGGTCGAGCACGGCGACATACTGCCACTCCGGCGTATTCAGCAGGCCGGCATCAACATTGCCGGCGGCATCACGCCCTGACTGCAGTTCGGGAAACGGCGTCAAGGTGGTGGGCGCGCCATCCGGCGGCCGCTTGCCGAACGGGTAGGCCGGATCGTTGGCGGTCAGGATCGCCAACGTGACATGCGCGATGGTGCTCCAGCCGACCATCGGCGCGATGGCAGTGGCTGCCTCGACCATCACCTTGTTGGTGACGCCTCGTGCCCACAGGCGGCGCACGTGATTGGCGGCAAAACGGTCGTCGCCCTTCGCGCATAACTGGCATAGCGCGATCAGCTCGCGCATGGCGCCGGAAAGGTTTTGCGCCGCGCCCTCTTCGCCGGCGTAGTGGTGCATATAGCCGGCGGTTTTTGAAATCAGGTCGTAGGTGCGCGGTGACTCCTGCGCGAGCAGCCGGAATTCATCGAAAATTTCGCCGCGCCGCGCGATCGCGCGTGCGATGACTGCTTCGGCGCTCATGTCTTCGCCGGCGACTTCATCGTGCCGGGGGTTTTGTACTGTCATTGCCTGACCTCCACCGTAAACGCCCGTTGGTCGGGCTTTTGACGGATTCTAGCGCATGCGGTCAACGCAACATCGGGGGGACTATCTGCCCGTCCGGGTCGATGTCATGGTCATCGTCGAAACGAAAGCCGTTCTCGCCGGGGCGCGCATCGAACTCCCAATAGCGCCAGACTTCCTCGCCGCTGACGATCTTGCCTTTGATCTCACAAAGAATTGCGCCGCGCCGGAATGTTCGGCCGGCGAAGATGCCCGAGCCGTTGCGAACCGGCTTGACCGTGAGCGCGTTACGGTTGGTAATTTTTCGGGCTGTGGGTAAATGCCGGCAGCGGTAGCATCAATCAAACCGCATGTTCGATGCCTTGACCACGCGCGTCCACTTGGCGATTTCAGCACGCATGAACGCGGCGAACTCCTCCGGCGAACTCATCACCAATTCGTTGCCGGCGCGCTCCAGGCGCTCCTTGATATCGGGGTTGTCGAAGGCGCGCGCCGTTTCGCTGTGCAGCCGGCGCACTAGCTCCGGCGACATTCCTGCGGGCGCGTAAAAGCCGTACCAACCGACAGCGCTGTAGCCGGGGGCACCCGACTCCGCAACTGTCGGCACCTCGGGCAGCGGCGCAAAACGTTTCACGCCGGTCACCGCGATCGCGCGCACCTTGCCGCTGCGCGCGGGCTCCATGTACGAAATAGTGCTGCCGAAGGAAAAATCGACCTCGCCACTCATGACGCCGATCAGCGCCGGCCCTGCGCCCTTGAACGGCACATGCGTCCAGCGCGCGCCCGACACCACCTGAAACAACTCCCCGGCCAGATGCGGTCCGCCGGCGGTGCCCGAGGAACCATAGGTCAGCCTGCCCGGCTGCGCTTTAGCAAGTTCGATCATCTGCCGCGCGGAGCGCACCGGCACCGAAGGGTGGCTCACCAGTAGAAACTGCACCGCGGCCAACTGCGAAATGTAGGTGAAATCCTTGAATGGGTCATAAGGCAGCTTAGTGCGAACCGCGGGGTTGATGCTGAACTCGGTGGCCGACACCAGCAGCGTGTGACCATCGGGCGCCGCTCGCGCCACCAGTTCGGTGGCAACGATGCCGGTGCCGCCGGGGCGGTTTTCGACGATGACCGAAGCGCCCAATTGCTCCGTAAGCTTTTGCGCCAGCGCGCGCGCCACTATGTCCACCCCGCCGCCGGGCGCGTACGGCAATATCAGACGCACCGGACGCGATGGCCATTGCTGTGCAAACGCCGCCGCAGTGAAGCCCAAACCCGCGATCAACGCGCAGAACGCCGCGTGGTTAACTCCCATCCAAGCACCTCGCCCGATTAACGCCTACAGATGCCATAGCACCACCTCCCACATCAGCATTTTTGTCCTGCGCGCTTCCCGGCGCAAGACCGCATACACAATCGCCGCCAGATCGATTCACGTTAATTCTGTGGCTTTTCTGTGGCTTAATATTTAGCCTAATTGCGAAGCGTTTTTTGTCTTTGACGAGATTGTAGCGCGCGGGGGCCAGCAACATCCCAAACAATTTATCCACGACCTACATTTACCCGCGTCGGCACAAACCGTCCCGCACACGCCCGCATTAGCAATTCATACGCGGTTTGTCGCCGGTTTCAGGGCGCCAAGCCCGGACTCAGCCCTTATAGCCAAAAAACCCCTCGGTGCCGATTTCCGCAAAAAAACAACAGCATCTTCGCGGCCGCGATCTCGGCTGCGGACCAATCTGACCAACAAAAAACTGGAAAATTGATGCCGGCAGGCCACGCGCCAACAACTCCACCCCACCCCACTAAAACGAAGAACTCAGGCCGCCTTGCGGTGAGAGTCGCGCAGCAGTCCGCCGAGCCGCTCGTGACATTCGATAGCAGCACCCGGGCGCAACTTCGTTTTCTGCGCAAATAGCAGCGTGTTGCTCCTGCCCTGATGATTCCGCTCCTGGTGATAGTGCGACAGGTAATTATCCAGCGCGCCGCAGACTGCCAGCACCGAACGGGATCAGATTGGATACTCGCCGGTGGGTCTGGGCGTTGGCAGGAGGCATCGTTGCTTCTACACCATCATTACGAAACCAACTCGCGGGCGCGGCCGTCGTGCCACTTGGAACCGACCGGAAGTTATGGCGCAGACGCATCGGCGTCTCGGACAGCATCTCGGCGAAGTAAGATTGCCGCGGGCAGGCGGGCGGACTATCATGAAAGCGGCGCGGAGCATCGCACACCAGCGCACCATGAAGTCAAAACTCATAAGCGTGCGGAGGAGCCACCCATGAACGTGCGTGGAAATTTACCGCCCAAAGCAGCGCCTCTGCTGACGGCGCTGACGGCAGGGCTTGCACTCGTTGTGATCGCGCCATGTAAGGCGCAAACTGCGTGGAAGCCGGACAAGGTTATCGAATTCGTAGTCGGTTCCTCGCCAGGGGGCGGTAACGACGCCACCGCGCGCCTGATGCAGAAAATCTGGCGCGACAACAAGTGGCAGGACAACGTCAACGTGGTCAACAAGCCCGGCGCCGGCGGCGCGCTGGCCTATACATATGTGTCGCAGCATGCCGGCGACGGCCATTTCATCGCGGTCGTGCGCAAAGCCCTGCTGACCAATGAAATTCTCGGTCGCAGCCCGCTCAACTACAGGGAAATGACGCCGCTTGCCGTGGTAGCCAATGAGCCGACCGCACTGGCCGTGCGCGCGAACTCCCCCGTCAAAGACATCAAGGATCTAGTGGTGCGGTTCAAGGCCAACCCGCAATCGATCACGACTTCGGTCGGCAGCACGTTTGGCGCGACATCCCATTTGTTGCTGTCGCAGGTTGCCAAAATCGCCGGCGCCGATCCGCGCAGGATCAAGGTCGTCACCTTTCGCGGCTCCAACGACTCGGTCATCAACCTGCTGGGCGGACATATCGATCTGATGGGTTCGTCAGTTGACGCCATGGTTCCGCATCACAAGGAAGGCACCATGCGCATCATCGGCATTTCCTCCGCCCAGCGGGCCACATCGCTACCGGACGTGCCGACGCTGAAGGACCAGGGTTACGATGTCGTCATGGGTAACTGGACGGCGATCATGGGGCCGAAGAGACTCACCCCCGCGCAGGTCGCGTACTGGGAGAACCTGCTCGAACGCACCTTCAACCATCCGGACTGGAAAAGCATGCTCGAGGCGGGTGCACTGGAAGCGGATTTCAGAAAATCGCAGGCCACGCGCGAGATGCTGAAGAAGGATTTCGAAACGGAGCGGGCGCTGCTCACGGAACTCGGGATGGTGAAGTAAGCAATCGACAGGGAGCACAACCAGATGTCCAGCAAACAGTCAGCGGCGATCTCGCCGCTCATGAAGCAAGTCTCCGGCTACATCGCGGGCGCCCTGCGCAAGCCGCTGCCCAAACCAGTGGTCGAAAAAACCAAACAGCACATACTTGATACTTTCGCCGCAATGGTGTCGGGAGCGGGGCTGCTGCCCGGCAGGATGGCGATCTCCTATGCGAGGACGCTCGGCGGCAAGCCTGAGGCGCTGGTGGCCGGTTCAAAGTGTGTGACCAACGCCCTCAACGCCGCAGTCGCCAACGCGATGCTTGCGCACTCCGACGAAACCGACGACTCGCACGCGCCGTCGAACACCCATCCGGGCTGCGGTATCGTGTCCGCGGCGCTTGCCATCGCCGAGCGCGAACACAGGGACGGCACCGCTCTGCTGCGCGCGGTGACGCTGGGATACGACATCAGCTCGCGTCTGAGCATTTCGCTGGGGGCGACCGCGTTTCGCAGCGTGGGCCATCTGACGCACGCTTTCGGCCCAACCTTCGGCGCCGCAGCCGCGAGTGCCGCGCTGCTCGGGCTCAAGCCGGACCAGGTGCGACACGTGCTGTCGTACACGGCGCAGCAGACCGGCGGTCTGTCGACATACCCGCGCGATCTTGACCACATAGAAAAGGCGTGGGATTTCGGCGGCATGGCCGCGCGCAACGGCGTTGCCGCGGCGACGATGGTGGCGGCCGGCTGCACCGCGGTCGAAGACGTCTTCTCGGGCGAGCGCAATTTCTTTGTCGCGTTCGACGAGTCGCACCGCATCGGCAAGAAGCCCGCGCCCGCCGTGCTCGCGCGCGGACTCGGCAGCGATTACGAGATCATGCGCACCAACATCAAGCGCTGGACCGTGGGCTCGCCAATCCAGGCGGCGCTCGATTCAGTTCTCGAACTGATACGCGCGCACCACATCAAGGCCGACGACGTCGAGAAGCTGGTTGTCCGGGTTTCGACGTCCGGCGCGGCCACCACCAACAATCGCTCCATGCCCGATATCTGCCTGCAGCAGATGTGTGCGGTGATGCTGCTCGACGGCATCGTGACATTCGAATCGGCGCACGACGAAAAGCGCATGCGTGACCGCAAGGTGCTCGCGTTGCGGTCACGCATCGAACTCATCGGCGAGGAAGCGCTGCAGCGACTGCTTCCCGAACGCCACGGCATTGCGGAGTTCACGCTCAAGGATGGCCGGCACGTGCGCCATCACACGACAGCGGTGCGCGGTACGGTGCAGAACCCCATGACGCACGAAGAGGTCGACGAGAAGTGCTACCACCTGATGGCGCCGGTGCTTGGCAAACAGCGCGCGCGCAAACTGTGCGACACGGTGTGGAGCCTCGAGAAGATCAAGGACGCGCGCAAGCTGCGGCCCTTGCTGCAGAATTAGGCCAGCGCAGAATATCTGGGATCACACTGACCCCATTCATCCCATGAACTCGCGCCACATTAAAGAGGCAACTAATTCCATTGCTAACAAGGTAGTTCCCCGAACAGTTCAGGAACATATCAGAGTCAACATTGAAAGACTGGCTGCGCAACTTGAATAAAGGAAAAGATATTTCGGATGGCTCTTAGCAGCCCTCCTTCACATCTGTATTGGTGTTGCGCGGGACTGACGTCGCGCATTTTGAGGTTCTCTTCGGGTGGTGGGTGGTAGTCCGTCCCGCCAGCGCCTGCTTGTTTTAGTAAGGCTTCAATCCTTTCGGCAACGTGACCCGATAGACGAGCAGTGTTGTGTCGACGTCAGCGCCGCCGGCGTCTTTGTAGGAAGCGCCAGCCTGAAAGCCGTCCTGGGTGATGAAATCATTGTCGTTGATCACGAACATGAAATAGTCATCAGGGGCCGCAGGATCGAGCACGCTAACCAGACTAACCGCTTCCCACTTTTCGGACAGATTGTTGCGATCATTGGGTACGCCCGAATGCAGGCCAAAGCGGTTAAGCTGGGCGTTGTCGTTGAGATCGATGAACGGCGTGAGGGTTACCGGCTTGACCGCAGCATCAAGCACGCCCTTGGGAGCAACGGGCTTGAGGCCGTCGAATTCGCCACCGGCAATGTTGGTGGCCCCTTCGGTGTCCAAGATCATGATCTTGCGGAACACCGATTGCGCGCCTTTC
>CAMDSO010000166.1 GCA_945906935.1 Bordetella parapertussis
GTGGCGACGCCGCCACTGCGCGCAAGACCAAAGACATTTTTGCCGAGTTCACCAGCAACGCGCCTTATGTCGGCGCGTTCGGTAACGGCATGCGCATGAAGTTCATCGCTAATCATATGGTGGCGATCCACAACGTCGCAGTGGCCGAATCGCTGACCTTCGCCCGCAAGATGGGGCTGGATGCACAGCAGGTCTGGGATTTGTTCGCCACCAGCCCAGTGATCGGTAATGGCGTTTTCAAGTTGCGCGGCAAATTCATGGTTGATCGTAACTACCTGCCGGCAACGATGAAGGTTGAGGTGTGGCAGAAAGACATGCAGGTGATTGGTGATATGGCAAAAGCGGTGAATTGCCCGACGCCGCTGTTTTCCGCCTGCGGCCCGATCTTCAATGCGGCGATGGCGCAGGGCCTCTCGCAACACGATACGGCTTCAGTGTGCGAGGTGCTCGATGCGATGGCGGGCGGCACTAAAAAGGCCAAGCGCAAACGTTGATTTCAGCGGAATCGGTAACGTGAAAATGAGGTTCGGTCTAATTGCGCCGTATGTTTGACGCACCTCAATTTCATCAGCTGCGAAAATGAAACGACGTTGCGTTGTGTAGCACCCCAATCCAGTCTCGATTAAGCAAATGATCTTGGGCCGTGGGGCAGTGGGATGGTGGCCTGACGGTCGATGGGTCTTCATGGAAGTGGCATTTTCCAACGGTGCCTATACCTGGAATTTGCGCAGGACGCCGGCATGTTGGGACTTCACAGTGCGGCGGGGCGCGCGGCCAAGAGGGCCAGTGCTTTCATGGCTATGTACAATACTATAAACATATATAATGTATCTAATGATTCGTGAGGGACATTGTCAGGCCAAGCACGTATATTGTTCGCGTTTCGCTGCCAATTGACTACCCGTGCCGATTGCGCATGGGCCAGTGTTAGTTGAGTGGCGATGGTGGTCAATGGCAGTTCGACACAACCTGCCGAAGCTGATCAAAATCCAATCTGTGGCAACAGGTTATTTGTCTTTAGTCTGGGAAAAAGTATTTTTGCGATATAAGGGCTGGGTTGGATATGAAAAAAATTGTTGTCCTGGGGGCAGGGCAGGTCGGCGCTGCGGTTGCTGAGAATCTTGTCGCCGAAGCTAACGATGTAGTCGTCATTGATCGTGACGAGAAGAAATTGCGTGAACTAAGCGCCCGCCTTGACCTGCGGACAGTAACCGGCAACGCAGGGCACCCGTCGGTATTGATCGATGCAGGCATCGAGGACTGCGAGTTGTTGATTGCAGTAACCGAAATTGACGAAGTCAATATGATCGCCTGCAAGATTGCGGCTAGCCTGTTTGGCGTGCCTGATCGTATCGCCCGCATCAGAGCGAACGAGTATCTGGATGATAAGAGACTATCCGGGGAAGAACTGTTCGCCATCAATCAAGTGATTTGTCCCGAGCAATTGCTCGCTGATCAGGTGGCCAGGCTGGTCAATTTTCCAGAGGCATTACAGGTCCTGGAATTTGCAAATGGTTTGGTCAGTCTGGTGGCTGTTCATGCGCATGCAGGAGGGTTGTTGGTTGGTAGTCCAATTTCAAGTCTTGGGCAACATCTCAAAACGGTGGATGCACGCATCGTCGCAATTTTCCGCAAGAACGCGCCGCTTGCTCCAGTCGGTGAAACGGTAATCGAGTCTGGTGACGAGGTATTTTTTCTGTCCAGGACGGCGGATATGCGGCAGGTCATGCAGGAGTTGCGTAAGATGGACCGGCCGGTGAAAAAAATCATGATCTCAGGCGGGTCTGAAATAGGCTTGCGGTTGGCTCGTTCGCTTGAAAAGGACTATCAGGTCAAATTGATCGAGGCCAACGAGGATCGTGCAAAGGAATTAGCAGCATTACTGGAAAACACCCTGGTTCTTCGAGGCGAGGAAAATAAACACGAATTACTGCGGGAAGAAAATATCTCAGAGGTGGATTTGTTTATCGCCACCAACCGCAATAATGAGCGCAATATCATTGCCTCCCTGCTTGCTAAACGCATGGGCGCGCATCGTGTCATCTCGGTGTTCAATCAGCAGATGTATGTCAACCTGCTGGAGGGCAGCAATATCGATATCGTTATTGGCGTGCCGGATGTGACGATCGGTTCGATTCTCTCCCACGTCAGACGCGCTGATGTGACGCGTGTGCACAGCTTGCGGCGCGGTGCTGCAGAAGCGCTTGAAATAGTGGTGCATGGAGACAAGACTTCCAGTAAATGTGTCGGTCGGAGAGTGAACGAAATCGATTGGCCGGCCGGAACCCTGCTCGGGGCCATTATCCGGGAAGAGCAAGTCTTGATGGCCCACCATGATGTCCTGATAGAGGCCGGTGACCATCTGATTCTTTTCCTGAGTGAAAAGAAGATGGTGTCGAAAATCGAACGTCTGCTCCAGGTGAGCGGTTTTCTTCTCTAAGGTCAGAACCATGATGCTACCTTTCTCATCGGTATTTCATAGTCTTGGCCTGATTGTCATGATTGTGTCGGGCCTGATGCTGTTCCCGCTCGCACTCTCACAATTTACGAATGACGGCGCGGCGGGAGCCTTTCTGCAATCTTTTGGACTTACATTGACCGGTGGGGCCCTCATGTGGCTTGTGTTCCGCCGTTTTGCGCGCGGACGAGAGCTGAAAATTCGCGATGGCTTTCTGCTGGCGTCTCTGGCCTGGATTGTGGTGCCGGCTGTCGCCACGCTACCGCTGCTGATGGTGATCCCCGACCTTTCGTTCACGGATGCCTACTTCGAGACGATGTCCGGACTCACCACGACCGGATCGACGACCCTTTCCGACCTCGATAAATTGCCTGCGTCGATCAATTTTTGGCGGTGTTTTCTGGTGTGGATCGGTGGCATGGGGGTGGTAGTTTTGACGGTTGCCATTCTGCCAATGTTGGGGGTTGGCGGCAGCCAGGCCTTCAAGGCGGAGACGCCAGGACCGATGAAGGATTCAAAAATAACGCCCCGTATCACGCAAACCGCCGAGGGATTGTGGGCGGTGTATGTACTCCTTAGTCTCGCGTGCACCATCAGTTTATGTCTCGCCGGTATGCCCCTACTGGATTCAGTCATGCATACCTTCTCGATTATGGGGCTGGGTGGGTTTTCATCGCATGACGCGAGCTTTGGTTTTTTTGATTCCCCGGCAATGGAGGCGGTGGCAATTGTCTTTATGTTGATCGCCGGCATCAACTTCGCCACCCATTTTCTGGCTTTCTCGAACCGTAGCCTGCAATCCTACGCGCGCGACATGGAGGCGCATGCATTTTGGCTGCTCATGGTGATTAGCGTATTTCTATCCGCGTGGTATCTGTGGCAACACAATACGTATCCGGAATTTTTGACGGCATTAAGACACGCAGCTTTTAATGTTGTTTCAATCGCAACCACCACCGGCTTGGCAACGGTTGATTACAATTTGTGGCCGACTTTTGTGCCTGTGTTGATGCTGTTTTTGTCCTGCTTTGCGACTTGTGCGGGGTCTACTGGCGGTGGCATCAAAATGATCCGTGCGCAGTTATTGCTCAAGCAAAGCCTGGGCGAGTTGCGCCGGCTAATACACCCCCATGCGCAGATTGTGGTCAAGCTGAATGGGCATGTTTTCCCGGGGCATGTTTTGTATTCGATACTAGCGTTTGTATTCTTGTATGTGATCTCGATTGTTTTATTGACGTTCCTGATGTTGTTTACTGGCTGCGATATCGTTACTGCATTCTCGGCGGTGCTGGCTTCTATTAATAATATGGGGCCTGGACTTAACCTCGTCGGCCCATCCACGACGTTCGCGGTGCTGACTGATTTTCAAACGTGGGTCTGTACGCTTGCCATGTTGCTCGGCCGTCTTGAACTATTTACCTTGCTGGTGCTTTTTCATCTGGAATTTTGGCGCGGTTGAGGGTATTTGCCACAAAGTGTGGGGAATCGGCTGGGTTGGCAGGGCGCGCAGCGCGCACCGGTTACTGTGCTAAAAGGTGCCCGGTGCACACCCTGCCCAGTCTGTGAATATGACCGCCGTCGATCAAATCGGTTAACGCTTTTTCTTCGCTGCTTTTTCCAGCTTCTCAATTTCGGGCAGCATTGCGCTGATGGCGTGAAACGCGTCGAGGGAGGCCGGCCCGCCGCAATATAAAAACGAATGCAGGCAAAGTTCGCTTAATTCTGCTTTGCTAATGCCGTTGCGGATGGCGCCGCGTAGATGCACACGGATTTCTGCCGGGCGGTTAAGCGCGATGACCTGTGCGAGCGTGACAAGGCTGCGGTCGCGCAGCGACAGGCCCGGTCGTGTCCAGACGGTACCCCAGGCGCATTCGGTGGCATAGTCCTGGAAGGGGCGGCTGAACGGATCAGCGGTTTTGAACGCGTTGTCGACGTAGTCGGCGCCCAATACTTTTTTGCGTGTGGCGAGCCCGGCTTTGAAGGCTTTGCTGCGTACGGGTTTGCGTGTGGCCAAGATGATCTCCTGTGGTTGATGGGGGCATGAAGCGCGCGGCTATAATCCTCATTCTGTCATTGTTCGTGGAAAGCGAGTTCAACCGTGGGTGAAAAAATGAATGTCGGGTTGGTCGGACTGGGGTTGGTGGGCACCGCACTGGCAAAACGCCTGCTCGGCGCCGGGTTCAAGGTCACCGGGTTTGATATTGACGCCGCGCGTCGTGAGGCTTTTACGGCGCTGGGTGGGCATGCGGTGACTACGGTGGCCGACGTTGCACGCGACTGCACACGCATTATCAGTGCCGTCTTCAATACCGAACAACTGGCCGATGTGATCGAAGGCGCCGGCGGGGTTCTGGTAACCGCGGCCGGCGCGGTGCGCACTATTCTGAATGTGACGACCAGTGATCCGGATAAGGTGGCGGCGCTCGCCGCTCGTATCACCGCCGGTGGCGTGACCTTGCTCGAAGTGCCGATCTCGGGCACCAGCGAACAAATTGTGCAGGGCGATGGTGTCGGTTTGATCGGTGGGGACCCTGCCGCAGCCGAGGCCTGCGGCGATATTCTCGACGCCATTTGTCCGAAGCGTTATTTCACTGGCGCGGTGGGTAATGGCGCGAAAACAAAACTCGCGGTTAATCTGATTCTGGGGCTGAATCGCGCGGCGCTGGCCGAGGGGTTGGTATTCGCTGAGCGGCTTGGTCTTGATCCACGCGCCTTTCTCGAGGTGGCCCGCGGTTCGGCGGCCTATGCGCAGATCATGGACGTGAAAGGCGAGAAATACATCAATCGTGATTATCATCCGCACGGCAAAATCGTCCAGCATCTGAAGGACGTGCATATGATGGTTGATTACGCGCACCGCGCAGGGCAGGCTTTGCCGCTGATGGAAGTCGTGCAGAATCTGCTCGAAGGCAACGTCGAGCACGGCGAGGGCGATTTTGATAATTGCGCGGTGATCGAGGAAGTGCGGCGACGGCAGTGCTGATGGGTGGACGTGAGTCCGCGAAGAAAAATCCAAATTCATATCGGGGGAAGTGATGCGTAAGATTATTCAGGTATTGGTGATGATGGCGCTGACGGTCGGCGCGCAGGCCGCTGAAATTCGTGTACTGAGCGCTGGAGCAGTCGAGCCCGGGCTGCATGCGTTCGCGGCGCTGGTCAAACGCGAAACCGGGCATGATCTAAAAATTACCTTCAATACGGCGCCGCAGATTGCCAAACGGTTGGCTGCGAACGAGGTGCAGGACTTGCTGATTTCGCCGCCCGCGGTGGTGGAACAAGCTGCCAAAGAAGGCAAGGTTATCGGTGACACGCGCGTGCCGGTGGGCCGCGTCGGTGCCGGCATTATTGTGCGTAGCGGGGTCACGCCGCCAAATGTGGCGACCGTTGAGGCGTTGAAACAGGCCTTGCTCGCGGCCGACACGCTGGTTTACAACTCGGCCTCGACTGGCCTCTATCTCGACAAGCTGTTTGCCGGCTGGGGCATTCTGGATCAGATCAAAGCCAAGACGACGCGTTATGCCAACGGCGCCTCGGTGATGGAGCATGTGATCAAAGGCAGTGGCAATCAAATCGGATTTGGCGCGATCACCGAGATCAAGATGTACTTGCCAAAGGGGTTGGCGCTGGTCGGTCCGCTGCCGGCGGATGTGCAGAACTACACCAGCTATGAGGCGGTGGTCATGAACGGTACTACGGCCGGTGATGCAGCGCGCGCGGTATTGAAGCTGCTGGCCATGCCGGCTGGCAAAGCTGCGTTTGTCGGGGCTGGCGTCGAATAGTTTTTACGCCTGTGACGCCTGTGCATGCCGTCGTATGGCCAGGCGTCACAATATCCGGGGCCTTGTATTTTTGCGCGATTCCCTTCAGTCGAAGCCGTAGAGCTGCGCTGGATTGTCGACGAGGATTTTTTCGCGCGTCGCTTCGTCAGATACCCACGCGGAGAGTAGATCGGCAATGTCGCCGTCGTTGGGCATAGCAATTTTCCAGTTCAGCATGATGTGGCCCCAGTCGCTGCCCCAGAGTATGCGACCGGCATTGGCTGCGACCAGCGCGTGTGCGAACGCATTGACGTCGGCGTGAGGCATCGGGTTCGGTGAAATGCGATAGGGCGCGGTGAGTTTGACCCAGGCTTTGCCGGTTTTTAGCAACCGCAGCAGCGCCTGAAAGCCCGGTGTTTCAATCGGCTTTTCGGTGCGCATATAACCGAGATGGCCGAAGCTGACGTCGACCGGAAAATCTTCCAGCAGTTTGTCGAGGTCTGGAAATTCATCAACGTGCAGCAGGAACTCGACATGCCAGCCATAGGGTTTAATTTTTTTCGCCAGTGGCAGTAGCGTCGCCATCGGCAGCACGCCCTTGTTGTCCTTGGTGTCGACGATGTTCATGCGCACACCGCGCACCCCTGCCGCGTGCAGTGCGCGCAGCTCTTGGGCAGAGACCTCGGGTCCGACCACCGCCACACCACGATAGCGCCCGCGGCCGGCTTTTAATGCTTCGAGTAGCACCGTGTTGTCGCTGCCGTAGATGCTGCCCTGGACGAGGGCGGCGCGTTGCACGCCGAGGGTATCGAGCATGTGTTCGTAGTCGAGGAGCAGCGTGTCGGCCGGCGTGTAGATACGGCGCGCGTAATACGGATAGCGCGCGATCGGTCCGCAGATATGAGCGTGACTGTCGCAGGCCAGCGGCGGAAAAACGATCGCTGGTTTGCGCGGATGGAAATCGGGCGGGGCGACGATAGGTGGCTGGTTGGGGTTCATGGGATGTTTGGTAGCACCGCGAAGGGTGGGGTGATGGATTATTCCATTTGAGTATACACACTGCGATGCGTGATCGTTGTTCGGGCCGATGGCCCTCACCGGTGGTGTTTGTTAGACTGCCTTCACGCGGCCATGATCGCAATGGAGGAACAGCATGTTGAACTCGAAGAGCGTAGTGCGAGGAATTGTTCTGACGATGTCGATGCTGCCCGTTGCGTTGCCGGTGATGGCACAGGAATATCCGGTCAAGGCGATCCGCTTTATCGCGCCCAATCTGCCTGGCGGGCCGACCGACATCCTGGCGCGGCTGCTCGGACAGAAAATCTCCGAAACCTTCGGTCAT
>CAMDSO010000167.1 GCA_945906935.1 Bordetella parapertussis
GCGGTGGCAGTCCAGGCGCGAAAGTTGTCGCTCAGCGCATACCAAAGCGGTTCACCGCTGGCGTCCCGCGGTTCGGCGATACCGAGGGTTTTCCAGGGAACGCGGCCAATGTTTTGGACGCCACTGCAGCTGCATTCTTCGATGCCGTCGCCCGTGGTGTCGGGGCAGGGCAGTTCGCCAGGGCGCGCATTGGTGGTGGTCGGGCAGAGTGCGGGCGCCGGATTGCGCCCGTTCATCGCATAGGCAATTAAGGCGGTTTTGACGACGGCAAGTTGCACCGAGTTGTCCGCGATCTGTTTGTTCGCAAGACTGTTGCTCGAGTCAACCAGACGTGCAATGCCGAAGGCACCCAGCATCAACAACAGGATCAGGGTGAGCAGGATTGCCACGCCGCGCTGGCGGGGCGCCGATGTGCTAGCGCGCAAGTGATCGTTCATGCGCTTTCTTTCGCCCCAAGGCATTTGAGATTAAAAGGTTTCATGATAGGCTGGCCCTCGAAAAACGCGCCCCCCGACTGCACAGGTATACCACGGTTATCAGGGTGATGCCGCTGCACAGGCGGGTCGCCTTAAGCAAATCATACAATGACAAAATTCATGCCTCAACGGGGTTTCGTGCTGATCGAAGTCGCGATCGCACTGTTGGTCCTCGCGTTGATCCTCGGCGGCATACTCGCGCCGCTCAATGCGCAGGTTGAACAGGGCAAGATTCGCGACACCAACAAGGTCATCAGCGACATCAACGAAGCGATGCTCGGCTATGTGATGATTAACGGGCGTTTGCCGCGACCGGCGACTTCATCAACCAGCGGTGTTGAAAACGCCTCTGCGTGTGCTTCCGAGGCGGCCTGCACGGGTTTTATCCCTTGGACTACATTGGGCTCCGGCAAACTCGATGCCTGGGACAATATCATCCGTTACAGTGTGACGCCGGCTTTTGCCAATGCAGCGTTTGCATTGACTACGGTTGGTACCAAGACGATACAGGAGCGTAATGCCGCTGGTACGCTGGTCGATTACGCAACGAATGTGCCGGTGATTGTGTGGTCAACCGGTCCGGAAAATTTCGGCACCAACGGCACCGGTGCAGTACGCGCCAATAATTCTTCCGGCGTGACCAACGCAGATGAAATCACCAACAATACCGCCAGTACCACTTTCATACGCCGTATCCAGGTGAACAACAGCGCAGCGACCGGCGGCGAGTTTGATGACATCGTGACTTTTATTCCGACCGCGATATTGGTCAACAAGGCGATTGCTGCGGGCAAGCTGCCGTAGTCGATTGCAAACGGGCCGCTGTCGTGTCGATCGCCGCATCATTCAAATTCAAGGGGAGGATGATATGAAGACAACGGGAAAGATTGCTCTGGCCGCCGCCGCGCTGGCCATGATCGGTATGGCTTATGCGCAGAGTGTTGCGTTGCCGGTGATGTTGACGCCGGCCGATCTCAAATGGGTCGAGAGCCCGACCGGCACCAAGGTGGCGACGATCAAGGGCGATCAAAAGTTGCCCGGGCAGGTAGTATTTCGCGCCAACTGGCCGGCCAACTTTCGTATCCCCGCGCACAACCATCCCGACGAGCGCATGGTGACGGTGCTCACCGGCACTTATTATTTCGCGCTTGGTGAAGTGTTTGATGAGAGCAAGTTGAAGGCTTATCCGCCGGGCAGCGTGATTATCGTGCCGCCACGGGTGTCGCACTTTGGCGCCAGCAAGGATGGCGTTGAATTTCAGGAAATGGGCACCGGCCCCACGGCCACCGATCTGGTCAAGCCGGTCGACACGCCAACCAAATAAAACGCCGCCGTAGCAGCAACCCGGGCGCTCCACAGTTTTTCGTGGCTTGCGTCACCGTTCAATGTTTTCGCCCCGCTGCGGGCGATCAGGAGAAAAAATGAAATCATGCTGGATTGTTACCAAAGACCATAAGGCCGTAATTGAATGGCGTGATATAGCGGTGCCGCAACCGGCCGCCGGCGAAATTCAGATGAAGGTGCACGCCACGGCCTTGAATCGCGGCGAACTGGTGGTCGGTGGCGTCGTGCACGGTGGCGACGAAAAACTCGGCGGCAACGAGGCCGCCGGTGTGATCACTGCGCTCGGCGAGGGTGTTACGCAATTCAAGTTGGGCGACAAGGTGTGCGGCCGCGTGCGCGGTGGTTTTGCCGAATACACCATCGCGCCGGCGCATCAGATGATGCCACTGCCGGCGCATTTGAGTTTTGAGCAAGGCGCGGCAATACCGGTGGCGTTTATCACCGGTTACGAAATGATCTATCCGCCTTATGGCTGTTTGAAGGCGGGTGAATGGCTGCTGATCACCGGCGTGTCCGCCGGTGTCGGTGCGGCCTGCGTGCAGATGGCGAAACTGCTGGGTGCCAAAACCATCGGCACCTCGGGGTCAGCAGAAAAGCTCGAGAAGCTGCGCGGTATTGGTCTTGATGTTGCCATCACCACCCGCGCGCCGGATTTTGCGGCGCAGGTGAAGGAAGTTACCGGCGGCAAGGGGGCTGATCTGGCGATCAATCTGGTCGGCGGTACGCTGTTTGGCGAATGTATGAAGTCACTCGCGCGCAAGGGCCGTCTGGCCGTGGTGGGTTATGTCGACGGTGCGTTGACCGCCGAGATTGATTTGTCGGCGGTGCATGCTAACCGTTTGCAGATTTATGGCATTTCAAACGCGCGCATCACGCAGGACGAGCGGCGGCAGGCGGTGGCCGCGTTTGTGCGTGACGTCTTGCCGGCGATTGCCGATGGCCGCATCACGCCGATGGTCGATCGCGTGTTTGCGTTTGCCGACATGCAGGCGGCCAAGGATTGTATGGAGTCGAGTGCGATGACCGGCAAGATCGTGGTGCGGGTAGCGTGAGGTTAAACGCCCGCACGCGCTGAACCAAGGCTGCGGCATCAGTCCTGTCTGCCGTGGCCTATTCCCTCACGCTTTGCCTCCAGCCCGTGTGGGGGACGGCTAGACACCAGGGCGGCAGTCACGATGGTGTTCGCCTGCCCCCGCCACTGCCCCCGGCACTGCCACTGTCACTGTACCTGCGTATAGGGCTTCTCCCTTTAGCGGTGAGCCGCCAGCCGCTTACTCGGGCTGGATGCCGGCCTTCTTCGCGATGTCAGCGTATTTCTTCAAATCGCCTTTGAGAAATTCTGCGAATTGATCCGGCGAGCCACCGACAGGTTCGAGGTTGAGCGCATTGAAGCGCTCGCGCGTTTCGGGCATATCGATGATTTTGTTCACTGCGCGGTTGAGTTGCTCGACGATGGCGCGTGGCAGATTACGCGGGCCGTAGATGCCGTACCAGCCGGTGGCTTCGTAACCTTTCACACCGAGCTCGTCGGCGGTTGGCAGATTCGGCAGTTGTGACGAGCGTTTGAGCCCGGTGTAGGCGAGCCCGCGCAAACGCCCCGCTTGCACCATGGGCACCAGCACCGGACTCGGTCCAAACATCAATGGAATCTGTCCGCCGACCAGATCGGTTATCGCCGGTCCCGCACTCTTGTATGGCACGTGGATGAGTTTGATGCCGGTCATCGCCTGAAACAATTCGCCGCCGATGTGGGTGAGGTTGCCGAAGCCCCCCGAGCCGTAAACGATTTTGCCGGGGTTGGCCTTGGCCTGATCGATCAGCTCTTGCAGCGTCTGCGCCGGAAACGAAGGATGCACGGCGATGACGAGGCCGCCTGAATTGACAATGTGCACGATAGGCGTGAAGTCCCGCAGCGCATCGTAGGGCAGCTTCTTGTAAACGGCGGGATTGATGGTGTGTGCGCCAGCGGTGACCAGCAGCGTGTAGCCATCGGCCGGGGCCCGCGCGACGATCTCGGTGCCGATGATGTAGTTTGCACCGCCACGGTTATCGATCACCACATTCTGGCCGAGTAGTGCTGGCATCTTCGGCGTGATGATGCGGGCGACGGTATCCACCGCACCACCGGGGGCGACCGGGGCGACGATGCGGATTGGGCGTTCGGGGTAGGCAGCAATACAACTGCCCGTGATGAGTATCGCAACGAGGACAGTAACAATTTTATTTATCACTTTGCACCACCTTTTTGTGGTCACGTTTACGTGCAACATTGCTTGCATTTAATTTCCTCCCCCCATTGAGGGAGAAGGAACCTGCCAATCAACGCAGGACTGTTTATGCCGTCGGCACCCACGGCAACGGTGCCTGCACCGCGAACTCCGTTTTGACATCGATGACGGCGGGCAGATCGGAGGCCATGGCCTGTTCGAAGGCTGTGCGGAAATCCTGCGGTCTGTCGACGGTAACGCCAAAGCAACCGAAGGACTGCGCGACTTTGGCGAAATCGGTTTCCAGGTACTCAAAGCACTCGCCCTTGCGGTTCGGATCGGGACGTCCTGCGTAGGCGGTGTTCAAATTGCGCAGGCCCTGCGACAGGCAGTGGTTGTTATTGACGATGGTTACCGTCTTGATACCGCGACGGCGCGCCGTTTCGAGTTCTGGCAAGTGGTAGAAGAATCCACCGTCGCCGCAGACGCAGATCACCGGCTTGTCGGGTGCCGCGCATTTGGCGCCGAGGGACGCAGGGAAGGACCAGCCAAGCGAACCGGCGGCGCGGTGATATTGCTGCTCCGGGTGATTGAGATAGAGCAGCGTGCCGGTCCACAACGCCGCATAACCGGTGTCGGCAATGACGATTGCATCTTTCGGCAACACCGCATTGAGCTCGGCGATCAGGCGCTCCGGCCGCATTGGATGGGCTTGCGAGCCGCGTGCGGTTTCCGCCTCGACACGCCAGGTATCGACAAATTTTTGTGTGTGCGCGAGCCAGTCGTCGTGCTTCGCTGCGGCGGCGGCGACCGCTAACGCCTCCAGACCGGCGCGCACGTCGGAGAGTATGCCGATGGTGCCGGCGTAGTTGCGGCCGATTTCAAGCGGATCGATGTCGATCTGGATGATTTTCGTGCCTTGTTTCGGCATCACGTAATTCGCCGTCGTGTGGTCTGAGGTATTGCTACCGGCATAGATGACCAGATCGGCCTCATCGACGACGTGGTTGGCGCAGCTGCGGCCGTAGAGACCGACGGTGCCGCGGAACATCTTGTCGTTTTCAAGCATGATGTGCTTGGCATCGAGCGTGACGACCACCGGTGCCTGGATACGCCCGGCGAGTTGCGCCACCGCTGACCGTGCGCCGGAGATCACCGCACCGCGGTCGGCGATGATGACCGGACGTTTGGAGGCGGCGATTGCAGCCACCGCACGTTGCACCGCGGCGGGATCGGGGGCGGGGCGGAAGGCTGGAAAATGCGTGTGCGCTTCATCGACCGTCATATCGAAGTCGGCTTCCATCGGCGTCAAAGCGTCGCCGGTGAAGCCGCCGATGTCCAGATGTACCGGGCGCGGTGTGCCGGTGGTGGCTTCGCGGAAGGCGGTGCGGAACAGATGCGGAATCTGTTCGACGTCGTCGATACGGCCGTTGAATTTGGTCACCGCGTCAAACAGCGGGCCGTGATCAACCTCCTGATAGGCGTTGCGATACTGGAAGGCTGCAACATGGCGACCGGTGATGGCGATCACCGGCGAATGACCGAGGTAGGGGTCCTGCATGCCGGAGGCGAGGTTGGCCGCCCCCACCGACTGCGCCATGCAGACGCCGGGCCGGCCCGAGACGCGCGCATAACCGTCGGCCATGTAGGCCACCGCTTTCTCGGAGTGGCCGAGCACGCGCGTAATACCGAAGTCTTCCATTTCGGCGAGCGCACGACGCAGCACTGCGTCCATGAAAAATACATGTGATACGCCGTGTTCCTTCAATAATTGTGCGACGGCGCGAGCGCCTTTCATCTTTGCCATGTTTGCCTGCTCCCTGGTTGATTCGTAAAAATGTTTACCGCTAATTCCGTTGCGAAAAAATTCCGCATCCGTTGGCGCTGATCACAGCGCGACCACATGGTGTAAATACGGTTTGCCAGCGTCTTCTCCCGCTTGTGGCGGAAGTGCCGGATGGCGGCATGTCCTGCGGCTCACATTGCCATCTTTAATCCACTTTCGCGCCTGAAATTCGCACTACCTCCGCCCATTTTACGAGGTCTTCGCGGAACAATTTGCCGAATGCTTCTGGTGTTGATCCGACCGCGTCGATGCCTTCGTTGGCAAAGCGTTTCAATACCTCGGGCGCCTGCAGAGACTTTGCCACTTGCGTAGCGAGCCGGTTGATGATTTCGACCGGCGTGTTGGCCGGCGCCATCATGCCGTACCAGCCGATGACTTCATAACCCGGTAGACCCGATTCGGTAATGGTTGGAATTTCGGGTGCCGCGGCAAGGCGCGTCAGACCGGTGACGCCGAGGGCGCGAAAACGCCCGGCCTGCACCTGCGGCATGGTGGAGATCAGATTGCTGAACATCACCGGCACCTCACCGGCGATTACCGCGGTGGTGACCGCCGCCGAGCCTTTGTACGGGATATGCGTCATTTCGATGCCGGCTTTGACTTTGAACAGTTCGCCCGACAAATGTGGCATGCCGGCGTTGCCGGAGGAGGCGTAATTGATGCGGCCGCGGTTTTTCTTGGCGAAGGCGATCAGTTCGCGTACGCTTTTCACCGGCAGGCTCGGATGCACGACGAGTATGTAGGCGCTCGAGGCGATCACACTGACCGCTGTGAAATCGCGTTCGGTATCGTAAGGTAGTTTTTTATAAAGGCTGGGATTGACTGCGTGCGTTCCCGACAGCACCACCAGTGCATAACCGTCGGGCGCGGATTTCGCCACCACATCAGCACCGATGATGCCACTGGCGCCACCGCGGTTCTCGACGATGAACTGCTGTCCAAAGGCCTGCGTGAATTGCTGTGCCATGACGCGGCCGATTGCATCGACGGCGCCGCCAGGCGGGTAACCGACGACGATGCGTACCGGTTTGACCGGATATTGTGGTTGCGCCAGCGCTTGGCTGCAGCAGAGCGCAGTGCAGGTGAGCGCACACCAACGCAGCGCGCGCCCTATGCAGGCATCCATTCGTGTTTGCAGCATGGTGTCCTCCCCCGAGGTTTGCACTGAAAATACAGAAAATACACATGATCTACAACCCGTATCCCGACAACAGTAAGGCGTAGTCCGGGCAATAGCGCCCCCCGTTATGAGTCGGAGGGATTTGCTGCAGTGACCTTAGCTTTGCGGAAAAACCTGATGCCCGCGTTGGCCGGTCTTTTGTGCGCGCAGCAGGCTACCGTCTTCGGTGGTGACATACAACGACGACAGATCGCTATCGCCGAATGCGCAGTTCATCGGCACATCGGCCGGCAGCGGGTGCGTTTCGATCACCGCGCCGGATGGCGCGAAAACATAAATCAAGGGCCCCGGGCCGCTTTTTTTCCAGCCGGCACAGGCGATGATGTGGCCATCGGCGTCCACACACAGACCTTCGATGCCGCGATGCACGCCGCGACGGTCGGCGCCGAAGGTATGCAAAACGATCGGTGCTCCAAG
>CAMDSO010000168.1 GCA_945906935.1 Bordetella parapertussis
GTCGGCGGTTGATTTTCCGCTCGGTCGCACCTCGGCCAATCCGGTGGCTTTCACCGAGCTGAAAGCCAAGTTTGAGAATTGCGCCGGGCGGGTGTTGCCTGCCGCAACGGCGCAGGCGGCGGCGCAATGCATCGACGGGCTCGACACGCTGGCGAACGTGCGCGATTTGATGGCGCTCATCGTGCAGTCTGCACCCGTGCAGATCCGGCGGTCCGCATAAATCACTTTTACCACTTTAACCTTTGGACCATCACGCATGACAAGCTCACGGACCACTCGTCGCCCGACCGTATTGGTGACTGGCGCCTCGCAGGGCATCGGTGCCGGCATCGCTGTTGAAATGGCCCGTCAGGGATACGACGTCGCGGTGACCTCGACGCGCCCGGAAAAACTCGCGCCGGTGCTCGAGGCCATCCGCGCTGCCGGCGCGCGCGCGCTGGCGCTGCCCTTGCAGATCCGCGAACAGGCCAGCATTGATCAGGTGATGACGGCGGCACGCAGTGAATTCGGCGAACTCGATGTGTTGGTGAACAACGCGGCGTTGACGATACGCAAGCCGGCGCTTGAATTCACGCCCGCCGAATGGGATGAGGTCATCAGCACCAATCTGACCGGCACTTTCTTCATGACGCAGGCGATGGGGCGGCATTTGATCGCCACCCAAAGGCCCGGTTGCGTCATCAGTCTGACTTCGACGCATGGTGTGGTCGGCATGAAGAATCGTTCGGCGTATGGCATCACCAAAGCGGCGGTCATGCACATGACGCGCATGCTGGCGATTGAATGGGCCGAACACGGCATACGCGTTAATTCGGTGGCGCCGGGTGCGGTGATCACACCGTCGCGTGCGGGCTTGCCGGAAGATCCGGGGCACGCGCAGCAGCGCATGGCGCGCATTCCGATGAAGAAACTGTGTTCAGTCGAAGAGATTGCCGCAGCGGTGGCCTATCTCGCCAGTCCGCAGGCGAGCTATATCACCGGCCAGACGCTGGTGCTCGACGGTGGCGTAACCTCGCAGTAAACGCGGTGCCGGCTGCTACAATCGACCCACTATGAACAAACCATTTATACGCAAGGATCTCGGCATCGCCGTGATCGGCAGCGGCCGCATCGGCACGCTGCGGGCGACGATGGCGTCCAACCACGCCGCCGTCAAATTTCTCGCGGTTGCCGATAAAGATCCGGCGCGCGCCAAAAAACTCGCTGACAAAACCGGCGCCCAGTTTCATTCATCCGACAATCTCGAGGTGATCTCGCGGCCCGAGGTTGATGCCGTGGTGGTGGCGACCATCGAAGTCGAACATACGCTGCCCATTCTGCAGGCCCTGGCACTCGGCAAGCCGGTGCTCTGCGAAAAACCGCTGGCGCTCGATTTTGCCGAGGCGGACAAATTGCTGGCGGCGGCGAAGCAGGCCGGAGTCGATCTGCGTTGCGGTTACAGCCGGCGCTTCAAGGATAAATACCTGCTGGCGAAAGAACAATTGATGAACGGCCGCCTGGGCCGCATCACCAGCGGCATGGCGCGGGTATTCAACTCGCGCTCGCAGGCGCTGGCGACGCTGAGCCGTCTGCCCGCCGACACCAGTTCAATCTCCGGCCTCGTCTATTACATTGATTTGATGCACTGGCTACTGCCGGATAATCCGCCGGTCGAAGTGTTTGCCCGCGCCAATGGCGGCAGCATGAAGGGTGCAGGTTTAGCCAACACCAACGATATTACCTACGCGATCGTTACGCTGGCTGACGGCGCGGTGATTGATCTGGGCGTGTGTTACGCGCTGCCCAAACATTATCCGTCGCTTGGTCATGCCGGGCGCGTTGAACTCATCGGTACCGACGGCGTGCTGATCATCGATGATGACCATACCGACCAGATGATGTACAGCCAGCATTCAGCCCCGCATGTGTATCTGCCCGATCACAACGTCGAGATGGTGTTTCTGGGTAGCGGCACGCCGGGCGACTGGGCGCTGGGTGAGTTTCAGGGCCCGGTGGCAACGGAAACACGCAACTGGCTCGACTATCTGTCGATGGGTCGGCCTTGCCTGCTGGCGACCGGCGACGATGCGCGGCGTACTATCGAAATCACGCTGGCGATCGAGCGTTCGCTACAAACCACAGCACCGGTGCGGTTGCCGCTGGCAGCCTAGTGTCAACCATGCAAAAGCGCCGCAGACAGACTGCGCGCGTTCTTGCACCCCTTCCCCTGCGCTAGCAGGGAAGGGCGTGATGGGGGGCGACATCCCCTATCCTGTCGAACATACAATGGAAAAGGAATTTCAAATTATGAAATCGCGTTTTTTTGCAGTCGGTATTTCTTTATCGATCATTCTTGTATCTCAAGGGGCACAGGCTGCCACGGCCGAATGGAAGCCAGACCGGCCGATTGAAATCATTGTCGGCACCGGTGTTGGCGGCGGGCAGGATAAATCCGCGCGCACCGTGCAGCGCATCTTGCAGGAAAAGAAACTCGTCGAGCAGACGGTAACGGTGGTGAACAAGCCCGGCGGCGGCGGTGCGGTGGGTTACACCTATCTCAATCAGCACGCCGGCGAGGGCAACATCATTTATGTCGGCAACCCGACCCTGCTGACTAATCACATCATCGGCCGCAGTCCGGTGAATTACACGCACGTCACGCCGCTGGCGATTTTATTGAGCGAGTCGGTGGCGGTATCGGTACGCAGCGAATCACCCTTAAAGTCATTGAAGGATCTGCTCGCACGTTTGAAGCAGGACAGCGCCCAGGTCAGCGTGGCGGTCGGTAGCAGCTTGGGCAGCACCAATCACATCGCGATGGCGATGATCGCCAAGGCCGCCGGCGGTGACGGACGCAAATTGCGTACGGTCGTGTTTCAGGGCGGCGGCGAGGCCATCACCGCGCTGCTTGGCGGCCATATCGAGGTGAATTCGTCGGCCGCCAACAACGTGGTGCCGCACAAGGAATCAGGCAAGCTGCGCGTGCTGGCGGTGGCCGCGCCAAAACGTCTAGGTGGTATTCTGGCCGACGTGCCCACGCTCAAGGAGCAGGGCGTGAATGCGCAGGTCACCAACTGGCGCATGGTGGCCGGACCCAAGGGCATGACGCCGGCACAGATCGCCTATTGGGATCGCGTCATCGGCAAACTGGTGCAGACGCCGGAATGGAAGAAGGATCTGGCGGACAATGTGTTCGAGGGCAGCTATCGCAACAGCGCCGCCACCGAGCTTTATATGCAGGCCGACTACGAACAGTTTCGCGCCGCGCTGGCAGAATTAGGTATGCTTAAAAAGTAAACGAGGCGCAGCGACGTTGAGTCAACATTCGATTCAACGTCAGGGATAGATATCGATATCGATATCGAGATCGATATCGACCCCAACTTTTTATGCCGTTTTTCTCTTGTTATCCGGCGGATTGTTGGTGCAGTTTGCACCACCTTATAGCAGGGCATTTCTCGAATTGCCGGGGCCTTACTGGCGCGCTGCGTAACCAGTATCGGTTAGTCAGTGGTTTTGCCTGCCGTTGTGCAACTGTATGAGTTCGGAGAGCGAGCGCAGCTTGAGTTTGCGCATGACCTCGGCCTTGTATTGTTTTGTCGTCGGCAGCGAGATCCCCAGGGTTTTTACCAGCTCGGCGTTGCTAAAACCGGCCGCCAGCAATTCAAAGACCTGCCTTTCGCGCGGTGAGAGTGTTTGGAGTTGGCTCTCATAAGCGGTGTTCTCAATGGCGGTTTGATCTTGCCTGAGATTGATCGCGATGCCGCGTGCGACGGCTGACAACAGTTCGGTGCGATCAAAGGGTTTTACCAAAAACTCGATAGCCCCCTGTTTCAGGGCGGCGACGCTTTGCTGCACGCTACTCTCGCCACTGATGAAGATCATGGGCATATCCCAGCCTCGCGCGAGCAGTTCGGCCTGCAACTCAACGCCCGTCATACCCGGCATGCGCATGTCGGTGATGATCAGTGTCGGTCTGGTTGGTGCAGAAAGCGCAAGAAATTCGAGTGCTGAACTGAAGGCCTGCACGATATGACCCGCGAAGCGCAGCATCTGGGTGAGGCTGGTGCGCATCGATACATCGTCTTCAAGCAGGACGATCTGTGCGACGGTGGCGGCTGGGGGCGGCGCAGGATTATTCATGTCGGTCGGTGTTCCTGCGGTTGTATCGCGGATATTCTGCTTGTAACGGGTTGTCGGCACTGTGTTGACGGGCGCGGTTGCGTCGTGATCAGCATGGCGTTCAGCGGTTATTCGATCGCGGCGGGTAGTTCGATTATAAAACGCGCGCCACCGCTAAGCACCGCCTCGTGACGGATGCTGCCGTGATGGTTGGCGACAATGTGATGGCATAACCAGAGGCCGAGACCGAGGCCCGCTGGTTTGTCGCTCTCCAGCAGCGAAAACAACCGTCGGTGCTGTGCCTCTGGAATGCCGGGGCCGTTGTCCTCGATGGTGAGGATCACCCGGCCGGCGTTGCGAAAGCCGCTGATGGAGAGCGTTCTTGATCCGCTCTGTTTCTGGGTTAGTGCGTCTAGCGCATTGTTGACCAGATTCATGATGACCTGCTGGATCTGGCCGCTATTGCACATTAATTTGACCGACGGCTCGACGAACAGATCGAGCAGTATGTTTTTCGCTGTAATTTCCGTCTTCATGACGCGTTCTGTTGCAGTGAGCAGCTCATGCAAGACGCAGACCGCGGTGCTCGCTGATTTTTCAGAAAAAATAGCGTGCAGCGACTGAATGATATTGCCTGCGCGCCGGGTATCGTTTTCCAGCTGGTTGAAGATTTCGAGTTCGATCTCCGGGGTCAATTGCTGGTTCTGCAACAGTGCTTTTAAATGCTGGACGTTGAGGAGTGACGCGCCCAGCGGCTGATTCAATTCGTGGGCGATCGACGCGGTGAGCGCACCGGTAGTCGACGTTTTGTTTGACCGCATTAGTGTCTTAATCAGCTGTTCACGCTCGTCGAGCAGGTTCTGGATTCTATTTTTCTCGTAGTTCGAGGCCTGGAGATCCGTGCTGCTTTTCTCCAGATTAAGGCGCGCTTGTTGTTCTCTCATCAGCAGTTTTTCATGAAAATAGTTGGCGATGAAGATAAATTCAAACAGACAAACGGATGCCAGGGCAAGGCGGAAAAATAATCCGATGTGGCCTTCCTGGTAAACGTATTGCACGGAGATGTCGACATGCTGCAGTACTGTGTAGACCCGAACCAGTATCAAAACGTTGAGCAGCAGCAACATGTAAAAGATACAGCTGAGGTGTACCGACTGATCGCGCTTGCGCAGTTGATGAATTTCCTTCACTTGCCAAAAAACAACGGTGAAGAGGACGGTCGTCATGAAGAGCAGACGCCCGCCGTAATTCACGACGCCAGAGAGCATCACGGAGATCGTGATCGCAAATACGACGAGCATCGCGGCCACATAGTAGAGGAGCCGTTTGTCCACTGACCTGTTTAAAGAGCGGAAGAGCAGGGCCTGTGACACGAAGACGCCGACGACCGCCAGATTGGAGAGCGCCAGCAGTGCCGGGATGTCGAAGGCGGCGATGGCAGCACACGTGGCGCTGATTGTCATCAGCGAAACAGACAAGCCCCAGTAAATCTTTGCTGCCCGAGGAATCGATTTGTCTTTGAACGCAAAAAATGCATTCAAGGCGAAGCCCGCCATGAATGTGGCAACGAAGATATAGAAAATCTGGTTGATTATTGGCATGGCGCGTAGGCGTTGATCTTATGCGCGTCGGCGCGGGGTGCTGCCGCAGGGTTTGCGGTGGTGCTGGCGACCGGCGGCGTTGAGGTTGAGGGTTTGACTTTAGCCGCTTGTCACAGCCTCTGCAATATACGGGCGCGTGGTGTCCGGGGCATGAACAGGTGCATACGCGTCGCCTATCCTGCGATCGCAGGATACCCATGGAGCGCCTAACTTGGTAAAACATTACTACTCAAAACAAAAGACTTGTTGAACATGCTGTCGGCTAATGCAGGGGGGGGATATGCGAGCAGTCGGCGAAAAAATGATCAAGCCTGCCGTTCAAGACGCGCAGGTAAATGCGCGGTCCGTCCTCGATGCTTGTCCAGACGGCCTGGTGTCTTTGGATGACGATCTGCGGATCGTTCTGTTCAACCGCAGCTTTATTGCGTTGACCGGTTTGGACTGCGATGCCTTGAGCGGTTGCTCAATCGATGTGTTGGCCGCGCAGATCGACCGGTATTTTGTGATCAGTAGCGTTGCCTCTACCTTAGGCCCTGACCGTTCATGTCGCGCCCTGCTGCACCAGGCCATGGATTGCGTTACTCCCCCCGCAGGGGGCGAGGAGGTATTGAGGTTGACCAGCCCCGATGGGCGGGTGATCGCCTTGCATATGGTGTTTGCGGAGACGGCGGATTGTTTTCGCTTGCTGGTGTTCCGCGATGTCACCATGAGCAGCAGACGCCAGCATCGCAAGAATGATTTCGTCGCCCATGCCGCTCATGAGTTACGCACGCCGTTGACGGCGATACACGGCTTTACACAACTTTTAAAGCTGGACGTCTACCCGGAGGCTGAGCGGCTCGAGATGCTCGATGCGGTGGTTCGGCAATCGACGCAGATGTTGTCGGTAGTCGACGAGTTGCTTGATCTGGCAACGCTGCAGGCGGGACGGGATATTCGGGACAGTCACGTCAATGCCGTGATCGGTGAATGGGTCGACCGTATGGTGGCTAATTTCCTGCCGCCGCTGAAGCGCCCAAAGCCGCTGCTCTCCAATCTGTGCGGTATGAGCGAGGTAAAAATCGATTACCGCAAGATGCAGCGTGCGATGCTCAATATTCTGTCGAACGCCTACAAATACTCACCCGAGGGGGGCGACGTCACTGTGGTCTGCCGGGACCAATCGCAGGATAACCGCGACGGTGTGTTGATTGAGGTGCGCGATAAAGGCATCGGCATGACACTGGCGGATCAGGAGTTGGTCTGGGAGCCCTTTCATCGCGGCCGGAATGGTCGCGATATTCCAGGAACCGGCCTCGGCCTGAACATCACCAAACACATCGTTGAAGAGTTTGGCGGCATCATCGCATTGACGAGCCGCACCGGTGCGGGCACCACGGTGAGCATCTGGCTGCCGGCGGTGAAAAACGACTCCGCACAGCAGGCCTGAACCCGCGCGGCGGCGGATGATGCCGCTGCTGTGCGATGGTCGCCGGATTTTTCTTGTCGGGCGGGGTGGCTGTCTTAGTGGTTAACTGAGCGGTTAAAGAAATCGCGCCCTGTTTCGTCAGCCACTGACTGGACGGGGCCCGTGTGCAGCCAGGTGATGCGCTGTTACGTGGCGGCCTGCGGACCGGTGTCTCTGGGCATCAACAGCATCATCAGATTGGCAAAGACGATGGTGCCGGCGAGAAAGTAAAACGCCATATAGATGCCATAGGCGTCGCTGATCATGCCGCAGACGGCGGGGGCGACCGCCGCCCCCACAGCACTGAACGTGAAT
>CAMDSO010000169.1 GCA_945906935.1 Bordetella parapertussis
CCGCGCACAATGAGATCAATCGTGACGCCGGCCTGCGAGGCGGCGTAGAGCGCGGCGATGATTTCCGGTTCGAGCAGCGCGTTCATGCGCGCGATGATGCGCGCCTTGCGGCCGGCCTTGGCAATGCGCGCTTCGTTTTCGATCGCCTGAATCATGCGCTGGTGCAGCGTAAACGGCGCCTGCCAGAGATGTCGTAGCCGGCTGGCGGTGCCGAGGCCAGTGAGGCTCATGAAGACGTCGTTGACGTCGGCGCAGATTTCTTCGTTGCAGGTGAAGAGACCGAAATCGCTGTAGAGGGTCGCCGTGCGCGAATGATAGTTGCCAGTCGACAGATGCACATAGCGGCGCAGGGCGCTGCCGTCGCGCCGCACCACCAGCGCCATCTTGGCGTGGGTTTTGTAGCCGACTACGCCGTAGATGACGTGTGCGCCGGCTTCTTCGAGGCGCTGCGCCCAGTTGATGTTGGCTTCTTCATCGAAACGCGCCATCAGCTCAACCACTACGGTCACCGCCTTGCCATTGCGCGCGGCCTGGATCAGCAGTTCCATCATCATCGACTGCGAGCCGGTGCGATAGACCGTCTGCTTGATGGCGACCACCTTCGGATCGTTGGCCGCCTGCGCGATGAAGTTGATGATCGGCTGGAACGATTGGTAGGGATGATGCAGCAGAATGTCGCCGCGGCGGATGCAATCGAAGATGGCGGGGTGGCGCAGCAGCTCGCGCGGCGTGCCGGCGGTAAAGGTGGGGAATTTGAGTTCCGGGCGTTCGACGCGTTCGACAATCTGCTGCAAGCGGACCAGATTCACCGGTCCGTTGATTTGATACAGATCGTTCTCGCCGAGGCCGAATTGTTGTAGTAGTGCATCGGCAAGGCGGCGCGGGCATTCGTCGGCGACTTCGAGACGCACACCGTCGCCGAACTGGCGGTGGCTTAATTCGCCCTGCACCGCTTTGCGCAGGCTTTTGAGTTCGCGCAACTCTTCGTCGTCGATATACAGGTCGCTGTTGCGCGTCAGTTGAAACTGGTAACAGCCCAGTACCGCCATGCCGGGAAACAACTCGTCGACGTGGGCGTGCAGGATCGAGGAGAGAAAGACAAAGCCGTATTCACAACCAGCGACTGAGCGCGGCAGGTTGATCACGCGCGGCAGCACGCGTGGCGCCTGCACGATAGCCATGCTCGATTTGCGGCCGAAGGCGTCCTTGCCCTCGAGTTCGATGACGAAGTTGAGGCTCTTGTTGAGCAGGCGCGGAAACGGGTGCGAAGGGTCGAGACCGATCGGCGTCAGCACCGGCATCAGCTCGCGCGAAAAATAATCGTGCAGCCAGGCCTTCTGACTGGTGTTCCATTTCGTGCGGCGCAGGATGCGGATACCTTTGGACGCCAGTAGCGGCAGCACCAGATTGTTGAGGATCTCGTATTGCAGTGTCATCAGTTCGCGCGTCTTGCGGCCGACGGCTTCAAACACCTGTCGGACCGGCATGCCGTCGGTGCCCGGTGCGCCGCGCGATTCGATTTGCGCTTTCAGGCCGGCGACACGGATCTCGAAGAACTCATCCATATTGCTGTCGACGATGCACAAATAGCGCAGTCGTTCGAGCGCCGGCACGCGGGGGTCGGCCGCCAGTGCGAGCACGCGGCGGTTGAATTCAAGCTGGCCGAGTTCGCGGTTGAGATACAGGTCTGGCGGGAGTGCGGTTTTGGCCATGGGTGACCCGTGAGGGCTTTCTTGTGGGCACCCCGGGTAATTGCGCGACCGAGGAGTTGGAGTCGCATGCTAAAGGCGCGATGTTGCAATCATGTTACAGCACGCAGCGTCTGCTCGGTGTGGCGTTCTCAGTGGCTTTTCTTGCGCCCGATGTAGAGGTAATAGGGCACGCGCAGGCCGGGCAGGTAAGGGATCGCGGTCAGATGCTCTTCGCAGCGCACGTTTTCGGTGAGTCGGGTTACTTCGTCGAATTGCCCACCGTCGAGGCTAACGCCATCGTGGCGGAACCAGCGCGGCCAGAACTGCCGCTGCAGCCAGCCGTGGCGTTGGCGGCCCGGTGGCGGTTCTTTGGCGGAGACATAAAAATCGACCACACCGATCAAGCCGCCGGGTTTGAGCATGCGCAGCGCGTTGCGCAGCGCGCGCCGCCAGTCCGGGATCATGCTGAGTGAATAAGAGAAGTAGACGCAGTCGGCGACCTGCCGGCCGTCCGCGTCGGGACGGAAGCGCGTGGCATCCGCTTCGTGCACGCGCACGATGCCAGGCCATTGCGCTGCGCGCAGGCGCGCCTGTGCGAGCAGTGACGGGCAGAGGTCAACCAGATCGAAGCGCGCCAGTGTGCCCAGACGGGCACCGAAAAAATCCAGATTGCGGCCGGTGCCGCCGCCGAGTTCGACGAGCCACTGGCCGGGGGCGGGTTGCAGCGCTGCGATGAGTTCGCGCCGCCCGTGCAGCAGGCGCTCACGGAAATGATCGTAATAGCCGGCCTGCGGCGCGTAGAAATTTTCGAGGCGTTCGGCGTGGCTGCCCGCGCGCGGCTGGCCGCGCAGCAGATGCAGCAAGACCTGCCGGTCCTGCGTGGAGATCATGCCTGCACATCCGCAATATGGAAGCCGGCGTAGGTGTGCACGCGATCCAGCGGTTGCAGGGCCCACGCCAGACCGTCGTGGAATTTCAGAATTTCGCGCAGCGGCCGGCCGTCGAGTCGCAGTTGGTCGAGATAGGCCGGACGCCGGTGCGCGCTGCGCAGGATGATGCGGGCACCGCTGGCGGCACGCGCGAGGATGGCCTGCCATTCCTCGCGCAGCGCTGCGGGCTGGACGGTGCTCATCCAGTCCATGTGATCGAGCAGCACAAAGCGCGTGATCGGCGCGTTGGTCAGACGCAAAAATTCCGTCACCGTGCAGGTGTGAACCTCGACGCGTGCGGCGAGGCCGGCCTTTAATGCGGTGAAATTGTCCGCTTTGAGATATTCCGGGCAGCACTCATTGTCGTAGCGGCCGCGCAGATACAGTGTCCAGAAATAATTCGAGCGCAGTGGCAGATCGCGGAACACATATTCGATCGATTCACGCACGAAACCGGCGACCCCGCCTTCATGCTGGCGTTCGACTTCGTGTTTCTGCGCCGCCGGCACGCCGAGCATGCTCATCGTCACGTTCTGTGAAAGCACCCAGTTGAGTCCGCCGTTCCATAAATAGGGATTGACCCGTGTGTCGAAAACGTCGCGCTGTTCTTTCAGATTGTGCGTTTCAAGCAGTGCCTGCACGCCGCGCCGCAGCGCCGGGCGCACGGCGAGGTAGGCGCGAAACGCGCGCGCTACCACGCCGGAGAGGCCGTGAAAGTAGAAGCTGGTTGACGGATTGTGGTCGCAGAACCAGTTGATACGGCGGTCCCAGAATTCACGCGCAAATGGCGAGAGGTCGGCGCGCAGCGCGCTGCGATAAATTTTTTGCGCGTTGTCGTGACGGCCTTTACCGAAGAAGCAGAAAAAATCCTCGTATTCGAGGCGGTGCACGCCGGCCAGTTTCAGTTCGAGCAGCGCCGACTGTCGCGGATTGGCGTCCACCGCATGTACACGTTGCACACCGGTCAGCGCGTAATCGAGTGCGTTGCAGCCGGCGCTGGTAATTACCAGTACGCTGTCGTCGGGCGTCAGGTTGAGGGCGCGACGGTCCACCGCCGGGTCTTCCCAGCAGGTGTTGTAGACGAGGGAGCGCGAATACAGGCCGTCGAAAATCTTCTGGTTAAGACGACTCGCCGCATTTTGCCGGGTGTTGTTCATGAGCGGTTGTTCTTCATGGTTGGTTGCCTAGCGCGTCTCGCGGGTGGCGGTGTCAGACGAGCGGTACTTCGGCGATGGGCACGGCGATGGCCTGGGTATTCATGTCGGGCTTGATCCAGCGCACCAGCTGCATACGGCCGTCGAAGTGCTCGACGATGGCGGTGCAGCTGTCGACCCAGTCGCCGCAATTCATGTAGGTCAGGCCGTCGATGGTTTTGATCGCCGGCGTATGGATGTGGCCGCAGATCACGCCGTCGAGGCCGCGTTTGCGGATGTTGCGTACCACCGAGGTTTCAAAGTCGCTGATGAAACTGACGGCACGTAACACGTTGCGTTTGGCATAGTCGGCCAGCGACCAGTGGCCCCTGACGCCGAGCTTGCGGCGGATCAGAGAGAGCATGCGGTTGAGGTGCACGAGGAGGCCGTAGGCGGCGTCGCCCAGCACTGACACCCAGCGGTGGTAGGTTGTGACCTGGTCGTATTCGTCGCCATGCAGCAGCGCGTAGCGGCGGCCGTCGGCGGCGGTATGCACGTGGTCACGCAGCAGCGTGATATCGCCGAATGAGTTGCCGACGTATTCGCGCAAGGCCTCGTCGTGATTGCCCGGGATCAGATAGACCTGCACGTGATGACGTGCTTTTTTGAGAAATTTCTGCACCACCGTGTTGTGTTCCGGCGGCCAGTAGAGGCTGCGGCTCATCGCCCAGAAATCAACGATGTCGCCGAGCAGAAAAATATTCGAGGCTTCGTGGCTCTTGAGGAAGTCGAGCAACTCCGCGGCGCGGCAGGCGCGCGAGCCGAGGTGGATGTCGGATAAAAAAAGCGAGCGCACTTTTTGCACGTTTTTCCCTGCGGGTGGCTGGTTGTGTGGGGTGGTGTCCATTAGTGTTTTGGATCGGCGTCTACCGTCAGGCAGTCGTCGATCACCTCCGGTCGGTGTTGGGCGGCGATGATTTCGCGTAATGCAGTTTCAAGATCCGCGCCGGTATGCCGCCAGTCCAACGGTTCCATCGCAAGGTGTGCGGCGCGGCCAAGCGCGGCGACGCGTTGCGGATCGCAGGCGAGGCGCACGGCGAGGTTGACGAATTCGCGGCTATTGTTGAGGGGGGCCAGCACGCCGTTTTCATTCCGCGCGGTGTGCACTATGTGCGCGGCGGCGGCGGCATGTTTGTGGGCGACCACCGCCAAACCGCTCGCCATCGCTTCGATAACGACGTTGCCAAAGGTCTCGCGGGTGCCGGGGAAAAGGAAGATATCCGCGGAGGCGTAATGTGCGGCCAGCGCAGCGCCGGTTTGCGTGCCGGCGAACAGGATGCCCGGCTCCTGTGCCTGCAAGGCGTGGCGTTCGGGGCCGTCGCCGACCACCACCAGGCGCAGGCCGGGTACCGCCGCGCGCATCGCGGTATAAGCCTGTATCAGCACCGGCAGGTTTTTTTCCGTGACCAGCCGGCCCACATACAGAGCGACCAGCTGGCCGTCGGCAACCCCCCAGCGCTTGCGCAGCGTCCTGCTGCGCCGCTCTGGATTGAACAGTCGGGTGTCGACGCCACGTCGCACCACGCGCAGGTTGAGATAGCCTTCGTTCGTTAGCTCGTCGCGCAGCGCCGGTGTCGGCACCAGGGTGCATTGCGCCTTGTTATGAAAACGGCGCAGATAACCGGCGATGGGTTTGCGCAACCAGCCGACACCGTATTGCGGGCTGAAGCTGTGGGTATCGTGATGAAAGTCGCTGCAACTGGGAATGCGCAGTTTGTGTGCTACCGCCAGCGCCGACCAGCCCAAAGGGCCTTCGGTGACGATATGGGCGATGTCGGGCCGGTTAAGCGACCACAGACGCAGCAAGGACTGCTTGGCGGGCAGACCTGATTTCAGGGCGCTGTAACGCGCGATGGCAAGCGTTTGTGTCTGAACCGGCTTCGGCGTTGCCGGCTTGCCGCTGTGCATTGCGCTGATCTCGCGCGGGCGTATCAGTTGCACTTCATGATCGCGCGCGCGTAACGCCTCGATCATCTGCGCGACGGTGGTGGCAACACCGTTGATTGCCGGCGGGTAGGTTTCGCTGACCATGGCGACGCGCAGCGCGCGGTGGGCTGGCGGCAGCGATTCGAGGAGGATATGCGCGTCTTGCATCGTCCCGATCATGGGCGGCGCAGAAGAAAATTTGATGACGCTTGTGTGACGCTTTTGTGAATGTGCCGCGAAACAGCGCTGTTACAGCAGGGCCAGCGTCCAGACAATGACCACGTTGATCAACGAGAGCAGCACGGCGGCGCTGCCAAGATCCTTGGCACGCTTGGCGAGGGCGTGATCTTCGAGCGAAATGCGGTCGGTGACCGCTTCGATCCCCGAGTTGAGCAGTTCGACCACCAGCACCGCAATCACGCTGGCGATCATCAGGCATTTGAGGGCCGTGCCGAGCGGTAGCCAGAGCGCCGTCGGGATCAGCACGCAGGCCAGTGCGATTTCCTGACGGAAGGCATCTTCATGCTTGAACGCCGCCGCCAGCCCGTCGCAGGAATAGGACAGCGCGTTCCAGATGCGTTTGAGGCCGGTCTTGCCTTTGTAGGGACTTTCCATTGCGCCGCCCGTCATTGAGTGGTTTGGAGGCTAATTGGCCAAGGTTACAACGATGTGACGGCGCGGTGGTGGTCCGTTTGCTGGTGCGCGTCTCCTTACGATTACGCGGGGATAGCCGAATCGCCGCCGACCGATTATTCTCTGCCGGCGCGCAATGCAGACGCTGTTTTGACTTCGCGCGTTGACCGCTCGGTGATGATGAAAGGAAATGCAATGACAGATGCAAACGCATTCAAAGCAGAAACGGAAGTTGCGACCCTCGGTGGCGGTTGCTTCTGGTGTCTGGAGGCGGTTTACGACGATTTGCAGGGCGTGTCCGCAGTGGAGTCGGGCTATTGCAACGGCCCCGTGATCAACCCGACTTACCGTCAGGTCTGCGAGGGCGACACCGGCCACGCCGAAGTGGTGCGCGTGAGTTTCGATCCGGCGGTGATTTCGTTTCGCGAAATACTCGAAGTGTTTTTTGTCATCCACGACCCGACCACGCTGGATCGTCAGGGTAACGATGCGGGCACGCAATATCGTTCCGGCATTTACTTTCATTCCGACGCGCAAAAAACCGTAGCGGCAGAAATGATCGCCGAACTCACCGCGCAAAAAGTGTTTCGTGATCCCATCGTCACCGAGGTAGCGGCGGCGCAAACCTTCTATATCGCCGAGGATTACCATCAGGAATATTTTGCCCACAATAGCGCGCAGTCCTATTGCCAGTTTGTGGTTGCACCGAAGCTCGCCAAGTTCCGCCAGAAATTCGCCGCACGGGTTAAACGTTGAGTCGTTTTGGCGCTCTGTTATGCGGGAAATAATCCATTCCAGCCACAGACTTATCAACTGTAATGTAGTTGCAATAATCAATCGCTATCATGCGCTCGAAAGTAACTCAATCAGACATTGGAGAACATGCGATGAAGACGGCGTGGTTGCAGAATTTCCTCAAATACGCGGCGTTGGGCCTGGGTGTAGTGGTAGCCTCCGCCGCGAGTGCGGCGGATATCACCGGTGCCGGCGCGACCTTCCCCTACCCGATTTATTCGAAATGGGCTGAGGCTTACAAGGCCAAGACCGGTAACGGG
>CAMDSO010000170.1 GCA_945906935.1 Bordetella parapertussis
TCCCTTTGACCGCTCGGGAACCCCTCCGAACGAAACCGCGCATTATCTTGATTTTCCCCATCGCTGTCAAACAGTAGGCAAAGAAAATGACGAAGGAGCGCGGTAACGCCGCGTAAGGACGACTTTTAAACCATGCCGGACTGGATTGATGCGGCGCAACAAACGGGCGATCGACTCAAAGCCCACCCACCCGCACAGACCAGACACTGTACCTCACGCCCGGAATACACGATTTCCAAATAGACTCACTACCCGTCGACTCAAAAATTGGCGGTCAGACACAACAAAAAGAGGGAAAAATGACAAGCACAACGACAACACCCCAAGCACTGCTTGACCAAACAGCCATCGCCGACTGCGTGCGTCGCTGGGCGTTCTACCGCGATGGCCACCACTGGGCAAAATTACGCGACCTCTACGCGGCGGACGGCCGCATGACCACGACCTGGACGATCGCCAGCGCAGACGAGTTTGTCGCGCACTGCAAACGAATGGCGGAAAAAGGCGGCGGCCGGCAATCGATGCATTCGCTCGGCACCACCATGGTCGATATCAACGGCGACCGTGCCATTGCCGAATCCCGCATGACCTTGCTGGTGCGCGGCCTGCTCGACGGCGTCGAAGTCGATGTCATCAATTACGGCCGCACCTACGACCTGTTTTTGCGCTGTGCGGACGGCTGCTGGCGCATTCAGGAACGCGTGCCAATGTATGAGAAAGACCGCCTCGACCCCGTCGATCCCGCCGCAACCATCACGATTGACGCCAAACGTCTGGCGCTCTATCCGATCGGTTATCGTTATCTCGCCTATTTACAATGCAGCGAAGGCGCAACCATCACACCGGACCTGCCGGGCACCGGCAGCGCATCACAAAAACAACTCTATGCTCGCGGCGCCGCCTGGCTCGCTGGAAAATAAACGCCGTCAGCCTTACCCTGCCGAGGGCAACTGAAACAGCCCGGCCGGCAGGGTTTGCACAAACGCCAGTGCGTCATCAATCTTCACGACGTCGGCATACTTCGCATGCAAGTCGCACAAACTCACCGCATGACTGGCCTGCGAACGATCGAAGCAACCTTCTTCGACCACTGCGACACGGTAGTTGTTGGAAAACGCATCCACCGCCGTCGCGCGAACACAGCCGCTGGTGGTAGTACCGGTCAACAATAAACTGTCGACGCCGTACTGCACCAGAAAACTCAACAGTGGAGTGCCGAAAAAAGCACTCGGCTTGTGTTTAGCAATGACAATGTCGCGTGAGTGGGGCGCGATTTCTTTCACGATCGCATTGCCATCGAGCCCGCCCTCAACAGTCCGCGGCTTCTCATTCACACGCGGATTCTTCCACGCCCATGAACCGGCATCCCAGCCATCCAGACGGCGCGAACCCGTCGTATAGATCACTGGCAGGCCGCGCTGACGGCAGGCGGCGAGCAATCGCGCAATAGCCGCAATCCCGTCCCAGGCCTCCTCACCGCAAGAGGCGCGCCAGCGCTTGATCGATTCGAGAATAGGTTCTGGCCGCTCGCCGCAAAAAAAATAATTCACGTCGACGATCAGCAGTGCGGGGCGCTTGCCATAACCCTGACGCGCACCAAATCCACCGCCGGCAAAAACCTCACGGTCACGTTGCGTCAAAAATTGATCCCACACCGGCTCGCTCATCGCTCATCCCCTTCATCAAGCGTTCATGGCCGCGCAGCACTACGGACATTGCGCAGGCCTTATTTCGCCTATTATATGGGCCACATTGATCGACGCGCGGACACAACCGACATGATTGCACAACCGCACCGAATACTGCAGTTCGCCCTACTGATGCTGCTGAATATTCTGGCAAGCTCGCCAGCGCTGGCATGGAGCATGGGCGGCCACCGCGTGACGGGCGTGATCGCGGCGCGCGAAATCGCAACGCGCTCGCCGCACACCGCTGAAAAGCTGATTGCCATCATGCGCGAACATCCGGCCGCAGGCGCCTTGGAAACACGCCTCGACGACGCGGGCGCCGATCCGCAGGCGCGGCTCGAACGGCTGTTTGCAGAAATCGCCCAATGGCCGGACGAAGTGCGCGGCGGACCGTTCAAGACTTTTCACCGCGGCAACTGGCATACCTACGGACTACCGTTCGTGATCGGCGGATTCGTGCCGGCAAACACCAGGCCGATCCCCGACGAGAACATGTTGTGGGCGCTGCGTGAAAACACCCGCATCGCCGGCGATCCCGCTGCGGCCGCCGCCGACCGTGCGGTCGCCTTGTGCTGGATCTTTCATCTCGTCGGCGACCTGCACCAGCCTTTGCATGCGGCCAGCCTTTACAGTGTCGAGTTCCCCGACGGCGACCGCTACGGTGCGCAAGCGTGGGTGTTGCAACCCAACGGTGGCGAGACCGTAAGCCTGCATTATTTCTGGGACAGCGTAGTGCAGCGTTCACAAAGCATGCCGGAGGTCATAAAAACCGCCACCCAGCTGCGCGAAGCCTATCCACACGGATCGCTTGATGAAATGCGCGCCCGCCCCTATCGCGGCGCGGAAAGTTACGAGAAGTGGACGCTCGAAGAAAGCCACCGCCTCGCCATCAGCGCGGTTTATCGCGAGGGCCGCTTAAGCGGCGCTGCTGTCAGGAAAAACGCCCAGCGCCTCGATGAAGACTATGTGACCAACGCACGCGCCCTTGCCGCGCGGCGCATGGCGCTGTCAGGCCATCGAATAGCAGAAGTTTTGCGCAACATCCTGCAGTGATTCAGGCACTCAACCACTGACGCAAGGCGCGTACGTTGCGCAGTTTTTCAATGTTCCAGATCGCATCAATCAATTCTCGCGCGCGGCGCTTGCCGATAACCGGCGCACAAAGCAGGAAACATTTCTCATCGACCGCGGCGCGTGTCATCGGATTGGCCGGCGTGCCGCGCACGTCGTGCGTGTGGTGGCTAAGCTTGCGTCCGTCGCGCAAGGTGATTTCTACACCGCTGTTCGCTTCAACCCAGGGCGTCACCACCCCAGGCTTGCGAAAATGATCGGGCATTCGCGAGAACACTTCCGACTTGATGACCGGCACGTCAAACCCAAACATCATTCATCCTCCACCATTCACGGAACACAAGCACGGGCCGCACGATTGCCGGTAGCATAGCGAGCTTGTTCAACGCATGCAGGAGTCACGCTATGAAACTGGCCATCCCCGGCTGGGACGTTCCCACCCTCGCTGTTGCCGGCAGCGACGAGCGCATCGCCGTGCGCCGCGTTTTCTGCATGGGCCTCAACTACCACGATCACAAAAAAGAAATGGGTATCACCACCGACGTGCCGCCCTTCGTCTTCACCAAGGCCACGCCACACGCCGTCGGCTGCGAAGCCGACCGTGTCACCGATATCCAATATCCGACCAAGACCACTAACTATCAGTGGGAATGCGAACTCACGGCCATCATCGGCAAGACCTGCGCCAATGTCCGCGCTGCCGATACCAACCACTATATCTGGGGCTATGCGGTCGGCCTCGACATGACGCGCCGCGATCTGCAACTGTGGTGCAAGGACAGCGCTTTGCCGTGGGAAATCGGCAAAGATGTTGAACAATCGGGTCCGGTCGGTGCTGTGGTGCCCGCGTCAAAGATGGGCCATCCGACCAGCGGCGCGCTGTGGCTCACCTGCAACGGTGTGACCAAACAAAAGTCGGATATCGGCCAGATGATTCTCGACACGCCGCACATCGTCGAGTGGCTGTCTTCGTATTACACGCTCGAACCGGGCGACGTCATCATGACCGGCACGCCGGGCGGCATTGGGCCGGTGAAGGTTGGCGACGTCGTTGAAGCTGGCATCGGCGATCTACCGGTCTTGAAAGTGCGCATCACCGCCTGAGGTCTCTACGAGACGAGACGGCGGCGGGTTGCACAGCAGCTGCCACCGTCAGTCGATGTCAGTCGATTTTGGCACCCGACTCCTTGACCACCTTTGACCATTTCGCAATGTCGTCGCGTACAAATTTTCCAAAGTCGTCAGGTGTCATTGGCTGCGGTTCGGCGCCAAGGCCAGCCAGACGCTCCTTGACGTCTGCCGAGCCGAGTACGGCGACGATGTCAGCATTGATCTTGGCAATAATTTCTTTTGGCAGCGCGGGCGGCGCAAACACGCCGTACCAGGAATTTACCTCATAGCCGGGCAAACCGGTTTCCGCCACCGTCGGCGCTTGCGGCAGCAGCGGTGAGCGTTTCGCACTCGTCACTGCGATCACCCGCAAGCGGCCTGACTTCACATACGGCATCGCCGGCGGCAGGCCCATTGAGGCGAGTTGCACCTGACCTGCCAGCAGGTCGCTGACCATCTGCCCCGAGCCGCCCTTGTACGGAATATGCGTCATATCGACCTTCGCCATGGTCTTGAACATTTCCATCGACAAATGATTCGGCGAGCCGTTGCCGGCGGAACCGAAATTAATCTGTCCCGGACGCGATCGCGCCAACGCGATCAGATCCTTCACTGATTTAACCGGCACCGACGGATGCACCGCAATCAAACTCGGAAACGCCGCGATCGATGTAATCGGCGCCACATCGCGCGCCAGATCGTAGCGCAGGTTGCTAAACAAACTCATGTTGATAGCATGCGGCGAACCCGCCACCAGCAAGGTATAACCGTCAGGGGCGACCGATTTCGCCACATACTCGGCGCCGATATTGCCGCTCGCCCCGACACGATTGTCGACGATAACGATCTGCCCCCAGCGTTCATACAGTTTCTGACTGACGATGCGAGTCAGCACATCAGTCGCACCGCCCGGCGCAAACGGCACGATCATACGCACCGTCTTGGCCGGATATTCCTGGGCCTGTACCGTGGTGGCGCCAACCACTAAAGCCAGCGCCGCGCATTGAATTGTCTTCATCACGCCTCCTCTCGTTTTTTTATTTGTCCGACCATTCTGCCGCATGCTAACGGAATAGACCAACCACTGTGTCAATTGCAGCACAGGGCACACGCCCGGCCTGGGTGGCTGCGGTAGAATGACACGCACATTACCGGAGGAGACCGCATGAGCAGCAAGCCGCAACTCGCACGCAACGTCAGCCGCCTCGGCCACCTTGATTTGCCGGGTTCAGGCCAGGTTTACGTTCATGACAACTACGCCTACCTCGGCCACCTGCCAAACAAGGCGGGGCTTGGCACCAGCATCATCGACGTCTCCGACCCGCGCAAACCAAAAGTGGTGTCGCAGATCAATCTCGAAGACCCGACCTCGCATAGCCACAAAGCGCGCGTCATCGGCGACCTGATGATCACCAACAGCGAACGCAACATGACCAAGATCGGCCGCAAAGCCGACGAGCTGCCGGGCCTGCGCACACGCTTGAAGGCCGAGCTCGGCCGCGACCCCAATCACTCGGAACTCGCCGACCGGCTGGGCGTTAGTGCCGCGGATATTCCGGCGGTCGAAGAAGCCGAAAAAAATCCGTACGACATGGGCGGCTTCAAGCTCTGGGACGTTTCCGACAAAAGCAAACCGAAACTGATTTCGTTTCAAAAAACCCACGGTATCGGTGTGCACCGTTTCGACATGGATGAGAATTACGCATACATTTCGACCGAAATGCCCGGCTTCATCGGCAACATCCTCGTCATTTACGATATCCGCAATCCGGCCAAGCCGCAGGAAGTGTCGAAATGGTGGATGCCGGGCCAGAAGGAAGGCGAACACAAATCATGGCCCGGCCGTCAATACCGCCTGCACCACGCGCTGCGCTCGGGTGATCGTTTGTTCGCCGGCTGCTGGCATGGCGGTGTGCGCATGATCGATGTCTCCGACATTACCAAGCCGACCACCATCGGCGAATACAACTACCACCCGCCGTTCCCGGAACCCAGCCACACCTTCATGGATGTGCCCTTCGAAGTCGCCGGCCGCCGTATCGCACTGGCCATTGATGAAGAAGATCACGCGCATGATGGCGCCGAGATGGAACGCCGCCGTGGCCGTCCGCACGGCTGTCTGTGGGTATTCGATATCACAGATCCAAAGAAAATGTTCCCGCTGTCGATCTTCGAAGTCAGCGAACTCGACTCACCTTACAGCCGCGCCGCCCCCGGCCGCTTCGGTGCGCACCAGTTCCATGAGCGCATGGATGACACGCTGGTCTACTGCGCATGGTTCGCAGGCGGCCTGAGGATCGTTGACATCGCTGATCCGACCGCACCGCAGGAAGTCGGTCACTACATCCCCGAGCCGCTGCACGGCCAGGCGGGTCCACAGACCAACGACATCGACGTCGACAAGCGCGGCATCATCTACGTCGTTGACCGCGGCCCTGGATTCAACATCCTGGAATTCAATCGCAAATAACGATACGTTCGACCTGCAATAAAAAACGCGGGCCAATGCCCGCGTTTTTTATTGCCCCACGCCCAGGAAAATTGGATCACAAAAGCCACCGATACAACCGCAAACCCCTAGCCCGGAAGAAGCGCAGCGTATTCCGGGAAAACACCTAATCAATATGCACGTTGGCGTCCTTCACCACCTTCGCCCACTTCGGAATTTCGCGCGCAATGTGATCGGCAAAGTCTTTCGGCGTGCCGCCAACGATCTCGGCACCAAGCCCAGCGAGTTTTTCTCGCACATCGGGTAACTGCAGCGCACGGTTCATTTCGGCATTCAGTTTGTTGATGATCGCTGCCGGCGTGCCCGCCGTCGTCAACACCCCGTGCCAAGTGGTCGCCTCGAATCCCGGCACACCGGCTTCCGCAATGGTGGGAATATCTTTCACCGCGTTCACGCGTTTGGCCGTGGTCACACCAAGCGCGCGCAGCTTGCCCGACTGGATGTGCTGCATTACTGACAGCGACGTCGCGAACATCATGTGGGTGTGCCCGGCCATCAAATCGACCAGCGCCGGCGCCGCACTCTTGTAGGCAATCGCCTCAATCGAAGTATTGGTCATGCTCTTAAAGAGTTCGGCGGCGAGGTGCGCATTGGCACCAATGCCTGAATGCGCATAGTTCAACTGACCCGCTCGCGCTTTCGCCATGGCAATCAGTTCCTTGATGTTTTTCACTGGCAGCGTCGGATGCACAACGAGGATGTTCGGCTGTGTCGCCACCAAGACGATGGGCGCGAAATCCTTGATCGGATCGAAAGGCATTTTCTTATACAGACTCGGATTGGCACCAAAGGTCGCATTATTGCCGGTCACCAGCGTATAGCCGTCCGGCGCTGTCTTCGCCGCCACCTCGGTGCCGATATTGCCGCCGGCACCGGCACGGTTTTCAACCACCACCGGATGACCGAAGGTTTCGGAGATTTTCTGTCCGAGCAGCCGCGCCAGGATGTCGGTCGGCCCGCCAGGCAGATTGGGCGCGATAAAGCGGATCGCCTTGACCGGATATTCCTGTGCCATCACCGGCAACGCAACGGGCAGCATCGACATCG
>CAMDSO010000171.1 GCA_945906935.1 Bordetella parapertussis
CTGGTGTCGGTGCAGGGTATCTTCGCGCCGGCGGGCACGCCCGAAGCGGTCATTACGCGGCTCAACCGCGAGTTCATTCCTTTTCTGCGCCGCGCCGACACGCGGGAAAAATTTTTCGCCGCCGGCGTGGAGGTGATCGGCGGCACGCCAGAAGAACTGGCGGCCACGCTCAAAAGCGAGATGGCGCGGCTGGGCAAGGTCATCCAAGCGACGGGGATTGTGCTGGATGAGTAATTCCCGCAGAGCGCCTGTTTACCAAAGGCAGTGCCGGCGGTGTTCCGTCAACTTATGCTCCCGGAATTAGCATGCTTCTGGATGCCATCGACGCAGCCGAACAGGTCGGTGAACTGGATGTGCCCGGCTTTCACCTGCAGCGCCTGAAAGCCGACAAACGCAATCTGTGGAGTGTCAGGGTGTCCGGCAATTGGCGCATCACGTTTACATCTGAAGATGGTGATGCGCACATTTTGAATTTAGAGGATTATCACTAATGCCTACTTTACGCCGTAAAAAACGGGCTCCGACCCATCCCCGCGCATTGCTGCGCGAGGTCGTGTTACCCGAGCTTGGCATCACGCAAGGCGAGTTTGCCGCGCGACTGGGCGTATCACGCCGGAGCGTGTCCGAAATTCTCCACGAACGTCGCCCGGTTACGCCCGATATGGCGATCCGACTGGGCAGGCTAATGGGCAACGGTGCAGGGCTATGGTTGCGGATGCAACAAGCCGTCGACGTCTGGGCCTTGGAAAAAGAAGGCGATTACGCGCACATTCAGCAGCTCAGGGCCGCCTAGAATTTTCGCGAGAGGTTAAGGCATCGCGCTACACAAATAAGACCGGCAGCATGGCGATCACCAACGCGGCCGCCATACCGGAATTAAAAATTCTGCGCCGCGCATCATTCTGCAGAAACGCCTGCAATCTGAGCCCCAGCAATGTCCACAGCGAAATCGACGGCAGATTAATCAGACTGAACATGGCGCAGGTCGCCGTAATAAACGAGGCAGTGGCGTCAACCGGCATGTAGTTGCCAAAGTAAGCGATCGCCATTAGCCACGCTTTGGGGTTGACCCATTGGAAGAGAGCGGCGCCGACAAAGCCGAGCGGGCGATGTGCGCGCGCCTCCTGCCCCGCACGCGATGGGGTGCTGCGTGCGATGCCCCAGGCCATATACAACACGTACGCGAAGCCAATGATTTTCATCAGCGGATAGGCGCGCGGCGACATCGTCAGCAGCTGCTCGAGTCCCGCCCCCACCGCCAGCAACATAACAAAGTGACCGCACGATATGCCGAGCATATGCGGAATGGTTTTTTTGAATCCGAAAGCGGCGCCCGAAACGAGCAACATCAGATTATTGGGCCCCGGCGTCACCGAAGTGACGAATGCGAACAGGGCCATGGCGGCTAGCAGTGAAAAATCCATGCGGGAAAATAACGATACTTAGCCAAACACGCTACGCAGCTCGTTCAGTGTCATCAACGACACCGCACCGGAACCCACCGCCAGAAATACATTGCCTTTGAGCCCGCGGTAAATCACCAGTCCCAACAGACAAGCAAACAGGCGGTGCCAGAACAGGCTGCCGGCGAGCGGGCCGCCCGGCATGACGATCAGCCGCATGACCAGACCGGCGAGCATGGCGTAGGCGACGCAACTGACCCAGCGAAACAAATCGCTGTCGGGCTCAAGGCGGCCGGCGAGTAACACGCCGAGCCCGCGCCAGGCGTAGGTGCCGAGCGTGCAAAGAATCACCAAAATCCACAGCTCACTCACGACGCGCCCCCCAGAATTTGTTGATCCAAAAGGCCAGCGTACCGCCGATGACACCGGCGAGAATGACACTCCATTCGGGTGTGAGCAGATGAAACAGCGGCCCGGCGAGCGCGCCGCAGCCGAGCGCCAGCGCGCCCATGCGCTCGCGTACTTCGCCGGCGAGCAGCACGAAAAAATTGATCGGCGTGAGAAAGATCAACCCGAGCTGGACGGCCGGCGGAATCGAGCCGGCGGCATAAAAACCGAGCGCGCCAGAGATGGCGCCGACAATAATGCAGTTGAGTGAAAAGCCGATGAAATAGCTGATGCGCTCGACCGCGGGCATCAGCTGCAATCGCGGCATGCACACCACCCATGAAGTCATGGCGATGAAATGCGCAGTAACGTAATAGCGCCAGCGCGGATGCGCAGGGTCGCGCAACACCGGCATGATCGTGATGCTCATCGGCAGGAAGCGCACATTGGTCAACATCACCGCGAGCAGCACGGCAACCCACGGGGCGCCGACCATCCACATATCGACCATGACGAGCTGACCGGGCAGCGCCCAAATCGTGAAAGTAGAAACGACGATGGCCCACACCGATACCGCTGTCGCACTGGCAAAGGCGCCCAAGCCCACATAGTTGGCCGCGATGACGGCGATCGGCGCGCCGATGGATTCACGCGCGCCGCGCCAGAATGCTGCTGCTTGCGTGTTCATAACAGGACTGTCGGCTGCATTAGCGGCATACAGACGGAGGAGGCGCCTGCGCACCATCCAACAGCGGTGGCGCACGCACGATGCGCCCTCTGCAACCGGTTACCCTTTGTCGAGAGAACGATCCGCCCATAGAAAGCCGCAACGCGCAACGTATAGATGCTGCGCCGCGCACCCTGCAGCGCCGGTTCATGGGTGCCGTGCGCAACCTGCAAAGGCCAGGCACGGCGCGTCACCGCCTTACTGATGCGCGAACAGTTTCTTGCCCGCGACCGGCAGCTTGGCGACGAGTATGTCGCCCGACAGCGACTCGGTGATGTAGAGCGTTTTCAGATCCGGACCGCCAGCAGCGATGTTAGCCAGATGATGGTGCTTGTGATCCGGCGAATGAATCAGATGCGTCGGCAGCATATTGCTGTCGAAACGCCAGATGCCGACGCCGAGCTGGCAGACCAGCAAACCGTTTTCCGAATCCATCTCGATGCCATCGGGGCCGCCGACGCCGCCCGACAATTGAATGGCGACACCGGTTTTCGAAATGTTGCCGTCAGCCATGATCGGCAGACGCCAGACCTGCTGCGAACGCGTCACGCCGACGTAGCAATGTTTATCGGTGGTCGAGAGCGTGATGCCGTTCGGGCTCGGCACGTTGTCGCAGAGGCGGTCAAGGCGGCCGCTCATCGACAGGCGGAAGACGCGACCGCTCGGATCGTGGATGCCGGTCTGGCCCTGATCGGTGAAATACAGGTCGCCATTAGCCGCGAAGTGCAGGTCGTTCAGGCCCTTGAAGCCTTCGCTGAAGGCCGTGCGCAAAATGGTTTCGAGCTTGCCGGTCTTCGGATCGAGTTGCAGCAGCCCCTCTTTGTAATCGCAAATAAAGATGCGGCCGTCTTTATGAATCTTCAGGCCGTTGGGCCAGCCGTCGTACTGCGTGACCAGTTCCCAGTCTTTATTCGGCGTGATACGGAAGATGCGGCCGAACGGAATATCGACAAACCAGAGGTTGCCGTCGCGGTCGAACGACGGCCCTTCCAGGAAACACTCAACCTCGGCACCCTGACGATTGGGGTCGGACCATGCGGTGCGCTGCTGCTTGCGAAACTTCGCCGGCATCGACATGAAAACTTCGGTTTGGATGAGTTCGAGCTTCTGAAACGGGTTGAACATTTTTTATCCTTTGAAATGCCGCGACCGCAGGCCGCCTGCGAAAAAAATCGAGGGCCCGGAGCAGCGGCCACGGTGCCGATTTTACCGCAGGCGGAAAGTTGACACCCGTCCGTCGCAAGGTTACGGTGTGCGACCTCGCTTAACCCTTGAAGGCGGGCGCCGCTGGGGCGCCTACCGCTGGAGAAAATCATGAAGAAACTGCTGCTCGCCGCCCTGTTAAGCACCGCCGCCGCCACCGGCGCGCAAGATTTTCCGACCAAAGCGATCAATTTGATCGTGCCGAACCCGCCCGGCGGTATGAATCAGATCCACGCGCAACCGCTCGGTGCGATTATCGAGAAACTCTATAAACAGCCCGCACCGGTATTAAACAAGCCGGGCGCGACCGCCGCCGCCGGTACTGGTTTCGTCGCCAATTCGGCGCCAGACGGCCACACCGTCCTGGTGACCACGCCCAACATTTATCTGGCCGTGGAAAAGGACAAACTGTTCGGTATCGATTCGCCTTACAAGCTCGAACAGCTCGCGCCAATCGCCCTGCTCTCAACCGATCCGCTCGCCCTTTCGATACAGGCCGAAATGCCGGTCAAAACGGTCAAGGAATTCATCGCTGCTGCCAAGGCTAAAAACGGCGAGCTGGCATTTGCATCGTCGGGCCTCTACAGCATTACGCACGTGCCGATGCAAATGATCCTCGACGCTGGCGGCATCAAAATGCGCCATGTGCCGACCACCGGCGGCGGACCGGCCATCATTCAATTGCTCGGCGGCCACGTTTTCACCACGGCTCAAGGTGTTGCGGCGGTCTATCCACACGTGCAAAGCGGCAAGTTTCGCGTGCTCGGCGTGTCGGCATTGAAACGCTCGACGTTGATGCCCGATGTGCCGACGCTGAAAGAAAACGGCCTCGACGTTGAGGCCTATCTGTGGGTCGGCCTCTTTACCAATTCTGCGACCCCCGAACCGACGCTGACCAAACTGCGCGAAGTCGTGCGCAAATCGGTAGCCGATCCGGCCTTCCAGGATGCGATGGCCAAGGTGCATGTAGCGCTCGATTATCGCGACGGACTGGAATTCAAAAAATTCTTCGATGCCGATTACAAGCGCCTCGGCCCGGTCGTGAAGTCGATTGGCCGCGTCGAAGACAACGCCAAGAAATAGTCCACAGCTCAGCCACGCACGCCTCCTCTCCTCCAGCGCGGGCAGGAGGCGTTGCAAATTGAACCGACCAACGCACCTACTCCGGGAATTCCACATGACCACCGCAACCACCGCAACACCGGCACGCGCCGCCATCCGTCACATTGAGCCGATCGCCGTCAGCCTGCCAATGACCAAACCAATGAAAATGGCCGGCGTGCTGATCAAGGCCGCCGATAACGTGCTGGTGCGCGTCGAACTCGAAGGCGGCCATGTCGGTTGGGGTGAAGCCGCCTCGGCGCATTCGATGACTGGCGAAACCGTGGAGAGCATGATGGCGGCGATCCGCCACATGGCGCCGACCCTGGTCGGCATGGACGGGGCCGCGATCGAAGCCGTCAGCACGCGCATGGATCAGCTCATGTATTACAACCAGTCGGCGAAGTCGGCGCTTGAAATGGCACTGCACGATGCGCTGGGCAAAGCCCTGAACAAACCAGTCTACGAGTTGCTCGGCGGCCGGCAACGCTCGCGCGTGCCCGTGTTGTGGCTGCTTGGCACCGGCAGTATCGAGGGCGACATCGCCGAAGCCCTCGCCAAGAAGGCCGCCGGCTTCGTCGCCTACAAGGTCAAGGTCGGCGCCAGCGGTCCGGCCGACGACGCGCTGCGCACACGCAAAGTCTGCGAAGCACTCGGCCAGGGCCTGCTGATTTCAGCCGATGCCAATCAGGGCTACAGCCTCGAGCAAGCACTTGCTTACGTTAAAACGGTTGCCGGCTGCGGGCTGGATTTTTTTGAGCAGCCCATCGCTGGTCACGATATCGACGGCATGGCGCAACTCGCCGCCGCCTCCAGCCTGCCCATCGGCTTCGATGAGGGCCTGCATAGCCTCGACGATTTGTTGCAACACCACGCCCGCAAGGCAGCCCGGGGCTGCAGCCTGAAGACCATCAAACTCGGCGGACTGCGCGGCGTCATGGCCGCGGCACGGCTCTGCGATCAACTCGATATGAAGGTCAACCTTGCCTGCAAGGTCGCCGAATCAGGCATCGCCGCCGCTTCGTTGATGCACATCGCCGCCGCCGTGCCGCAGGTAGCCTGGGGGGTGAGTATTTCGAACCAGTATCTGGCCGACGACATCGTACGCAGCACCGTGCCGGTGGTCGACGGCCACGCCGAGGTGCCGGCCGGCGTCGGCTTGGGCATTGAAGTCGACGAAGCGAAGGTGCGGAAGTACACGCGCGCTATTTAAAGCAGCGCTGTAGGGTGGGTTAGGCGCGCAGCGCCGTAACCCACCATGGCGCGCGTGATGAATGGCGCGTCCGGCGCAATGCGCGGCGCTGATTGCGCCTTACTGAATTACAGCAGAACGTCTGCAAGATCACCGGCGCACGGTCGCAGGGCTGACGCCGTGGTGTAGGGTGGGTTAGGCGCGCAGCGCCGTAACCCACCATGGGGCGCGTGATGAGTGGCGCGTCCGGCGCAATGCGCGGCGCTGATTGCGCCTTACCTAATCTGTATACGCCACACCATTCAGGCTAGCGCATCGGCCAGTGATTTGAAATCTTCGACCATCAAATCCGGCTGATAAGGCCAGTCACCGAATGGCCGTTTGCGGCGGTCGATGAAGGCCGTGCGCATGCCCGCCGCCTTGGCGCCGATGCAATCGAAGGCATGGTTGGCGACAAACAACACTTCGTCGAGCTTCACGCCGGCGATTTCGGCGGCCTTCGTGTAGGTCGAGCGATGCGGTTTGAAAGCGCCGGCTGCCGCCACCGAAATGATGTGATCAAAACGGATGCCGTGATGCGCGCGCGCAGCTTCCAGCATGTCGGGGTCGCCGTTCGACAGAATCGCTAATTTGTAGCGCCCGCGCAGTTTTTCCATCGACGCCGGCACATCGGCAAAAGGTTTGAGTTTTTCGATCTGCGCGACCAGCCAGCTTACTTCTTCCTTGGTGTGCGCAATACCCGCACGCTCGAGCGTGTAAGCCACTGAAATCTCGCCAATGCGGCGATAGGTAATATGTTCACGCTGCAGCAAGGCATCGATCATCGAGTTTTCAAAATGCGTGCGCCGCCACCACGTGACGAAGGCATCGGGACGACCCGTCCAGCCTTTTTTCTGCAAAAACGGCGTGGCCACATCAATCAGGCCCGCCTGCATATCGACCACTGTGCCGTACTGGTCAAACATCAATAGGCGGACGTTTTTGCGTATATCTTCAATATTGGTCACTGGAATCCTTCGCAATGCGTGTTGATGGTTGTGGTGAAGAGTGAGGGGTGAGGGGTGAGGGGTGAGGTGAAAAGCAACGGGGCAGTTCTAGCGCAGGCGTTGCGCTTCACGCCTTTCCCCTTTCCCCTTACCACTTACCCCTCACTAAATCTTGATCTTGGGGTCGAGCCAGTCGCGCAGACTGTCGCCAAACAGGTTGAATGCAAACACCGCGAGACTGATCGCCAGCCCCGGGAAGACAATCATCCACGGCGCCTGCTG
>CAMDSO010000172.1 GCA_945906935.1 Bordetella parapertussis
TAATCACTGCAAAGTATTACTCTCGCTTGACGTTCTTTAAAACTTCATGCGAGCACTTCTATTTTGAAAGTTGTTCAATTCCCCTAAGAAAATTGAACCGCCCCCAAACCAAGTGCCCACACTTATCGACTGTATATTTTTAAAGATCAGGGGGGTAAAAAACTGCTGTTTGCGTTTTCATGCCCTTAAAGACTGAAGATTCTAAAGGAAGTTTGCAGAACTTGCAACAATCGATGACAAAACGGTTACATCGCGATCTCCAACAACTCCAATTTTCGAACCGTGATTCTGCTGCAGAGGCGCATTCCTCGAAGCACAACCATATTGCGAAGCTGACAAGCGTTCCCGCATGCGCTTGAGAAAAATTACTAATTTCAGTCGTAATTAGCCAGCTAACGGGCACGAAAAACACCTCTTACCGGGTTCCGAGCGATCTTTAAATGCTCCCCTACCCCAATGCAGACATTTTCTAGCTTAGTTATGCGTCAGATCGGTTTACGATATTTCCACTTGCGATACATCCACAACCAATCCTCCGGATAGGCCGCAATATGCGCTTCAGCAATCCTCACATACTTTTCGATAATTTCGCTACCACCCACCCCATAGGGAGGCTCGCTCAATTGCTGCAGTTCCGCTTTGTAGTAACCGCGCCGCAAACGATGCATTCCCACGAAGAACACCGGGGCGCGTAATATTTTGGCAATCTTGTCGGATCCTACAAAAAAGGCGCTGTCCTGGGATAAAAACTGCGTCCAGTGTTTTTCTTCTACAGCGGAGGGAGTTTGATCTGCGACCAAAGCGATGATACGAGTCCCCTGCCGCCGCTTCCTAATCTCAAATAGAAAGTTCCGAGCAGGCAGAGGATTACCGCCGAAACGCGACCTTGAAATCAGCATAAACTGATCGAGAGCCCTCAGGCGGAGCGGCTTATATACCGCATCAACGCTGACACCTAGCTCTCGGCAGCACTCCAACATTAACCACTCCCAGTTACAGTGGTGTGCAGTCATCAAAACGATAGGGCGCCCCGATTCGATCCACGGACGTAAAACTGAAAGATTGTTAATTTGAACCCGCCGACCCAAATCGACAGGATCAATCGAGGCGCCCTTGAGAACTTCAGCAATTAAATTACAGGCGTTCCGATAGGATTTTCTGGCAATTTTTTCGATCTCCGCCGCCCCTTTTCCCGGGAACGAATTACGTATATTTTGCAGCGCTAAACGCCTACGAAATCGCCATATATGGTAGACAAGGACATAAAACATGTCCGTCAGCAGGTATAAGACGGGCAAGGGCAAACGAGACAGTAGTCTGAGAAAATTCACGCGATTTCTTCTGCAATGGCAGCCCGGGCCGCAAATTGATAGATCAAACTTGAAAATCACTCCTAGAGTAAGTGAGTTGAAAGCCTCAGGCAATAGCCCGACGCAGCAGGCTGCATTTATTGGGGCAGGATTGATACCGATACCGGTTGAAAATAGTGGTGTCGATGTGTGGCAGTTCAGCCTTGCCGTCGATGATTCAAGTCTAACTCGCCACGCCCTTATGCTTTCGCCAGACGAGCTAGAGCGTGCATCAAAACATACATTGGCAAAAGGATTTCGGCAGTTTGTCGTCGCGCGGAGCATGCTCCGTCAAGTGCTCGCTATTTATACCGGTGTTAACCCCGCCTCATTGGCGTTTGCCTATGGCCCCCACGGCAAACCAGAACTGATTGGTAGAAACTCAGTTCAATTTAACCTCGCTCACTCAGGTGAGCGCGCCATCTACGCGATCTCAAGTAATCACCCCGTCGGTGTGGACATAGAGCATATTGGTCGAAAAATAAATAGCGAGCGCTTGGCAAAACGCTTTTTCTCCAACGCAGAGTACGAAGCGCTACAGACAATTCCCCCCCCCTTGCGTCAGCGCGCATTTTTCAGGCTTTGGACTGGCAAGGAGGCCATAATAAAGGCAACAGGCAAAGGATTAGCGCAACTGATCGGCAAATTCGAGATTACCAATCCATGCGGATACCCAGCGCTGATTATTTCCCGAGAGTCCCCGCGGCTTGAAAAAATCCGTCTTTGTTATCCTGACCCGGGAGAGGGCTACGTAGCAGCAGTAGCGTTGCTGCGAGCCCCGAGCAGGCGATAATCCTGCATGTTCAGATGCGTTCTGCCGATCTGGCGAAAGTAACGTTGTAGCCCAGTTCTCAAGATAAAACGTCACCTAAACAACCCCGCTCGGTTTACTGCAGCCTCGCTGAGTTTTCCCATACAATAAGCGCGGCAGCGATCCCCGGCGCCCGCAATAGAAGAATTCACGGCAAGTGAGCCTTGCGCCATCCCATTGAATATCATGTGTGTTCCTGTATCGCCACGCAAACGTATTTACATAAAAAAATCCATTACCGCACTACTTTGTGCAAGAGTAAAAAGACATGACAGAAAATGCACGACCGATACGCACCAAGATAATCTGGTCCACAGTCTTGGTTTTGGCAATACTGCTAGCGGGCGGTGCATATCGCTATTTTCTGTCAACAAAATCCGCTAGCGGCCCAAAAAATACAAACACTGCCATCCCTGTCGTTACCACGGTGGTTAGCGAAGAAGATGTTCCTGTGTATTTATCAGGTATCGGAAACGTCGCCCCGCTCTACGCTGTCACCGTCAAGGTCAGGGTGGATGGGCAACTCGATACGGTTGCTTTTACCGAAGGGCAAACTGTCAAAGCGGGCGACCTGCTCGCACAAATTGATCCGCGCCCTTTTCAGGCGCAATTCCAGCAAGCCCAGGCACAGAAAGCCCGTGACGAGGCCTTACTGAAAAATGCCCAAATCGACCTCGAACGCTACACGCTTTTGTGGCAGCAAGACTCGGTCTCCAAACAGGTATACGACACCCAGCGCACTAACGTGGAACAACTCAAGGCCACCGTGCAGGCCGACCAAGCGCAGGTTGATACGGCAAGATTACAACTTGAATACACCTCAGTGCGTGCCCCCATTAGCGGTCGTACAGGTGCGCGTCTGGTGGATCCGGGAAATATCGTGCGCGCCGCAGACAGCGGCGGTATTGTGGTGATTAATCAAATCGATCCGATTGCGGTGGTTTTTACGCTACCAGAAGATAAATTCCAAACCGTCAATCGAGCCGCACGAGAGAACAAGAAACAGTTACCAGTATTCGTTTACGCACGCGAAGAAGCGACACTGCTGGGCAGTGGGAAACTAACCCTGATTAATAATCAGATAGACACAGCAACCGGCACCGTGCAATTTAAAGCAGTCTTTCCGAATACAGCTGAGAAGCTATGGCCCGGTCAGTATGTCAACACGCAAATCGTTCTGGGTACTCGCCAGAAAGCGGTTACGGTCGCGGCGAGTGTCGTCCAGCGAGGTCCGAATGGTTTGTTTGCATATGTAGTCAATGCAGAAGAAACCGTGTCGATGCAAGCGCTGAAAGTTGCCTACATACAGGAAGGCAAGGCTGTTGTTGCAGAAGGACTCGCCGCAGGCGACCGTGTCGTCGTAGACGGACAATACAAATTAAAACCCAGCTCAAAAATCACCGAGTTTCAGGCGCCACAGAAAAAACAAAATTCGCCCTCAAAGGCGGGGGGGGGCGCACATTGATTCCACCAGCCGCCCATCCGAAAAGAAATAGCCGGTGAATATCTCCGCGATCTTTATCAACCGCCCCATCGGCACTTCACTCCTATCTGCCGCGCTTCTTCTGGTGGGGCTGGTGACCTGGCCTATGCTGCCTGTCGCACCTCTACCCCAGGTTGATTTCCCCACGATCCAGGTTTCCTCATCGCTGCCAGGGGCCAGCCCAGAAACCATGGCGTCTAATGTCGCAACCCCGCTCGAGCGCTTTTTTTCACTGATGGGTGGTCTCAGCCAGATGACTTCGAACAGTTATCTCGGCTCGACCAGCATCACGCTCCAATTCGACCTCAATCGAAATATCGATGCCGCGGCCGTTGATGTACAGGCGGCGATCAACGCCGCAAGTGGCCAGCTTCCAGCAAACCTGCCCAGCCCGCCCACCTACCGCAAGATTAATCCGGCCGATCGCGCCATACTTATTCTAGGTGTCAGCTCTGACTCGCTGCCATTGACCCAGGTATCGGACTACGCCGACAGCATCGTCGCACAGCAAATTTCCCAGATCTCGGGTGTCGGCCAGGTCGGCGTATACGGCCAGCAAAAGCCCGCCCTGCGCATACAACTCGATCCAGCCAAAATGGCCCGCACCGGATTAGCGATGGAAGATGTCCGCCCGTTGCTGGTCAATTCAACAGTCAACGCCCCGAAAGGATCATTTGACGGTCAAAAACAAAACATAGCGGTTTACGTTAACGACCAGATTTTTTCACCGACGGCATGGAACGAAGTCATCGTCGCCTACCGCAATGGCGCGCCGATCCGCGTGAAGGATATTGGCTCGGCGGTTGAGGGCCCAGAAAACGCGAGAATGGCGGCCTGGGCATACGGCGGAGCGGGCGGCAACGAAGCATCAGCGCTGCTTGCAAACGGCCGCACCATCCTGCTCGGTGTCGACAAACAACCGGGGGCTAACGTCATCGAAACGGCAGACCGCATACGCGCGGCAATGCCGCGCATTCTTGCCGCTATTCCGCCATCGGTAAAAATCGGCGTCATCTCGGATCGCACGCAGACAATACGCGCCTCGGTCGACGACGTAAAATTCACGCTGGTGTTGACGATTTGCCTGGTGGTGATGGTGATCTTCGTATTCCTGCGTAACGTACCTGCCACACTCATACCCAGTTCGACAGTACCACTGGCCATCATGGGCACTGCAGCAGCGATGTATCTCGTTGGCTACAGCCTCAACAATCTCTCACTGATGGCACTGACCATCGCCGTCGGCTTTGTCGTCGATGATGCCATCGTGATGCTGGAAAACATTTATCGCCACGTCGAAAATGGCATGTCACCGCGCGAAGCCGCCCTCCAAGGCTCCAGTGAAATTAGCTTCACGATCATTTCGATCTCGGTTTCTCTGGTCGCGGTCTTCATTCCACTACTCCTGATGGGGGGCATTGTCGGCCGGCTGTTCCGTGAGTTTGCCGTGACGGTAACAATAACAATCGCAATCTCGGTAGTCGTATCACTTACGCTGACACCCATGCTTTGCGCCCTGTTTCTAAAATCACAAAACCATGGAACAAAACAGCACGGCAGGATGTTTATGTTCTTCGAGCGCGGCTTCGACTCGATGCTAGGCGCCTACCGGCGCGCGCTCATCATCGTTCTGAGACATCAGCCCCTGACACTAGCCGTATTTTTCATGACACTCATCGCCACCGTAGCGTTGTATATCACGGTGCCAAAAGGCTTCTTTCCCCAACAGGATACAGGGAACATCCAAGGAGTCGCTGAAGCCGCCCAAGACATTTCCTTTGCCGGTATGAGCGAGCGCGCGATGGCTGTTGCTGACATCGTCAGACAGGATCCGGATGTCTACAGCGTAGGCAACACGCTAGGTTCATCAACCCTGAACACCAGCAATTTCTTCATTGCATTGAAATCGCGCGAAGCAGGCAGACAAGCCTCATCCGACGAAATCATCGCCCGCCTACGGCGCAAGCTGGTCTCTGTCCCTGGAGTGAACCTGTTTATGCAGTCATCCCAGGACATTAGCGTTGGCGGGCGCATTGCGCGTACCCAATTTCAATACACCCTCACAGGCAGCAACATTGCCGAACTGGGTGAATGGGCGCCGCGCATTCTGGAACGACTACGCCAACTACCTCAATTAATTGATGTTGTGTCGGATCAGCAAACGAATGCAGCCGCGATCAATCTGACCATCGACAGGGACCGAGCATCGAGCTATGGTATTTCGCCAGCGGCAATTGACGCAACCATCTACGATGCGATCGGCCAGCGCCAGATTGCGCAATACTTTACACAACTCAATTCTTACCGCGTCATACTTGAAGTCAACCCAAAAATGCAGGAAGACCCAGACCTGCTCAACAAACTCTATGTAACCTCACCGATGAGCGGCAAACAAATTCCGCTCACTACTTTTGTCAAAATAGACAATACCAAAACAAACTTCCTGTCGATAAGCCATCAGGGACAGTTCCCAGCCATTACCATCTCCTTCAATCTGACGCCGGGTTCCGCTCTCGGCGAGGCGGTCGAGGCCATACAAAGCGCCGTTCCCAGTATCGGCACGCCAGCGACCATACGCGGTGGATTCCAGGGAACCGCGCAAGCCTTCCAGAGCTCACTTGCCAGCCAGCCTTACCTGATTGCTGCAGCGCTGATCGTCGTCTATATCGTGCTCGGACTGCTCTACGAAAGTTATATTCATCCTCTGACCATACTATCGACACTGCCGTCTGCCGGTGTCGGCGCCCTGCTCTTTCTGATGATGTTTGGCTATGATCTGAGCGTGATCGCCCTCATCGGCATCATTCTTTTGATCGGTATAGTCAAGAAGAACGGCATCATGATGGTAGATTTTGCGCTCACGGCCGAACGCGAGCGTGGCATCAGCGCCGAAGAATCAATCTTTGAAGCCTGCATCCTGCGCTTCCGTCCGATCATGATGACCACCATGTGCGCCATGCTGGCGGGCATCCCGTTAATGCTGGGAACAGGCACCGGTTCTGAATTGCGGCGGCCGCTCGGCGTTGCGATGGTCGGCGGCCTCGCCTTGTCGCAGCTTCTGACGCTATTTACGACACCGGTAATCTATCTTTATCTTGACCGCCTCCACCAGCGTTTCACGCGCAAGGCCCCGCTATCCGAAGGCGAAAAGACCGTCTCCTAGGCTGGGCCACGCTCGACGCTGTATTCAACCGTGATCAAGCAGTGAGCGGTCGAATAACACCGGGACCTGACCGGGCGGAGGATGCGCAATCGCCTCTTCCAGCGTAACAGCCCCCCGCCACTCTTCTTTCGGGCGGACGTAACCATCAGTGCCGATCTGGTCTATGCCCCAATATAGCTCCAGCGTATAACCATCCGGATCGAGAAACTCCACGGCAACCTGTACACCAGCGCGCCGACGTCCTTCAAAAGTGATTTTTGCACCGGCATCCCGCAAATGTCGTCGCGCGCGGAAAACCTCATCCAATGAGCCCAACTCAAACGCCATATGGTGAAACTCGCTGCGCTGGGTGGGGCCGGTCGCACCACCGACCAGGGCGATGCCATGGTGGTCAGGGTTGTAGCGTAGGAAAACCATCCCCTGCG
>CAMDSO010000173.1 GCA_945906935.1 Bordetella parapertussis
GGTGGTGAAGGCGCACCGCTGGTGCCGGCCTTTCATCATGCGGTGTTCGCCTCGAGCGCGGCGCATCGCGTCGTCGTCAACATCGGTGGTATCGCCAATCTCACCAGCCTGCCGCCGGGGGGCGTGGTGACCGGTTTTGATTGCGGCCCTGGCAACCTCTTGCTCGATGCGTGGATACGACGGCATCGTAATATCGCCTTTGATCGCGATGGTGCCTGGGCTGCCAGCGGCACGGTGATCCGGCCCTTGCTGGAGGCTTTGTTGTCGGCGGCGTTTTTTGCGCGTCTGCCGCCGAAGAGCAGTGGTCGTGACCTGTTCAATCCGGCATGGCTAGAAAAACATCTGAGCGGACATGAAACGGCGGTTGACGTGCAAGCGACCTTGCTTGAGTTAACCGCGATGACCATCAGCGCGGCGATCCACCAGCACTGCAAGACGGCACATGAAATTTATTTATGCGGTGGCGGCGCACGTAACGGTGCACTGCGCCAGCGTATCGAGACACTGTTGAAGCCGGCCAAGGTGGCGATTACTGATGCACTGGGCATTCATGCGGAATTCGTCGAAGCCACCGCCTTTGCGTGGCTGGCACAACGCACCATGAACGGCCAGGACGGCAATCTGCCCGCGGTGACGGGCGCTGCAGGGCCGCGCATACTGGGGGCGATCCATCGCGCATAAAAAAAGGCGCTGGCAGCGCCTTTTTTTATGCGGCAGATTCGGCTCAGGCAGAAAACGAAGAACCACAACCACAGGTTGAGGTTGCGTTCGGGTTCTTGATGACGAATTGCGCGCCTTCGGCGTTTTCCTGATAGTCGATTTCAGCCCCCGCCAGGTATTGCAGGCTCATTGGATCCACCAGCAGGGTAACGCCGTTTTTTTCCATCGGCGTGTCGTCGTCATTGACCGCCTCTTCAAACGTGAAGCCGTATTGAAAGCCGGAGCAGCCGCCGCCAGTGACAAACACCCGCAGCTTGAGCTCGTCGTTGCCTTCTTCCTCAATCAATTGCTTGACCTTGTTCGCCGCGTTATCGGTAAAAACCAGCGGCACTGGCATTTCTGTCATTGCATTCATGAATCGCTCCTGCGAATAATTATTCCGCGACTGCGGATTTAAACGGCACAACCTTAACCGATTTACTTTCAGCTTTATAGATCAAACGACCTTGCACCACCGCACCGAGCTGGATTTCCAGCGTGCGGTAATTGACGTCTCCTGTGACATTGGCTTTGCCCTGCAGTTCCACATACTCGAGCGCATTCAACGAGCCGATGACGGTACCGTTGATCACCGCATGGGCAACGCGAATTTCGCCCTCAATACGCGCCTGATCGGACAGCACCAGGGTACCGGGCTTGTCGTCGGCGGAAATCACGTTGCCGCGCACCTGACCGTCGACACGCAAACCGCCTGTAAAGCTGATATTGCCCTCGATCGTCGTTCCGGCCCCGATCAGACTATCGATACGAGTCTGCGGTTTATTGGCTTTTTTTCTACCGAACATATCAGCCCCCTTCAAGACAAATTAGCCTGCTGGGTCAAACGGGGTTCCTTGCTGTCCCCCTCAAGCACCCTTACCTGCATGCCTTTGACCACGGTACCGGGCGTTACCCGGAATGTTCCTTCAACGCGCTGATAAAACCGGAAATTCAACTTATAAGCCCTGGCGTCTTTTTCGTCCTCGGCCGGCAGGGTCAGCACCGACTCGCGGCCGTCACGCTGCACATTCACCACAAACTGTAGCCGCCCAATGAAATCCTTGCCACGCTGGCCGGTTTGGGTCAGCAACAAGCGGTAGCGGAACTCGCCGGGAAGTGCGTCATTCTGCACCATGAAGCGGTTCACCGCCACCCCGCCCTCCTTCCCCCCCGACGGCATCAGGGTCTGAAAAAAAGCGAGGTCTTCCTTGAGCGTAACATTTTCCTCGGTCAAAGCTCGTACCTGTTTGACCACGCCGGCATAAGCCGACCGCTCGATCTGGATCTGACGCTCCAGCTGGGCAACGCTACCGCTGAGTTGGGCGACTTCCTGCTCGAATTTTAAGTTCGCCTCGCCTAGCCTCTGCATCTCGTGATCGGCTTCGCTTTGGTCAAAGCCGGCGAACTTGCGGCCAAACTCATAAGCACTGCGGGAAAACATCATTACCACGATGAATAATGCGGTGATCACCAGCCAGCGCCAATACCAGGGAATCGCCGTACGCACCGAAACCCGCGGCGCCGCGATGCCGAACATGCGGGTAAGACGTTTGATCAGGGCATTAATGGAACCTGCTCCAGACCACTGGTTTCTGCATAACCGCACATCAGGTTCATATTCTGCACGGCCTGTCCGGCAGCGCCCTTGGTCAGATTATCGATGACCGACAGCACCACGGCGGTATTGCCACCATGCGGACGATGCACGGCGATGCGGCACAAATTACTGCCGCGCACCGAGCGCGTATCCGGGTGACTGCCTGCCGGCATCACGTCAACAAAAGGTTCGTTGGCGTAAGCCGCCTCATACAACGCCTGCAAATCAAGATCCGCCGAGAGGGTGGCGTAGAGCGTGGCATGAATACCGCGGATCATCGGCGTCAGGTGCGGGGTAAAGATCAAGCCCACATCTGCGCCCGCCATGGCGGCAAGACCCTGCGAAATTTCCGGATGATGCCGGTGACCCATCACGCCGTAAGCCTTGAAGTTATCAGAAGCCTCCGCAAACAACGTCGCCACCTCGGCTTTGCGGCCAGCACCACTGACGCCCGATTTGGCATCCGCAATGAGCTGCCGCAGATCGACCTGCGCGGCGCGCAACAGCGGCATAAAACCCAACTGCACCGCAGTTGGATAGCAACCGGGATTGGCAACGATGCGGGCACCGCGAATTTTTTCGCGATTGAATTCCGGCAGGCCATACACCGCCTCGGCGACCAGTTCCGGGCAGGCGTGCTGGGTGCCGTACCATTTTTCCCAGGTCGGAATATCCTTGATACGAAAATCGGCGGCGATATCGATGATCCGTGTGCCGGCATCATAGAGAGCGCGCGCCTGTTGCATGGCAACGCCGTTGGGCGTCGCAAAAAATACGATATCGCATTGTTTTAGCGCCGCATCGGAAGGCGCGGTGAATTCGAGATCAACCCGCCCGCGCAAACTCGGGAACATCGCTGACACTGGCGTGCCGGCCTCGCCGCGCGAAGTAATCAGGGTGATTTCAGCCTGCGGATGCTGCACCAGCAAACGCAATAATTCGACGCCGGTATAGCCGGTGCCGCCAACGATGCCGATTTTCGTTTTGCCCGCCATGGTCTTTGTCCGTATATGTTGCACACTGCGTGCATGCCCACGTTATTGTAAGCGACAAAAAAGCCGCCCACAGGCGGCTTTTTCGCGACTGGACGGCAGCTTAACGCTTCGAGAACTGCTTACGACGACGCGCTTTGCGCAGACCAACCTTCTTACGCTCGACTTCGCGGGCATCACGCGTCATCAAGCCGGCCTTTTTCAGAATCGGCTTCAGAGCAGCATCAAATTCGACCAAGGCGCGTGCAATACCGTGACGGACGGCACCGGCTTGACCGGATTCGCCACCACCGCAAACGTTGACCATGATGTCGAATGAATTCAGGCGATCGGTCAACACCAGGGGCTGACGCACCACCATACGACCGGTTTCGCGCGAAAAAAATACATCGATCGGCTTGTCGTTAACGACGATGTCGCCGGTGCCGGCTTTCAGAAAGACACGGGCAATGGCGCTTTTACGACGGCCGGTGCCGTAGTTGTACTGCGGATATTTGATAGCCATGAAATCAGGCCCTTATTTCAAGATTTTTCGGTTGCTGCGCGCTATGCGGATGGCTGGTACCGGCGTAGACCTTGAGCTTTTTCAACATTGCGTAGCCCAGGGGACCCTTCGGTAACATACCCTTTACCGCGATCTCGAGCACGCGGCCTGGATGGCGATCATGCAACTTGCGAAAATTGGTGGTGTAGAGGCCGCCCGGATACGTGCTGTGACGGTGGTACAACTTGGCTTCCGCCTTGTTGCCGGTCACGCGCAATTTATCAACGTTGACAACAACGATGAAGTCGCCCGTATCGACGTGTGGCGTAAACTCAGGCTTGTGTTTGCCACGCAGGCGATGGGCGAGCGCTGCAGCCAGCCGCCCGAGCACTTTGTCCTGCGCGTCCACGACAAACCAGTCGTGCGTAACTTCTTGGGCTTTTGCTGTAAAGGTCTTCATAAACCGAACCCGCTATCTCTGACAGTTGAAAACGACGGAAAGCCGCAGATTTTATGACGGAATTCGAAAGCATGTCAAACGCTGATTGAAGCCCGCATGGAATAGTGCTCCGCCGCCATCGGCGGAATACACGCCGCTCGGGCATAATCGATCCTTTTTAGCGGGATTAAGCCTATGAAAGCGCGCATTAAATGGGTGGAAAACGTTTGTTTCGTCGGTGAGTCGGGCAGCGGCCACGCCATGGTGATGGACGGCGCCCCGGAAGGCGGCGGCCGCAATCTGGGTATGCGGCCGATGGAAACCGTGCTGATCGGCACTGGCGGCTGCACCGCCTACGATGTGGTCCATATTCTGAAAAAATCGCGTGCCGACATTACCGACTGCGTGGTCGAAATCGATTCCGAACGGGCCGACGAAGACCCCAAGGTGTTCACCAAAATTCATTTTCATTTCATCGTCACCGGCCGGCAATTAAAGCCACTGCAGGTCGAACGTGCGGTGCACCTGACCGCCGAGAAATATTGTTCCGCCTCGATCATGCTGGGCAAAACGGCGGCCATCACACACGACTTCGAGATTCGCGAAGCCTAAAGCAGAAACGTCGCACCGCGGGTCGCGCACCAAGGCTAGAGGCGGAAAGTCGTTTCAGTCATCACCCGGGAGCCGAGTTTCATTGCCTGACGCAGCGGCTGCGGCAATTCAGCACCGCCGTGCTCGACTGCCGTCCGTGCATGACGCGCCTCATCCGCCTTCATTTGATCGACGATGGCGCGGCTTTTGAGATCCGCCTCCGGCAGGCGCCCCAGATGACTGTCGAGATGGCTTTCGACCTGACGCTCGGTCTCGGCGAGAAAACCCAGGTTCCATTTATCACCGGCAATACCGGCCATCGCGCCCAGCGCGAACGAGCCAGCATAGAACAACGGATTTAACGCACTCAGTCTGCCGCCAAGTTCGGTAATACGCCGCTCGGTCCACGCCAGATGATCGGTTTCCTCGGAGGCCGCCTGTTCGAGCACCACGCGCGCCGACGGATTGCGCACGGTCAGCGCCTGCCCCTGATAGAGCGCCTGCGCGCAGATTTCACCGGTGTGGTTGACGCGCATCAGCGCCGCCGACAAGGCCCGCTGGGCGTCATTAAGGGCGGCATCGTCAATCGCGGCATCAGGATGCGGGCGCGCACTGCGTGCCGGCGCCAGCAGCGTCCGCAGGCTGTTGTCGAACACCGTAATCAGGCGGTCAAGATTCATTCGAAACACCCTGTCGCGTTATTGATCGAGAGAATGATTTTACGACGATGCAGACGTTACTGTCGCTGCACTGATCAAGCCGCAGAGCCTTTGCGCGCGCGCAAATTCAGGCTGATCGGCCGGCCCTTAAAAGAAAAGTTGCTCGAATCATCGAACAGTCTGAAAGCATCGACACGCTCAACCCCGACAAAGCCGGCCTTTTGCAAACGTAAAGCCAGCGATTCGGCGTCGTAACCGGCACAGTGAAAATCAGCGTTATTTAACTGCCCGCCGTAGAGCATACGCATCACCTGATAGCGATCCTCTGCGTCCAGCGCGGGGTCCAGATACAACGCACACAGCACGGCCAGATCCGGCACGCCGATGCGCAACCCGCCGCCGGGCACGAGAACGCGATGGAATTCAGTCAAGGCGGCGGGCATCTCATGCTTGAAGCCCAGATGTTCGAGCACGTGCGAGGCGTAAATTTCCGTCACCGATGCATCGGCAAACTGGCGCAGGTCGGCACAATCGCCGACGAAATCGACCTGCGGCCCGGGTTGCACGTTGAGTATCTTCCAATCGGGATGCGCAATCTGGCCGCCAATATGCAGGCGCCAAGGCGCTGCGTCAGGGGCACACGCGGCAGCTCGATCCGCCGCAGCGCCTTGTCGAAACAGTGTCTTCAGGATCGAGAAGAGCATCAAGCGCGCCCGGCGATCGCCCGTTGCAAGCGACTACGCCGTTGCAAACAGGCGTTTGAGTTCCGCGCCGGGGTCCGCGGCGCGCATAAACGCCTCGCCAACGAGGAAGCCGTTGACCTTCTGCGCGCGCATTTTCGTCACATCATCGACGTTCAAGATGCCGCTCTCGGTGACAACCAGACGTCCGGCCGGGATCCGCTCAAGCAGACCGAGGGTGGTGTCGAGACGGGTTTCAAAGGTGCGCAGATTGCGGTTGTTGATGCCGAGCAGCGGCGTCTTTAGTTTAAGCGCGCGCTCGAGTTCATCGCCGTCATGCACTTCCACCAACACCGCCATGCCGAGCCCGTGCGCAATGTCTTCGAGTTCGGCCATGCGCGCATCATCGAGCGCGGCAGCGATCAGCAAGATGCAATCGGCCCCCAGCGCGCGGGATTGATAAATTTGATAGGGCTCGATCATGAAATCCTTGCGCAGCACCGGCAGTGCGCAGGAGGCACGCGCTTTTTTCAAGTCGTCGCTCGAGCCTTGAAAAAAATCGCGGTCGGTCAACACCGACAAACAGGCCGCGCCGATTTTTTCATAGCTGAGCGCAATCGCCGCCGGATCGAACGGGTCGCGCAGCAAACCCTTGCTGGGGCTGGCCTTCTTGATTTCAGAAATCACCGCCGGCCGGCCGGCGGTAATACGCGTGCGCATGGCACCGGCAAAATCACGCGGCCGGTCCGCGGCTGCCGCTGCCAGTTTGACCGCGGCGAGGTCGCTGACGGCCATCGCCGCCGCCACTTCGGTCTGCTTGACGGCAAGAATACGCTGAAGGATATCGCTCACAGTTTTAAACGCTCTTCGTAAAGGCGACGAATTCATCGAGTTTTTTACGCGCCGCGCCGGCCGCCATCACCGCCAGCGCTTTTTTCACGCCATCAACGTGGCTGGTCGCCAGGCCGGCGGTATAAATACTCGCCCCCGCGTTCAAAGCCACGATATCGCGTGCCGCGCCGGCCTTGCCGTCGATCGCATCGAGCAGCATCGCCTTCGA
>CAMDSO010000174.1 GCA_945906935.1 Bordetella parapertussis
TCATCGACGAAGCGTTTACCTTCGGCATTAATCATGATCGACAGTGGATAGCTGTGCCGATACGGATCGTGCGAGTTCTCGACAACACCGAATTCGGGCGCATGCCGCTCCCACGACACGGCGTGCCGTCCCGACCAATTGCCATAAGGACAGGCGCCAATGTCTAGCGCCATCTTGATGCCCTCGCCGAGGTTGTGACGGGTACCGCGCACTTTAGCCAGTTCCCAGCCCGGTCCAAGATAGCGCGTACGCCACTCTGGATTCGCCTCGAAACCGCCGCAGGCGAGAATCACAGACTTGGCATGAAACTCAACGAGCTGGCCTTTTTGCTTGGCGCGTACACCCAGCACGCGTTGTCCGTCATAGATCAGCGACACGGCTCGCGTCTCGTAGAAGATTGACACGCCCTTCTTTTCAGCCGTTTTCGTCAGATCTTCAACGAGGCCTGCACCGCCCCCATTCACGGTCAGCGGGAAGCGCCCATGAAAAACGCGTTTGCCGTTGATCATCTTCGACTGTGAACCGTAATTCGGGATAAACCGCGCGCCCTGACTGCGCGCCCACACCATACCCTCATGGCTTTTGGTGATGAGCGCTTCACTAAGATCAGGATCCGTCCGGTAGTTTGTGACGCGATACAGGTCTTCGTAAAACTCATCGATGGTGTTGCTATCCCAATCGGTATCCTTGGCTTCATCCTCGGGAATATCCGTAATTTTCTGTAGATCCTCGACCGAGTCGTAGGCAAAGCGCATGACGCCGCCGGCAAAGCGGCTATTGCCACCAGACTCTTCGATCGTCGCTGCCTCCAGCATCCCCACCTCAACCCCGGTATCCCGCGCCGACAACGCTGCGCACAGTGCCGCATTTCCTTTACCAATCACCAGCACGTCAAATGTTTTCATACTCAGATCCTTTTTTTACGTTAGTTACTAACGGTAGAAGCGGCCTTGCGAAACACGAGCCACCTCACCCATAGGGTTAAAACAGGCGATCAAAACCGAATACGGCGGATATGTCTGCGAAATATAGCGCACCCCGTTACCCATGACTAGTTCGTCCACCCCACGCATTTAGGATAGGAAGTTATTCAGGGCGTATGTTCGAAGCGCGCGCGATACGGGTAAATTTTTCGATATCGCTCTTTAGCTGAGCACCGAGTTGTTTCGGCGTACTGACGATCAAATCGATGCCGGCCTGCGCGAAGTGCTCACGCACGTCAGGCAGCGCCAGCGCCTTGACGACCTCTGCGTGTAGCTTCACGACAATTTCGCGCGGTGTCGCCGCCGGCGCGAACAATCCATACCAGGCGCTTGCAGAGACCCCGGCAAACCCGGCTTCGGTGAACGTAGGTACCTCCGGCGCCGTGGCCGAGCGTTTGCCGGTGCCGATTGCCAGCACGCGCAGGCGTTTGGCGCGCACTTGCGGCAACGTCGATTGCAGCGCATCGAAACCCGACGTGACGTGTCCGGCGAGCAATGCCGCCGAGGCCGGCGCGCTCCCTTTGTAAGGCACATGCAAGAGCGCAACACCAGTGCGCGCAGCAAACGCCTCCGACAAAAAATGCGGCACGCTGCCAATGCCAAAGCTGGCGTAACTGATCTGCCCCGGACGCGCCCTGGCCAGAGCAACAAACTCGCGCACACTGGTGACCGGTAGTGACGGGTGCACAAACAACGCGAACGGTGCCTCGACCATGTTGGATATCGGCGCAAAATCCCTCATGGCGTCAAAAGACAACTTCTCATAGAGCGCCGAGGGCGTGGCGATGTGCCCGCTGGCTGCGAACAACAGCGTATAACCGTCGGCTGGTGCGCGCGCCGCGAGTTCGACACCGATGATGCCGCTCGCGCCCGGACGGTTATCGACAACAAACGCCTGCTTCATGCTTTCACTCAACTTCTGCGCGACCGGACGCAAAATAAAATCCGGATTACCGCCGGCCGCTGTCGGCACGATCACGCGAACGGCTTTGACGGGATAATTTTGCGCAGCGGCCTGGAGGCTGAAGAAGGCACCACCCAGTAGACATAAAATAAACATTCCCGGCAATCGCATGAATGATAATCCTCCGCGTTTTAGCTCTTGGAAAAAGAGGTTCTTGTTTTAACGTGACGCGCCGTCACGGTATCGCAACCCACGCCCTGCGAGCCATGTATTGCACGCAACAAACGGGTTTCCGGACAGAATGCCTGGCGACGCGTGGGATTGTATCCCATCAAAAAACTGGCGCCCCGCCGCGAACCCGCGCCCCGACCAATCCAAAACTTGATCCCGCTCAGAGCGATACACTCATGCCATCGGCACTTGCAGGGCACCTGTCGCTTCAGGTTGTGCCATTTGCCGCAAGGCTTCTGTTAAGATCCAACAAAATAAGTTGCACCCAGCCCATTACCTACATGCTTTGCATGGACCGGGCCTGAAACTACGGCCGCCACAGCATCGACCGACCACCCATGAAAACCAAGATTTTTCGCGTATTGATTTTGTGCACTTTGATCGCCGCAGCGGCACTGGCGATCCTGCTGCCCTACCGAACTTATTACCCAACGCTGTCGGCATCAATCGGCGAAACACAGGGCGCGTTAGGATTTGGTTTTCTAATGGGGGGACGCGCGACAAATAAAGAATGTGAAGCCACCCTCGGCCACATGGCGCAAGCCCTGCTCAAACGCTGCCAACAATGCTCAATCCAGAAGCTCGCCTGCAAATCGGAGCTGGATGACGCAGAGCGACTTCTTTTAAGTGCCGCACCACTACCCTTCCCCTCCGGTCGTATGCACGATGGCGTCGTCACCTTTAATGCACCTGAGGCGGCTCTGGCACAAGGCATCTGCGAAGCGACGCAGACACAATCGGCAAAAAGTGCGGCCCCCATTACCTGCTATCCGGCAGGCGCACTGCGGCCCCCTCTGGTTGCCCGCTCGCCCTCTAATATCTGGTCGCCGCTGGTTTTGTTAATGGCATTTTTTGCCGCGCTGACCACCGCGTGGCTGATGATCCGCTACGAGCATTTACACGCCCATTTCTCGCTCGACCACGTCGACAGCGGACCACAAAAGTTTCACGACGTGGCCACGCCGCGCATCGGTGGGGTTGCCGTGATGGCCGGGTTGCTGGCCGCCTGCACGGTGATGCTGGTGGTTGACGACATCTACACCGAACGCGCCTTCGGCCTGTTGCTGCTCGCCGCATGCCCCGCTTTTCTCGGCGGACTGCTCGAAGACGTCACAAAAAAAGTGGGGGTCCTCGAGCGACTGATGATGACCATATTGGCCGGCATGCTGGCCGCTTGGCTTCTGGGGGCCGAGCTTAACCGGCTGGCAATTCCCGGGGTCGACAGCGCTTTGCAATGGCTGCCCTTTTCCTTACTGCTAACGGCGTTTGCAGTGGGCGGCATCGCCAACGCCATCAACATCATTGACGGCGTCAATGGACTGGCCATGGGCGTGACCATGATTGCGCTGGCCGCACTCGCCTACGTCGCGGCTCAAGTTGGCGACGAGCTGGTCATGATGTGCGCCCTGGCGACCATCGGTGCGACTCTCGGCCTCATGGTTTGGAACTGGCCGCAGGGCCGCATATTCCTCGGCGATGGCGGTGCCTATTTGATCGGCTTTATGGTGGCGGAACTGGCGGTGTTGTTAGTGGTGCGTAACCCGACGGTATCCCCATGGTTTCCGCTGCTGCTGCTGATTTATCCCATATTCGAAACGCTCTACTCGGTGTATCGGCGCAAGATACAGAATCAACTCTCGCCCGGCGAACCGGATAACCTGCACCTGCACCAACTGGTGCGCGATCGTTGTATCGCGGCAGTAAACCGTAATGGCAGCCCGCGCAGCGCCCTGACGCGCAACAGCCTCGCGGCAACCGTGTTCTGGGCGATTACAGCGGTGCTCTCCATCATAGGCGCAGCTTTCTGGCAATCAACGACGGCAATGGCCGCCTGCGCCGCCGGGTTCTGTGTTCTTTACGTGATTGCCTATCGCCGTCTGATCTGATGCGCGGGGTTTGTATCCCAGCATAAGAGATACAGAAACAAGAAAACTGAAGTTTTTTAAACCAGTGTGAAATGCTGCAAGGGGCTGGCTTTTATCGCCGGCCTTTGTTATTACAGTCGCATCGCCAACGAAAAATCGCGCCCCGGCCCCGTAGAAGGCAGGGCCGGCAGAGGAGTGAAACAATTGAAGCGGAAATACACGCTGCGGTTCGACCAGATCAAGAATCAATGGGCGCTCAAACACGACGCCACCGACAAGACCATCAAGATTTTTAAATCCAAGGAAGACAGTACCCGCGCCGGCGTCTTGCGTAAAGCACTCGGCAAACTCGGCGGCACAGTCATCATCCGCACCAAAACGGGTACGCTCGACGAAGAGCGCAACTTCCCAGAACAAAGTTAGCCAGCTCCTACTGCAAGGTCGCCTTACCGCCAGGCAGAAATTTTTGTGGCCCTGGATTGGTGGATGACCAACCAGCGCCAGGCAGCATTGCGGCTACTGCAACTCGCAAGGTGCCCGCTCATCCCCGCCTGCCGGACAGCTGCCCCTCAAATTCAGCGATAATCTCGCCTTTGTCGCGCTCGTTTTCGGCCTCCCGCGCGAGGCGATCCGCCCAGGAAAGCTCACCGTATGTCCCGCTTCAACGCACTCAAAACTGAACTCACTGCACAACCGGCGACCTGGCTGATTACCGGCGTGGCCGGATTTATCGGCTCGAATCTCCTGGAACACCTGCTCAAGCTCGGCCAGAACGTCGTCGGCCTCGACAACTTTTTTACCGGCCACCAAAGCAATCTCGACGAAGTACGCGCGCGCGTCACGCCCGCACAGTGGTCAGGGTTTCGCTTTATCGAAGGCGACATCCGTTTACTCGCCGATTGCCATAGCGCTTGCAAAGGTGTGAACTACGTTCTACACCACGCCGCGCTCGGCAGCGTGCCGCGTTCCTTGCAAGACCCCATCCTCACCAATGAATGCAACGTCACCGGCTTTCTCAACATGCTGGTGGCGTCGCGTGACGCCGGCGTGCGCCGCTTCACCTATGCGGCCTCGAGCTCCACCTACGGCGACCACCCCGACCTGCCCAAGGTTGAAGAAAAAATCGGCAAGCCGCTCTCGCCCTATGCGGTGACCAAATACGTCAACGAACTCTACGCCGAGGTGTTCTCACGCAGCTATGGCATCGAGACGGTGGGCTTGCGCTACTTCAACGTTTTCGGCCCGCGCCAGGATCCGAACGGCGCTTATGCCGCGGTGATTCCGCGCTGGGCCGCCGGCATGATCGCCAACGAAACGCTCGATATTTACGGTGATGGCGAAACCTGTCGCGATTTTTGTTATGTCGAAAACGTCGTGCAGGCCAATCTGCTGGCCTCGACCGCGACGAACAGCGACGCGCTCAACCGTGTTTACAACGTCGCGCTCGGCGATCGCACCACGCTTAACGAATTGTTTGAAATGATCCGCGTGCTGCTCGCTGAACGCTTTCCGCATCTCGAATCCTACAAACCGCAATACAAGGATTTCAGGGTCGGCGACGTGCGCTACTCCCAAGCCGATATCAGCAAGGCACGCACCCTGCTCGGTTACGCCCCGACCCACCGCGTGGCGCAAGGCATGAGTGCAGCGATCGATTGGTATATCGCGCGGGCGGCTAAAGGGTAACGCGGTATCGGGGTGCAGGATATGGATCACCTAGGCGCAGTCAGCGACCCAGTTCTCCAGTTCGAGCGCAGGCACCCGTTCAAATTCTGAGGCGTTGTTCGTCACCAGCACCAAGCCTTCACTGCGGGCGTGCCCTGCAATGTGCAGGTCGTTCACCCCGATGGGTTGGCCGACTTTTTCAAGGGCCGTGCGGATAGCGCCGTAGTGCTGGGCGGCTTTCGCGCCATAGGGCAGGACTTCCAGACGGCTGCAAAAGTCCTCGATGGCTGCCAGGTTCTCACTCACGCGTTGGCTTTTCTCAGCGCCGTGCATCAGTTCGGCCAAGGTGATGGATGAGATGGCCATGCGACTGGCATTGGCGTTGAACCTGGAAAGCACTTCGATGGGGCGGCGCCTCAACACGTAGATGACGATGTTGGTGTCAAGCAGATAGCGCAGCATCAAAGGGCTTCCCGCTCCGGTTGTTGCTGGGCGGCACGCTCGGGCAGGAAATCATCACTCACACGCGGCCCGCCCAAAAAGAAGCTGTCCCAGCTTTGACCGAGGGGGGCAATGATGCGCTCTTGACCTCTTACGCGAATTTCCACTTTGTGCACACCTTCGGGCAAGCGGACGTCCAACGGCAGCCGGACGGCTTGGGTACGGTTGTTGACGAAAACGGTGCCGATAGACATGCCTGACTCCCTCCAGATGAATATACGGCAAGTGTATATGGCAGCCCAAGGGCGATCAAGTAAAAGTCTTATCCAAAATGAGGTTCCCCCGGTTTTTCGTCTGCCCAAGGGTAAATTGTTGCGGCCGAACGAATATTGACCTTCATAAACGGGTCAATTTTCATTCGGCCTCAACACTCCTAAGGTATTGCTGCAACACACTAAGGCATCGCGAAAAAATAAGTTGTACGGTTCTATAGATCTGCGGACGGCGGTTCAAATCCGTGAATCTCACCCACTTAGACCTTTTCTAGATCCCCGTGGCAGCCTACATTAGGAGCTCTCCAGCGCCTGAGATTTAACCTATTTGCCTAATTAATCAATTAGGTTACGATGAACTGCATGAAAAAAACACACCCCACTGCAAGCTGTCAACTGTGAATGCCTTGATCGAAGCCGGTAGGGTCAATGCCACGGCCAGCGCTTTCAATGGCGCTCGTGAACCGGGCATCAACGATCTAGCCGGGATGTGCGCCGTTGTCATGTCGCTGACGCCCACCGACTTCTATAAAAGCATGACAACCTACGCAGATCACCGAATTTGGCAGGACGTGTACCGCACCAAGTCAGCCAACAGTGCCGATGGGTACTTGAAGCTGACTGTCATTGATGACGTTTTGATCTTTTCTTTCAAGGAGCTGTGACCATGAAATGCCCATGCTGCGGAGCGGCTGAACTGATCCACGATACCCGCGATATGCCCTTCATCTATAAGGGAGAAACCACCACCATCCCAGCGGTTACGGGCGACTTTTGCCCGGCCTGTGGCGAAGTGGTCCTGAACCGTGAGCA
>CAMDSO010000175.1 GCA_945906935.1 Bordetella parapertussis
CGATGTGGCGAAGCGGCCGATTATATCTGCTGGCGGGATGTCACTGGCGGCCGTCACGCCGCGCGGTCGCGGCTTTTATTCAGCGCGGATACGGGCCTCACGCACCACAGCAGCATACCGCTGCAATTCCGCTTTCACAAAAATATCGAAGGCGGCCGGCGTATCCGCCACTGCAGTAAATCCGGCGCGCTGCAATAGGTCACGCAATAGCGGCGCCGCCACGGCCTGTTGAATTTCCCTTTGCAGCCGCACGACAATCGCCGTCGGCGTAGCGGCCGGCGCAAACCAGCCGTTCCAGGTGAAGTCAACAATGTAGTCCGGTAGCCCGGACTCGGCGACGGTCGGCACTTCCGGCATAAGTGACAATCGCCGCGAACCGGTAAACGCCAGTGCCCGCAGACGCCCCGACTGCACATAAGGCAAGGCACCCGCCGGCGGCGCGATCACCACCTGCACGTCGTTGTTCATCAACGCGGTAAACGCATCGCCGCCCCCCTTGTAAGGCACATGCTGCAGACGAACCCCGGCGCGTAAATTGAACATCTCGCTGGCCAGATGCAGGGTGTTACCGGCAGGCGGCGAGGCATAATTCAAGGGCCGCGACTTCGCCAACACCATCAGGTCGGCGACCGAACGTACTGCCAACACCGGATTCACCAGCAAGAGATAGCCGGATCCTGAAGCGACATTGGTTACCGCCACGAAATCGCGTTGCACATCGTAAGACGGTTTTGAATAAACCAGCGTATTGAGCAAGAAGCCGGGGGACGCATGCATCACCGTATAGCCGTCGGCGACAGAGCGCGCGACGATTTCCGCGCCAATGATGCCATTGGCACCGGCACGATTATCGATGACGAAAGGCTTGCCGGTTTGCCGCTCAAGCTGCGCAGCGAGTGCACGCGCCAACACGTCCGGGCCGCTACCGGCACCGGCCGGTAACACCACGCGCACCGGACGTTGCGGATAGGTATCGGCCGCGCTTGCCACAGTTGCCGCAGTTGCCGCCATCACCATAGAAAATACCGCCAATGCAGTCGTAGCCAACACTGTCGCCGCTCCCACCGTGAAAGATAAAGTAGTATAGCGGCAGACTAACAGCGGACCCGCACCATGGAACCCAACGACTACGGCCCCTATCCCTACAGCCCGATCAACCGCCGCCCGCAATGGAAGTGGCCCAACGGCGCGCGACTCGCGATCTGGGTAGCGCCCAATCTCGAATTTTTCCCGCTGACGCGACCACTGGCTGCCAATCCGATGGCGAAGACGCCGGAGAAAGCGCCGACCATCCGCACCTGGGGCGTGCGCGATTACGGCAACCGCGTCGGTGTGTTCCGTCTGATGGCATTGCTGAAAAAATACGGCATACGCGCCACCGCATCCTTGAATGCCGACCTCTGCGACCAACATCCACAAATCGTCGAGGACGCCGTCAAACTCGAATGGGAGTTTCTCGCCCACAACCGCACCAACGCTGTTTGGTTGAGTGCGATCCCGGCCGACGAGGAGCGCGATTTCATTCACTACTGCATTGAACGCGTGACGCGCGCCACCGGCAAACGACCGACCGGCTGGCTGAGTTCGGCGATGGATGAAAGCTGGCAGACGCTCGATCATCTGGTCGCTGAAAAAATGCTCTACGTCACCGACTGGGTGAACGATGACCAGCCCTACCGCATGCAGGCTGGCGGCAGCGAAATCATCTATCTACCCTATTCATACGAAACCAATGACAACGCGCAAATCGTTTCGCGCTTTGCCAGCATCGACGATTTCGAGTTGATGATCAAACGCACGTTTGATGTGCTCTACAGCGAAGCCGAGGACTCCGCGCGCGTGATGGCGATCTGCCTGCACCCGTTCATCAGCGGCGTACCGCACCGCGTCGCCGGACTCGATGCGGCGTTTCGCTATATCTGCGATCACAACGACGTGTGGTGGGCGACCGGCGAGGAAATCGTGCGCGCCTACATGGCCTCCGACGCGCAGGTATAGCGCAGCCTTAATCGGCGCGGATGTTGGCGGCCTTAATCACGCGCCCCATGCGCGTCATTTCCGATTTCATTGTATCGGCCAGCCCCTGCGGCGTACTGGCGACAATCTCGGTACTTGCCGCAAGAAATCGTTCGCGTATTTCGGGCTTGTTCAATACCTGCACAATTTCCTTGTTCAGTCTTGTAACCAGCGCCGCCGGCGTTTTCGCTGGCAGGAACACCGCATACATCGCCACACATTCGTAACCGGGCAAACCTGATTCAGCGACCGTCGGCAGTCCGGGGGCCAATGCCGAAGGGTTCGCACTGCTGACCGCATGGGCGCGCAAACGTCCGACCTTGACCTGCGGCAAGGCCGCACTGGCGTTCGGGAACATCATCTGGATGCGTCCACCGATCACGTCGGTGACCGCCAACCCCACTCCCTTGTAGCCAATATGTACGATATTGATACCTGCCATCGCCTTGAATAACTCGCCGGCCAGATGCGGGATGGCGCCGGAAGGCCCGGACGCAAAATTCAATTCACCCGGCTTGGCCTTGGCCAGCGCAATGAGTTCTTTCATCGAAGTCGCCGCCACCGAAGGATGTGTCACCAACACCATCGGCGAACTGCCGATCAGCGTCACTGGCGCAAAATCCTTCACCGGGTCATAGGGTGTTTCACGGCGCATGAAAGGGATGAGCCACAGCGTGCTGCTATAGGTGAACAAGGTGTAACCGTCGGGGGCGGACTTCGCGGCGATATCCGCAATGATGACGCCACCGACACGGTTGTCGACGATCACCTGCTGGCCGATGGTGCCCGACAAACCAGTCGCAATCAGACGCGCTGACAAATCACTACCACCACCGAGTTCGGCCGTCAGCATACGCAAAGGTTTGGCCGGCCAGCTGTCAGCCGCCATAGCGCCTGTTACGGTGAATGTCAGTAGCACCAGTATTGCTGCAATCTTCATGTTTCTCTCCAGGCCAATTTGAGCGGCAACACGCCGGAATCGCCGCGCGCATCTTCGCATATTCAAGGCAACGCTTCCTTGCAACATCATCACCATCAACATACCCGTTGAATCAAGCGCGCCGCCCCTCTATCATGCGTGCAGGAATCAGATCCTATTACAACAACCGATCAAACCGGAGTGCCGCAATGTCCAAGCTGCCTGCTGAACAAACCACGCCCTTTCGTCTTGAAGAGGCCACCATCGATGAGCTGCATCGTGCCATCCGCGACGGGCGCACCACCTGCGTCAAAGTCGTAGAGCACTATATCGCCCGGGCGCGCGCTTACAACGGCCCGTCGAGCCTGCTAGTCACTGCAGAAGGCGCTGATATCGGCAGCGCGACAGGCACGGTGCGCGCCCAGTCGGCGTTACAATTTCCAAGCGAAAGCGTCAAAGCCTCAACGCTGCTGCCCGATCTTGACCACTATGCAGGACCGCCGCTTGAATTCGGTCGCATGCAGGCCACCGCCTCCGATCCTTCGGTGCAGCAGCAATACGGCATGATCGTCGGCAAACCCAACGCCGGCCAGGTCAATGGACTAGCCACCCTCAACATCCGCGGCGAGCGCTCGGTGACCTGTCGCGGCGATTACGATCGTCATCCCGATGACGGCCCGCTGCCCGAAGGCGCGCCGGCGGTATGTGAAATTTTCCGTTGTCAGCCCGACGCGCTTGAACAAGCGGCTGCGCTGGACAAAAAATACGGCCACAATCCCAATCTCGAAAAAATGCCGCTCTACGGCGTCGTGTTTTCATTCAAGGACGCCTTCGATACCAAGGACATGCGCTCGACCGGTGGCGGAGACGCCGCCTATGACATCGACTTCCCCGCGCGCGATCACATTCTGGTCGACCAGTTGCGCAAGAAAGGCGCGATCATTTATGCCAAGGCCCTGATGACCGAATACAACGGCCGCGCCGGCGATCCCGGCGGCCGTCATCATCCGGAAAAGGTATTGCCATCAGTGCTCGGCTATCAGCGCAGCAGCTGGGCCGGCAATCCGTCCAATCCGTATGACACCACACGCGCGGCCTCGCTCGGTTCGAGCTCGGGCTCCGGTGTTTCGGTGGGTGCCAATCTGGTGATGGCGAGTCTGGGCGAGGAAACCCGCGCCTCCACACGCGGACCGGCCAATCACAATTCGGTTGCGCTGATACTGCCGCACAAGGCGATGCTGGGCTTTGATGGCGGCGCAATCGGCGCTGATATTTATTGTGACCGCACCGGCATCCTCTGCCGCACCATCACCGATTGTGCGAAAGTCCTCGACGCACTCAAAGACCCCGAGAACGGTTACTACGACCCGCGCGATCCCTACACCACGGTGCCACGCTCGTCGGTGTTGACGACCGGTTATGAAGTGCACGCAAAAGCACTCGGCGGGCGCAACAGTCTGCGCGATATGCGCATCGGCATCGTCCGCGAGTCAATGCTTGCCGCTGGCAGCAAGGCCGCCGAACCGATCACCACTGCAGTCGCCAAAGAAATCAAGGCGATGCTCGGCGTCCACCTTGGCGCCACGCTGGTCGAATCCTGCGATCCGTTATGGAAACCGGACCCCGAGGTCGAACAGATGAGCATCGACTTCCGCAAGGCGCTCGCGCGTCTGGTGCCGGTGTTTATGCCTGACTTGCTGTTCCGCCTAAAGGCCGACGGCACGCCGGTGTTTACAGACTTCGCCGCCGCCATCGTGCCGACCGAATTCGCGCCGGGCAAGGTCTTCGGCAGCGGTACCCTGCAACCCATCGATTACATGGTCGAACTGGCGGACCTGCGTATCGCACCGCCGTCCAACCTCGATATTTCCACCGTGCAAGACCAGATCCTCGCCAACTCTTTCCGCTTTCACATCCGGCAATATCTGTCGCGGCGCGCCGAAGACTGGAAAGCGCGCGGCTTTAGCGAAACGCTGGTCGACTGGCCCGCGCTCAATGCGCGCTCCAAATACTGGGGCGACGACCAGCGCTCGGCCTATCTGAACTGGGAAGAAACCAACGACCCGCGTAACCGACTCGGCGGCCGTCAGGGTGTGGACGAACGCATCATGCTGCGTGAACTGCTGCGCCGCGTCGACATGATGGTGATCCTCGAAAACAAACTCGATGCGCTGGTGCGCCTGCACACGCCGCTGCCACCGGCAAAAATCGGCGGCCCCGACGAACCCGGGCTCATCGCACGGCTGCGCAACGAATCACAATTCGGCCCCAACGCGGGTCTCACCGAAATACTGATTCCAGCCGGTTACGTCACCACCGCCTACGATGCCAAATTCGCGCTGAGCCCCGACCGCAAAAAATACATTGCCGTTGCCAACGACCAGCCGACAACACTGGCCGCGCCAGGCCTGCCGTTCTCGCTGGTATTCCGCGCCGAACCGGGCAAGGAAGACATCACGCTAAAAATCGCCTCGGCCTATGAAGCCGCCTCGAAGCGGCGCGTGCCGCCCCCCGCGTTTGGGCCGCTGCCAGTATGAAGACTGCAAAGTCAGTGGGCGAATGGAGGTGTGATTCAAGACAATCTTCGCCTCCTCGATTGAAGCTCACACTTGTAGTGTCTGCGTCTTTGTTTCATGTATTGATGTCCGCCGCAGATGCCGGCGCCGCTGATTACCCCGCAAAACCTGTGCGCATTATCGTGCCAACCGTCGCCGGCGCGGGACTCGATACGCTGACGCGGCTGCTGGCGCAGAAACTTGCGGAAAAATCCGGCAAGGCCTTCGTCGTGGATAACCGCGCTGGTGCTGGTGGCGCGATCGGCATGGAGCTCGGCGCGCACGCAGCACCTGACGGCCACACGCTCGTCATGTTTACACTGACCCATCTCGCCATGAGCACGATGCCGGGCAAACAAAACGTCGATATCGTCAAGGATTTCGCCTCTGTGGCCTGGGTCAGCAGTTCACCCTATTTGTTAAACGTGCATCCATCCGTTCCGGCAAAAAGCGTTGCGGAACTGGTAGCGCTGGCAAAAACCAAACCGAATGCCATTAACTTCGGCTCAACCGGCGCTGGTGGCACGCAACATCTGGCCGGCGTTATTCTGAGTAACTTGTCGGGTGCGAAATTTTTTCACGTGCCCTACAAGGGCGGCGCGCAGGTCGTCAACGATCTGCTCGGCGGCCAGATCCAGATGTCGTTTACCGTGCATCCCGTCACCAAGCCTCATCTTGAATCGGGCCGCATTCGCGCACTCGCCGTCACAACGGCCAAGCGTTCACCCGCCCTGCCCAACCTGCCGGCCATCGCAGAAACGGTTCCCAACTACGAGATCAACACCTGGTACGGCATTATCGCGCCGGCGCGCACCCCGCCCGCCATCCTCGATTGGTTGCATCGCGAAGTCTCAGCAATACTGCAACAACCCGCGATTAAACAGGGGCTCGCGGCCGATGCCACCGATGTCATGACTGCCAGCCGCGATGAATTCGGCAAACTGCTGGCGCGCGAGGTCGTCAAATGGCGCGAGATCATCCGTCAGGCCGGCGTCTCCAAAGAATAGAAAAAGGAATCCCCATGCGAAACACCAATCTCGTCATCATCCTCTCCGACCAGCACAATCCGCGCGTCATGGGCTGCGCTGGCCATGCCCTGGTAAAGACGCCGAACATCGACGCGCTGGCCGCACGCGGCACGCGATTCTCATCCGCGTATACGAACTGCCCCATCTGCGTGCCGGCGCGTGCGAGCCTCGCCACCGGCCGCTACGTGCATGACATCGGCTTCTGGGACAATGCGATCGCCTACGACGGCAGCGTGCCGAGCTGGGGCCACCGCGTCATGGAGCAAGGTCATCAGGCGGTGTCGATCGGCAAACTGCACTACGTCAGCTCCGATCCGGCGCGCAACGGCTTCACGCAGGAAATTCTGCCGATGCATCTGGCTGACGGCGACGGCGATGTGGTCGGATTGATCCGCGATGAACTGATTGTTCGCAAGGGCGCTGCAAAGCTTGGCCCCGAGGCCGGCCCAGGCGAATCCGACTACACGCGCTACGACCGCAGCATCGCCGAGAACGCCTGTCGCTGGCTGAAAGAAGAGGCGCCGAAAATCACAGACAAGCC
>CAMDSO010000176.1 GCA_945906935.1 Bordetella parapertussis
CGATTTGATTATGTCATTGTCGGTTCCGGTTCGGCCGGTTGTGCCGTTGCCAATCGCCTGACGGCCGACGGCCGCCATAGCGTGCTGTTGCTCGAGGCCGGTGGCCGTGACAATCACTACAAGCTGCATATTCCGGCACTCGTGGCGCAGGTATTGAATGACCCACGCTGGATCTGGCCTTATCTGACGGCACCGCAAAGCCGGCTCGACGGGCAACAGCGCAAGTGGCCGCGCGGCAGGGTGGTCGGCGGATGCAGTTCGATCAACGGTAATCTGTTTGTGCGCGGTGATCCGGCTGAATACGATGTCTGGCGCGACGAGATGGGCTGCACTGGTTGGGGCTATGAAGATCTGCTGCCGGTGTTCAAGAGGCTGGAAGATTTTCCCGAGGGCGATCCGGCTGTGCGCGGCAGCGGCGGTCCCATCCATTGCACGCGGTTGGATAATTTTGACCCGTTGTCAGAGGCGTTTCTTGCGGCGTGTGGCGAAGCCGGATACCAGCGGGTGGCTGATTACAACGATGGTCATTACGAAGGAGCATTTAATCTCCAATACACGACGCGCAACGGACTGCGCAACAGTGCTGCAGTGGGTTATCTGCGGCCGGCGAAAAACCGGCCCAATCTGACCATATTGACCAACGCCACGGCGACACGCGTACTGCTGAACGGAAAATGTGCGCAGGGAGTCGAAGTGCGACTGGGCGATGTCACGCGGCAGGTGTATGCGCGACGCGAAGTGGTGTTGTCGGCAGGCCCGCTGGCGTCGCCGCAACTGCTTGAACTCTCAGGTATAGGCAATGCCGGAATTTTGCAACAGCACGGCATCGCGACGGTTCAACATTTGCCGGGCGTCGGTGAAAACCTGCGCGATCATCCCTACTTGCGGCTGTCGTTTGAATGTTCGCAACCGGTGACTGTTAACGACGTGTTGCGCAATCCGCTGCTGCGTTTGAGGGAAGGTTTGCGCTTCATTTTCAAGCGTGAGGGCATCCTGACGATCAGTTCATCGACCGCGCAAATGAACTATCGCAGTCACGCTGGCGCCAGGCAGGCCGATCTTGTTTTGCGCATGATGCCGTTGTCGGGGCAAAACCGTTACGCGCGCGAGTCACGCTATGGACTCGATGCATTTTCCGGATTTTCATTCGGCGTGGCGGTGTTGCAACCGCGCTCCATCGGTCATGTTCATATTCAATCGACCGACCCGGCGCAACAGGCGCTGATGGACCCCTGCTATTTTTCGCATGAAGAAGATGCGCGGCTCTTTCTTGAGGGGGTGCGCGTTGCACGGCGGGTCGTGCAAATGCCTGCGCTCAAACCTTATTTTGTGCGCGAAACGCGACCCGGTCCCGGTGTTGTGGATGACGCCGAGTTGTTTGAATATATGCGCAGTACGGCGCAGACCGCCTGGCATATGGTCGGTACTTGCAAGATGGGGACGGATGATGCCGCGGTGGTTGACCCCGAATTGCGCGTGCGCGGTATCGGCAACCTGCGGGTCATCGATTCATCAATCTGTCCGACGATTCCGGCATCGAATACCAATATCGCGGCGATTGCCGTCGGAGAAAAAGGCGCCGATCTTTTGCTGGCGGCGGCAACGGCTTAGCGCGGCCATAAGGCTTGCATCAGTAATTGGTGTAGGATGGAATGTGGCTTTTTAGCGGTTGAAATGCTGTCCGATCGGATCTGATGTAAACACCGTCGCCGTTTTACGACGCACATGGCGCTGCGCATAGCGTTGCAATTGGTCAAAAAACCCCGTCAAAAGTTTGGCTCCAACATGAACAATCCCTTGTGTTTTAAAAGCATCGCTGAATTGGCGGAATTGATTCGTACGAAAGCGGTTTCGCCGGTGGAGGTGGTGGAGGCGTTTCTGACGCGGATCAAGGCTCTGGATAACAAGGTCAATGCGTTCATTACATTGACTGGAGAGTTGGCTCTCAATCAGGCCAGGGTTGCTGAAACGGAGATTACGGCCGGCCGCTATCGTGGTCCTTTGCATGGCATTCCCATTGGCCTTAAGGATATTTATAACACCGCCGGTATCCTGACCTCCGGGCATTCTCGAATTGGCATCAACAACGTGCCCGCTGTTGACTCAACAGTGACTGCGAATTTGTATCGTGCAGGCGCGTTACTGATGGGCAAGCTCGCTACCCACGAATTCGCACATGGGGGTCCGTCTTTTGACCTGCCATGGCCGCCGGCGCGTAATCCATGGCATCTCGCCCACTTTAGCGGTGGATCGAGCAGCGGTCCGGGCGCTGCGGTTGCGGCAGCTTTTGTTCCCGGTGCCATGGGAACCGATACCGGCGGCTCGATACGCACGCCTGCAGCACTCTGCGGCATTGCCGGCTTGAAGCCTACCTATGGACGGATCAGTCGTGCCGGAGTGCTGCCGAATTCATTTACCTTTGACCATTGCGGGCCGATGGCGTGGACGGTCGAGGACTGCGCAATCCTGTTACAGGCGACCGCCGGATATGATCCATTGGACGTGACCAGTTCAGCAGAAGCGGTTCCCGACTACCGTCTTGCCATGCAGGGCGGCCTGCGTGGTTTGCGTATCGGTGTTCTTCGCCATCTCTGGCAGAAAGACCTGCATGTCGATGATCACCTGTCGCGTGCTACCGACAGTGCGCTTGAGGTTTTCTCCAAGCTCGGTGCCCGGCTAGAGGATGTTTGTATCCGACCTTCGCAGGAGTATCACGACGTAAAAACGGTGATTTCGCTGTCCGAATTATTTTCAGTCTATCGGCCTGAATTAATCTCTCGCGCCGACCAGTTTGGCGAGGACTTTCTTGGACGAGGCGGGCTTGCAGGATGTCTCTTCCAGGCGGCTGACTATGTGTGTGCCCAGCAACTGCGTCGCAAAATGCTGGAGGAGGCGGCGCTTTTATATGAGAAATACGACGTTTTGGTGACGGCTGGTGCCGGGCCCGCTCCCCGCCTGGCGGCGCATCGGACCGTGAGCTTCTGGGAGAAGCCAACGATGTTTTCTCCATTTAGTGTATTGGGTAACCCGGCGCTGATCGTCTGTTGTGGTTTTACCGAGTCTGGTTTACCCATGGGTGTGCAGATCGCAGGCAGACCGTTTGACGAGTCTGTCGTCCTGCGCGTCGGTCATGCTTTTGAGCAAGCCACGCAGTGGCGGTCGCGGCGTCCGTCCTTGGACCCTTTGGCCTCGAGACCCGATATCCAGGTCAGCCCTCCCGTACCCTGTGAGTCAGAAGCCAGCGGGAAAATAAGGGATGCGGTATGGCATGCCGCCAGGCTGTCCGGGTTAAAACTGGATGAGTCCCAGTTTGCGCATTTGTTACGCGCGGCGCCGTATGCTTTGGCAATGTCCGAACGCTTGCGCAATACGCCCATGAAAGCACTGGAGCCGGCAGCCACTTTTCAGTTTGGTAGAAATCACTCATATGGAGAAAAATAATGGCCTTTAGTGTGCCGAGCTCTTTTGCTAAACACCGTTTATTTCAAATGCTGGTTGTTTGTGCCGTCTTGCCTATACTGCCGACAACAGCAATTGCCGCAGAGTCAGCGCAAAAAAACAGCAGTGCGGAAAAATATCCGAACAGACCGATTAGAGTGATCGTGCCGTTTGGGGTGGGCAGTGTTACCGATGTGATTACGCGTGTGGTTATGCCAGCGTTGTCGGAGGCGCTCGGTGAATCGATCATCGTTGACAACCGGCCCGGGGGCGGCGGAAATCCGGGCACGAACATGGGGGTTAAAGCAGCCCCCGATGGATATACCCTGGTCATGAGTTCGGCCAGTACGCTCGCTGTGAACGGTTTTCTGTTCAGTAATATGCCTTATGACATGGCGACCGCTTTCGCGCCGATTACGCAAATAAACTCTGTGACCAATGTGCTCGTAGTGAGCCCGGCACTGCCCGTCAAATCCGTGACCGAACTGATTAATTTCGGTAAGAGCAACCCTGGGAAGTTGTCGTATGGTTCTGCGGGGGCGGGCGGCACGATACATCTGGCGGCTGAAATGTTTTCAGCGATGACCGGTGTGCGTATGGTGCATGTCGTCTACAAAGCCAGCCCCCCGGCACATATCGATTTGTTTAGTGGACAAATTCATCTGATGTTTGATGGTTTGCCTCCAGCCTTGACGCAGATCCGTGCGGGACGAATGCGTGCACTGGCAGTCACTACCGCTAATCGTTCCCAATTGTTGCCAGAACTGCCCACCATCGCGGAGTCCGGTGTTCCGGGCTATAACGTGCAGGGGTGGAACGGCTTGGTCGGGCCGGCGGGATTGCCGCGATCCATTGTGGATAAGCTCAATGGGGAAATACTACGGGTTCTCGCCTTAGACAGTGTGCGACAGCGATTGCTGGGTTTGGGCGCAGAGCCCGTCGGCAATTCGCCTGAAAAATTCACTGAACACATGAAAGCGGAACGTGAACTGTGGGGAAAGTTGATTGCCCAAATCGGGCTCAAGCTTGATTAGTCTATTGACCGCCAACAAATGACGGGGGTGGCTTGCGCACAAGCTGCGTCACTGGTTGCTGATTTGTTGGGTCGGGCGTGATTAGCGATCAAGCCTGCCTTCATCATTTTCCAGCCAGCGCTCCAGACACTCCAGGCTGTTGATTTCATGCGGCCTGTCTTCACCCAGCCATTGAGCGTTTGTGCGATTGATCCAGACGGCCTGCAGGCCGGCATTGATTGCACCGCGCACGTCAAAGTCTGGATCATCGCCGACATGCACGACCTGCTCCGGTGCGCACTCGAGCTGGGTACACGCAATACGGAATAGCGCAGGATCCGGTTTGGTGGTGCCGTGCTCATGTGCGGACACCGTGGTGTGGAATAAATGCGCCAGGCCGACGATTTTTAAATCGGCGTTGCCGTTGGTCAGGGAAGCGATGCGGTAGCGTTGCCCCAGCCGTTGCAGACAGGCCTCGACTTCCGGATACAGCTCGACTTCGTTGCGTGCCGCCATGAATACGCGCAGCGCAGTTTCAATCGGTGCGGCGGATGCTGCTGTGGATGAACCGCAATCGGCGAACGCATGTTGCAAGGCGAGTCGACGGATTTGCAGCAAGTCATGGCGCAGGTGCTGCTGTTCGTCGAGTATTTTCGCGCGTAGCGCTCTCAGACGGTCAATGTTCCAGGCTGCAGCGACTTGTGGGGCGTGTTCGGTGAGCGCCGCCTGAGCGCGGTGTTCGGCACGCACGATGGTGGGCCCGATCGGCCAGAGTGTGTCGTCGAGATCAAGACTAATAGCGCGGATATTTGAGGGGAATCTGGGCATGTTCCTGAGGCTTCTTTATCTGTAATGCGGATGGGTTTGCTGACGCTTATGGTATCTGCCGCAAAAATGCGTAGCGCTGGTTGCGGATGCCACGCAGGGTTGTCGTCGCCGCAGCGGGCAAATCACGGTGCGCAGTCTACCTGTTTGGCCTGACACCATGGGGCAAATCTGTTCTATCATTGACCTCAGGAATTACGCGGCGATCCGGCGAATAAAATCGGCGTAAATTATAGTGTGCAAAGGAGAGTGCGGTGGCGCAGCTAAAAATTATCAAGGCAGATGAGGTTCCGACACAAAATATCCGCGGCTTCGGAGAAGAGGCCGGAAAGATTCGTAAAGTCGTTACTTCGAGTAAGTTGTTTTTTAATATTGATGAAATATGCCCGGGCTTCAGTCCGCATCACTGGCACAAGCATGACAGTTATGTTGTCGACGGCAATAAGGTTGAATATCCCGCCGATTTTGAGGAGATTTATTTTGTCCTCAGTGGTCATGGCGTGGTGCAGTGGAAGACCGCAAGCGGGGCGGTCGAAGAACAGGCGGTCGGTCCCGGCGATACGATCTATATGCCGGCCGGTGTTATTGAACATCAGCTCTTGAACAACAGCACCGAAAACATCCGCATTGCGGTGGTCGGCGTGCCGCCGCCGAAGAAAACCCCGCTGTAATCACGGTGGTTCCCGCAGTCGTTAAACCCAAGGCACTGGTCTGGTTGCCGCTGCGCAGTTGGTCTGCGCAGGCTTACAGGGATTGCAGGCTGGTCGATGCGACCAAGCTGCGATAGCGTTCGATTTCGCTTTTTAATTTCGACGTGAATTCTTCGGGTGTGTTGACGATGACTTCGGTCCCGGCGTCGGTGAATTGCTTGCGCAAATCCTGATTGGAGCATGCACGATGTCCAAACGACTGTTTGATTATTGTGGCAGGGTGTTGTTATTAACGCTGCCTGTATTGTTGCTTCCGGCCGTGAGTGCTGTGGCGGCCGAGGTCTATCCGGCGCGGCCGATCCGTATCATCGTGCCGTTTCCGGCCGGCGGCCTGGTCGATACGGTGGCGCGGCAGGTTGCGTCGAGACTGGCCGATGCGCTTGGGCAACCCTACCTCGCGGTGGTGATTGATAACCGCAGTGGCGCCAGCGGAACGGTGGGGACCGACATGGTGACGAAGGCGGCGCCCGACGGCTACACGTTATTGATGGTGGTTGATGCGCACGCGGTGAATCCACATATTTACAAGAAGCTTCGCTACAACATTTTCAGCGATCTCGCCCCCATCTCGTTGATGGTGAAAATCCCGCTGGTGGTGGTGGCCCATCCTTCAGTGCCGGCCGAGACGCTGAAAGATCTCATTGCGCTGGCTAAAAGCAAACCCGCTACGTTGACGTACGCATCGGCTGGCGGCGCAGGCACCGCCGGGCATCTGGCCGCCGAACAATTAAAATTGCTTGCCGGTATTGATATTGTGCACGTGCCCTATAAGGGTGGTGCGCCGGCCATCGCCGATTTGCTGGGCGGGCAGGTTCAGCTATCGTTTATTGCCACAAGCGTCACCGTGCTCTATGTGCGTGCCAACCGACTGAAAGCGATTGTTGTCAGCGGCAGTCAGCGTTCATCGGCATTACCCAGCGTGCCCTCAGCGGCTGAAGCGGGCTACCCGCAACTCGATACGGGCTCGTGGGTCGGCTTCCTCGCGCCTGCGGCAACGCCACGTGAAATCGTCTCGAAGCTGTCGGCAAAGACCGCCGGCATTTTGCGCGAACCCGATATCAAGTCCA
>CAMDSO010000177.1 GCA_945906935.1 Bordetella parapertussis
TCCTTCTCAAAGATATCCGATACCTTGAAGCCAAGAACACCTGTATAGAATCCCACAGAACGCTTCAAATCACTGACCATCAAAACCACATGGCCAATTTTCCGGATTTCAAAAGGCGGGATTCCATCGCGGATCGCCGCACGAACCTCATTGATATCGAAGTCCATTGTTTTTTCCTTTTGCATTATTGAGTACTTGCCTGACGCCATTACCCACTCTAAAACGCTTTCGAATCCTTTTACTCCGCCACCACATTTGCCGCCCGCACGATCTCGGCATAACGCTTCATCTCGGTTTGCACAAAAATCTTAAATTCCTCTGGCGTATTCGCAACTGCCTCAAACCCGCTGCTTTCCATCAATGCCCGCATCGCAGGAGCCTGCAGCGCCTTACGTGCTTCCAATTGAAGGCGCCTGACAATCTCCAAGGGAGTTTTTGCCGGGGCAAACCAACCGTGCCAGGTGAAATCAATCACATAGTCGGCGACACCGGACTCTGCAAGAGTAGGAACCTCGGGCAATATAGGATGCCGTTTGGCACCGGTAAAACCAATCGCACGCAAACGTCCCGACTTCACGTAGGGAATCGCCGCTGGAGGCGGAACCAGCAAAACTTGGACCTCATTGGAAATCAGCGCGGTAAAAGTCTCAGTTCCCCCCTTGTATGGTACGTGCTGCAGCGACATTCCGGTTCTCTGCTTTAACATTTCAGTCGCTAAATGTAGCGTATTTCCCGCTGGTGGCGATCCATATGAAAGAGGCTTTGCCTTCGCAGCAGCAATGAATTCCTTCAGGTTGTTCACACCAAGCGCAGGCGAAACCAGCATCAAGTAACCGCCGGAATTTCCAATGTTTGTGACGGGAATGAAGTCACGTATCACGTCATAGGGAAGTTTTTTGTATACCAACGCATTGAGCACAAACGCTGGCGGCGAATGAATCAGCGTATGCCCATCGGGGGCAGACTTGGCAACGATATCCGCGCCGATAATTCCATTTGCACCTGCGCGATTATCAACCACAATACTTTTCCCCAATTGAGCGTCGAGTTGAATCGCCAACCCGCGCGCAATAACGTCAGGACTACCGCCGACTGCAAATGGCACCACGATACGCAGTGGCTTGGATGGAAAAGTCTGCGCAAAAACAACGGACGTGAAAAACCACGAAATCAATAACAGATTACGCATTTGAATCCCCCGAAACTTGAATTTTTTATTTTTTATTCATGCAAAGCTGATGATACCGCAGTGCCGCAAGACCTGCCTCGGTGACCTTACGGGCTAATTTATTACCGCTACTTCCTGCCGAATAAACAGATTTGGGTCATTTACCCCATGGCAGTGCGAGAAAACTACGCGGGAAGCGTTCGATATAGCAACGCCCGATATCGCTCAAAAATACATGCATGCTCCCAACGATTCCAAATTGACCACTCCCGAATGATCAATATTCGTTTGGCCGAAACAGGTGGTGGTGGATCGCGATGGGTTGCCGCTGCCGTTGGCGCGAAAGGAGTTTGATCATTTTGGCTAAGCTACGGAGCTTGCGGTGGTCCTGAGACTTCCTATCCGGTGTAGGATACGGATCGTTAACTATTAATTTGATTGATTAAAAATCCATGCTCGACTTTATTTCACCGACCAAAGCCATTGCGTCGCTCTCGGCGGCGCTGGACGCCGCCAAGCTGCGGCCAGGTGATGAATTCGTCCGCGATGCGTGATGTGTTCAGCGCAAGTGATTTCGCCGGCGGCTTGGAATATCCAGCCCGGCCCTTTTAATTTTCTTTAATTTGAAACTCATATGCAAAAGACCAATCTGCTGATTTTGATGGATGACGAGCATTCCACTAAGGCGCTGGGTTGCTACGGCCATCCTTTTGTTCAAACGCCCAATCTCGACCGTCTGGCAGAAAATGGCACGCTGTTCGAGCGCGCCTATACCAATTCACCCATTTGCGTGCCGGCACGCGCCACGATCGCCACCGGCCGTCAAGTGCATGAGACCCGCTGCTGGGACAATGCCATAGCCTACGATGGACAGATGCGCAGCTGGACACATCGCATGCAGCAAACCGGGCACCGCGTTGTATCCGTGGGTAAGCTGCATTATCGCAATGCCAGCAACTTGGCTGGTTTCGACCGCCAGATCGTGCCCATGCACATCGCCAACGGCCGCGGCGATACCCTGGGGTTGGTGCGCGATCCGCCGCCGGTACGCCCCCAGGGCAGGAAATTTGCCGAAGAGATAGGTCCTGGCGACAGTCCCTACATTCAGTACGACAAGCGCATTACCGAAGAAGCCTGCAATTGGCTCAATAACGAAGGCTTGCGCGAGCAGCAGCCATGGGTGCTGTTTGTCTCGTTCATTGCCCCGCATTTCCCGCTGATTGCGCCGCCCGAGTATTACGCACTCTATAACCCGGATGACATGCCCATGCCCAAGCAGCGGAGCGATAAGCTTTCGCTTACGCATCCTTGGTGGCAAGCCTTCGAGAATTCTTTCATTTTCGACCGCAGCTTCAAGTCCGACCATGACCGGCGAGTGGCAATCGCCTCCTACTTCGCTCTGTGTACATTTGTCGATGCGCAGTTCGGCTGCATCCTGTCAGCATTATCGGAAGCAAAACTGGAATCAAAGACACGCATCCTGTATCTCAGCGACCATGGGGAAAGCCTCGGCGCGCGGCGCCTGTGGGGGAAATCCACCATGTATGAAGAATCCGCAGCCATTCCCATGATCCTTTGTGGACCGGATGTGCCGCGCGGCAAACGCTGTCAGACGCCAGTGTCGCAAGTGGACATTTATCCAACCGTGCTCGCCGCCGTAGGTGCCGCCCCTGACGTTGAAGATCGCAGACTGCCCGGCGAATCCCTGCTGGCCATCGCGGCCCAACCAGTCGTGGCAGAGCGCCTGGTGCTGAGCCAGTATCACGCAGGTGGCTCCGTCAGCGGGGCCTATATGCTGCGACGTGGCCGCTATAAATACATTTATTACGTCGGCTGTCCACCGGAACTCTATGATCTGGCCGCTGATCCTGAAGAACTCGAAAACCTCGCCGGTTTACCTGAGTACGCCCAAACGCTGGATGGGTTTGAAGCCCTGCTGCGCGAACAGCTTGATCCGGAAGCCGTGGACCGCATGGCCAAGGATGATCAGAATAAATTGATCGAGCACTACGGCGGCCGCGATGCCGTGCTGGCGCAAGGCGGCCTGCATGGCACGCCGGCCCCGGCTCTAAATAAATGACCTGTCACGCCGCAACAAATAAAATCAGCCCCTCACCCCGGAAGAGAGTAGTGAAAAAACCTTTTATGGTTGCTGTATTCGTGTTCGCCAGTCTGATGTGCGCGGTAGCCGCCCATGCCCAGTCAGCCAACCCATATCCCAACCGGCCGATCCGGATGATTGTTCCGTTCGCACCTGGCGGCGCTTCGGATTTCGTCGGTCGTATCATCCAGAACCGGCTTGGGGAAGTTATCGGACAGCAGGTGGTCATTGACAACCGCACTGGAGCATCCGGAAACATTGGTGTCGAACTCGCCGCGCGCGCCACACCCGATGGCTACACCATACTGCTCGGCAACAGCGGCACCATGGTGATCAATCCTGAACTGTTCCCCAAATTTCCGATACTCCCCACGCGAGATCTGATTGGCGTGACCCAAGTGGTTGATGTTCCGGGCGCACTGGTAGTGCACCCCTCCGTGCCGGTTTCCTCAGTCAAGGAATTCATTGCCTATGCAAAGGCCCGCCCGGACAAACTCAACTACGGCTCTGCCGGGGCCGGCAGCCCACAGCGCCTGTCCATGGAGTATTTTATGAGCGAGGCTGGCATCAAGCTGGTCCATATACCCTACAAAGGGGGTGCAGGTGCCGCCGCAATCGCCGTGGTGGCGGGTGAAGTATCGGCGGTGATGACCAGCATGCCCGGCGTGCTACCGCACGTCAAAACTAACAAGCTAAAGCTGTTGAGTGTGGTTTCCTCCAAGCGGCTGGCAGCAGCACCAGAAACTCCCACCATGGCAGAATCAGGGTTTCCCGCTATGACCACTGGCGCCTGGCAGGGCATTTACGCACCGGCCGGCACGCCGCGATCCATTATCAACGAGTTGTTTTTAGCGACGAACAAGACCATGGGCGACGCCGAAGTGGCCCGGCGGCTGGCCACCGGTAGCGCGGAAATCATCACCAGCAAGTCAACCGAGGAATTTGCAAAATTTACCAAGGCAGAAACCGACCTCTGGGCAAAGGTGATCAAGGCTATTGGGGTGGTTGGCGAGTGAGCGCAACAGGTTTAGGACGGTCTGACCTGCCCCCTTTAAGTCATGCCAGTCGTTTGGCAGGAGCGAGTATAGGCAATTCAAACTATCTTTTTCGCTATTCACGACTATATCGCCGGCTGGGCGAGCGGGCAATCGCACGGTGTTTGCTGAAAATCCTCCGTTCGCGATGACTATGTGAGCCCTTCACCGCCCCGAATCGCCTCACTTCGACGCTGTTTGACCGCCTCGCGCGAGCGCGGGTCGCGCCGAATCATCAACCCTGTTGCACAACCGCTCTTGCCGCGCCGATCAGGCCATCTCGAAGAGAGGTAGCCGCCGCGCCGGTGCAGGTGGCGGCACGCGTGCAGGCAAGCCCAGATGCGTGAGGATCCTGACGATCACCGCCGGCTCCTCGATGGCGGCGATGATCTTCCAGTCGCCGCCGCACTGCGCGCAGTGTTCGAGGTCGATATCGAATACCCGCTTGAGCAGGCGCGCCCAGCCCATGCGCGCCGACGCGCCGTGCGCGTGTTCGTCCTCAGGCGCGCTGGTATTCTGCGGTGCGCCCGGCACTACTGGGCACTACTGCGGCGCGTAGCCTCGCGTTAGGTGCGAGCACCCCATGAAAGCGTGTCAGATGCAGGCGCGGCCGCGGCACCAGCGCGGCCAGGCGCCGCATGAATTCCAGTGGCGACATCCTGATGTGCGTGGTGCCGTCGCGCCATGTACTCTTCAGTTGCAGCACAACGTTGCCCGCGCCATCGCGCTTCACCCGCTCGTTGGCGATCGCCGTCAACGGTTACTACTCGCTGGTGTCCTTCCTGCTCAACGTCGACCAGACGCCGCTGCCAGCAGGCATGCCGCTGCCGCTGGCGCCGCTGCCGAAGTAGGTGCGGTGCGCGGCTCGGCAAGCAAGCTGCCGGACCGCGTTGAGATTCTGCAGACGCGGCGCCCATCCGTCGCGCGCGTCGCGCGTCAGTCCACCTTGATGCCCGCGGTCTTCACCACGGCCGCCCATTTGGCGACTTCCGTTTTCAGGTGCGCCGCGAATTCGGCAGGGGTGCTGCCGATCACGTCCAGACCCTGGCGTTTCATCAGTTCGACCACGTCGGGCGCGCGCAGGATCTTCAGCAGCTCGGTGTTGAGCCGCGCGACAATCGCAACGGGCGTGCGCACGGGGACCAGCACGCCGTACCACGACGTCACCTCGAAGCCCGGATAACCGAGCTCGGCGACGGTCGGGTATTCGGGCGCGACCGGCGAGCGGGCGGCACCGGTCACGCCGAGCGCGGCGAGCTTGCCCGCTTTGACCTGCGGCAACGTCGCCGGAATGCTGCCGAAGAACAACTGCGCCTCACCGGCCAGCACGGCGGTGGCGGCCGGCGCACCGCCCTTGTAGGGAACGTGCACGAGGTCGATGCCCGCCCTCGACTTGAACAATTCCGCTGCGAGATGCGAGGGCGAGCCGTTGCCCGCCGAAGCGTAATTGATCTGCCCGGGACGCGACTTGGTATGGGCGACGAATTCCTTGAGCGTCGCCGGCACTGCGGGATTGACCACCATCAGATATTGCGCCGCGGCCGCCAGCGTCACCGGCGCGAAGTCCCTCACCGGATCGTAGCGCGTGCGCACCAGCGCCGGGCTGACCACCATCGGCCCGATGAAGCCGAGCAGCAGCGTGTAGCCGTCTGGCGAGGCAAGCGACGCCGTCTCGGTCGCAATGATGCCACCGCCGCCGGCGCGGTTGTCGATCACGACTTGTTGCCGCAGCGCCTCGCCGAGTTTCTGGCCGAGGATGCGCGCCAGCGCGTCGGTTGCGCCGCCGGGCGGATTGGGCACCAGAAAGCGCAGCGGCTGCGACGGGTACTCGGCTGCGGCGGCAGGCGCGACGGCCGCGGATGGCACGAGCAACGCCGTGCACAGGGTCGCGTATCCGATCAGGCTGTAGCAGGATTGCATGCTTGCTCCTTCTGGAGAAATGACGAAAAATCGTGCCGGCACCCAGGCCCAGAATGGCGCATGGTAACGGCGAATGCGGCTGCGGGTAAATGATCAGCCTTGTCCAACGTGGTATAAGCCGAATTCAATCCCGAAATTAACGAACGGGCCACCGCCGCGCTACCAAAAGCCTTATTTGGTTCTGCCAAAACGCTTGCGTCTTCCAATCTCGTATATCGGTGGAGGCGTATAGGTGCTATATCCGGGAGGCAGGCCGGCGCGCCCAATATAAAGCCGCTCCTCTCTTATCGGGTAGTAAAAAGCTGCTGTAGCTTGATCCAATAATTCGCGCACCAAGCGATATATATCCGGCCGCTTACTTGCGCGTGGCCCGGCAATATTCAACCTGGAAATCGACTCACGCCGCGTCCAGCAGACAAATTCATACACGTTGGCTTCTTGCACGCCAACGTCCATTTGCAAAAGGAGATGCGGTTTACGCAATTTCTCGGCGATCCGAAGCGTTTTAAGGGTTCCGCCGTCGAGCTCGCCTGTGTTTACAATCAGCGTGCCGTCGCTATCAATTACATTCTGGCGAGTGCGCGCACTGTAATCTGTTGAGGCCATTTGCTGTAAAGCGTATTGAGTTGCGAGAGGACCGTCTTCCGCTTTACGGCCCCGCGGACACCAGCCGCCATGGGGTATTCCGGCCTGAATCGCCCAATCAAGCGCCGCTCGATCCGCCCCTGTTTGGCCGCCGGAAACTACCATCGAAATTTGAAGTTCTACCAGTAGTGTCCGGTCAAAATCAGAACAAATTCA
>CAMDSO010000178.1 GCA_945906935.1 Bordetella parapertussis
GGCGCGAACACGGTTTGCGCGCAAATACGGCAATTCGTTTTGTACTGAATCGAAGGCTACCGTCACCTCGCCAGCCACCAACGCGGCGGCCATCGGCGCGCCGCCCTTGTAGGGAACATGCGTCAACCGGGTGCCGGTCTGTGCCATAAACAGCTCCATGGCCATATGCGCAAAGCTCGCCGGGCCGAACGACCCGTAGGGCAACTGGGTGGGTTTCGCCTTCGCCAGCGCCACCAGTTCGCGGGTATTTTTTACGGGTAAGGATGGATGCACGAAGATCGCAAACGGCGCAGATAAAATGATGCTGATCGGCGCAAAGTCGCGCATAACATTAAATGGCAACTTTTCAAAAATCGCCGCATTCATCACCAGCATGCCGCTGGAGGCGGCAACCAACGTGTAACCATCGCCCGCCGATTTGGCAACGAGATCAAGACCGATGATGCCATTGGCACCATGGCGGTTATCGACGACGAAGGTTTGCCCGAAGCTGGTGTTGAAGTGCTGCGCCACGGTGCGCGCCATCACATCGGTAACGCTACCGGCAGTTACCGGGTTGATGATGCGCACCGTTTTTGTCGGCCACTCCTGTGCGCAGGCTGCCGGGATCAAAAGACTGCTGATGAAAAACGTAACGAACCGGGCTTTCATATTCATGCGAGTCAGTCCTTTTATCGGTTTTTAAAATTCGATCATCAGTCAGCCACCACACATCTTAAGCGGTCATACCCGTCCATTCCATGCTCACCATCACTTCAAACAAGAACCCCAACCGCCCCGCTTAACGTCCGGTATCGATGGTCTTCGCGATACCACTCCATTTGGTAATCTCAGACTTGATGAATGCCAGAAACTCTTCCGGCGTGCTGCCCACCGGGTCGGCGCCGCTTTGCGTGATCCATTCTTTGAAGTCCGGCGACAGCACGATCCTCACCACTTCACGATTTAATCGGCTGATGATGGCGGCCGGGGTGTTGGCCGGCGCAAGCAAGCCGGTCCAGGCGGTCGCCTGAAATTTTGGGATACCGGATTCCGTGACCGTGGGTATTTCCGGAAATGCCGCCGATCGCTTCAAGTCGCCAATCGCCAGCGCGCGCAATTTGTTGGAACGCACATGCGGCAGTGTCGCCACAGCCGGACTAAACGAGGTTTCGATCCGGCCGGCCAACAAGTCAACCAGCACGGGCGCCGAGCCTTTGTAGGGAATGTAGTTGATCTTGATCCCGGCCATCGCATTAAAGAGCTCCATGGGCAACTGGACGGCGTTGGAACTCGCACCGTAATTCAACTTGCCGGGGCGCGCTTTGGCGTAGTCGATTAATTCATGCACGCTGTGCACCGGAAGCGACGGATGCACCACCAGTATCAGCTGCTGGTTGGCGGTTTGCGTGATCGGTAAAAAATCACGGATGGCGTCATAGGGCAACTTGCGGCCGATCGCAACATTCATGGCGTGACTGCTCGATGAAAACAACAACGTGTATCCATCAGGCCGTGCACGCGCCACAATTTCACTCGCGATCACACCGTCCACCGCCGGCCGGTTATCCGGAATCACGCTTTGGCCGAGCGCCTCGCTCAATCGTTGCGCGACGCGGCGCGCGACCATGTCGGTGCCGCCACCCGGCGCCAACGGAATGACAAATCGTAAAGGTTTGACCGGATAAGGCTCGGCTGATGTGATGCTCGAAACAGCAACTGTTACCAACAGCAACGACAATTTAAAACCGGGGCGCAACATAAATAATTTTTTCCTGAGGTGTGATGAGGTTAGTGCGCGATCGGTTCGAGACCGGTTTCCATGATGACTGCAGCGGCAGCCCTCGATTGAAGAAACTCAATGACCGCCCGCCCCGCATCCGGGTGCGATGCGTTCGCCCCGACCCCCACGGTGTATGTCGAAACCAGCTGCAGCTCTTCGGGAATCGGCGTGATATGCGCGATGCCCTGCACAGGCAACAGCTCACTGATCTGCTGAAAGCCGACTTCAACATCGCCGCGCGCAATCCACGCACCGACGCGTTCTCCGCCACCCACGAAACGACTCTTCGGCATTACCTGCACAGCGATACCGAGGCGTTGATACAGCTGCGTGGTGACGTGCTTGCCGCTCACGCTTGCCGAATAGCCGATCGAGGCCGCACGCAGCAGCGTCTCGCGCAGCGCTTCCGGCGTTGCGATATCGGGCTTGGGCGCGCCAGCGCGAACGGCAAAGCCAACGATGGAGCGGGCCAGTTTGGCGTGCCCCTCGGCGAGGACGAATCCATCGCCAATAAACTGCTGAAAAATGTTGTCAGAACAGATGACGAGGTCGGCGATCTCGCCGCGCTTGAGGCGGTTTGGTATTGATATGTCGCCAGTGCCGATCGAAGTCGTGACCGTAATCACTTTCAAGCCGGTCAAGCGCTCTAACTCAGGTATCAGCAACTTGTAGGCCGCCGTAAAGCCACCGGTGGTCATGACTCGAAATTCGTTATTGGGGTTGCCAGTGTTAATGGTCATTTATGAGGCCATTTAATGAGTGTTTAAAAATTCTAATACAGGGTCAATCTTGCGCGCGGTCCTTTGCATCGCGATGCACAAACAACCGCCCACATTCCGTTCGGCGTTTCAGTCCGCATGCGCACCGGTTTCCTTGACCGCCTTCGCCCATCGGGTGACTTCGGTTTTTACATATGCAGAGAACTGTTCGGCGGTATTGGGCGCCAATTCGAAGCCAACCTTGGTGAGTGCTTCACGAACCACCGGTGAATTCATCCCCTGCCCCATCGCCTGATTGAGCTTTTCAATCACATCACGTGACGTGCCGGCCGGCGCAAAGATACCCTGCCAGGTGGAGTCGACGTAACCCGGGTAGCCTGACTCGGATGCTGTCGGAACATCGGGTTGCGCCTTGTTACGCAGCGCGGTCATGATGACCATCGGCTTGAGCTTGCCTGATTTGAACCATTCGGCAAGTCCGGGTGTAGCGAAGGTTGCCGCGCCCACCTGTACGTGCCCGCCAATGACCGCCTGTAGCGCCGGCCCGGCGCCGCCGTAGGGCACATGCACAATGCCCGTTTTGGCAAGCGCGTTAAGCAGATACTCGACCGTCAAAAACGGTACGGTGCCAATCCCTGCGGAGGCATAAGAGAGTTTCTGCGACTTGCTCAGTGCGATCAGGTCTTTGAGCGTATTCGCTGAGACCGACGGGTGAACAAATAAAATGGTCGGACTATAGCCGCCGTTGATGATGGGCGCGAATTCACGAATCGGGTCATAACCCGCGTTACGATACAACGCCGGATTCACTGCAAACGCCGTACTCGTAACGAGGATCGTATAACCATCAGCATTGGCCTGCGCCACCGCGCGCGTGCCGATATTACTGCCAGCACCAGGACGATTATCGACCACCACCGTTTGCCCCCACAGCTCGGACAAATGTTTGCCGTAGACTCGGGCGGTGAAGTCAGCGCCGCCGCCGGGCGCGAAAGGCACCAGAAAGCGGATCGGCTTGCGCGGATAGTCTTCGCCAGACACACTCGCTGACATCAATAAGGATGTGAGGAAGAGGCAAACCGTCGGGGTCATAAACTTCATAGTTGAGAACTCCAAATAAGTGTGGTGATCAAGAGTTTGTTTTAAATGTGCGGGCCCGCAGCACCGCTTCTTGCACAAGAGGCGCAATCGCGCAAAGCTGGGGCAACCGTTCGTCCGTCAGCCTGAGCCCCGCATCCGCAGCCATCGTCGCAACCGCTTGCCTGGTTTTAGGGTCGGCTTCAGGGATCGCAACAGTCTTGATTCCATGCACCTGCGGTTCCGCTACAGGTTGAACAGCGAGTTTAGGCCACTTGTCGCGCCACGGGGTGGCCTGCTCATAGGCATAGGCAACATTGAGGACGGTTTGTTCAGCAAAGGCGCGCCCGGCGATCTGCATAGATAACGGCAATCCATCGCGGCTAAAACCGTTACACAAAGCAATTGCCGGAAGGCCGAGCACGCTAAACGGCGTTTCAAGATTGGGCTTGCGCCAATGATCGAACACACGACTGGCATTGACCGCATCCAACCGCATGGCCGGCCCGCTGCTGGCGGTAACAATCACGTCAAACCGCTCGAACACTGCGGCCATCTCGGCAATCATGCGCTCACGCTCAAGTTTGGCCCACGCGTAATCGTCAGCCTGGATCAAGCAACCCGGCAGCGTCATCCCCAGAAAATCAGCGCCAAAATCTTCAGCGCGCTCGATCAGATTCTGCCGGTGTGCTGCAAACACCTCCGGCTTGGTGATGAGCGTCTTGATGTCATAGTAACTTTGCAATGGCCGCAGACGGATCGTTTCGACCTGTGCGCCAAGGCGTGTCAGCACATCGAGGGCCACGTACATGGCATGCCCGACATCCTCATGGACTCGCGTATCGCCCTCCCAGAAGTGCCGCACCACTGCAACGCGCAGACCCTTGATATCGGACTGTAACGCCGAACGATATTGCGGCACCGGTCGATCCACACTGACTGCATCGGCGGCATCGTAGCCGGCGATCGCCTCCAGCATGATGGCGCTGTCCTCGACGGTGCGGGTCATCGGGCCGCAGTGATCAATGCTAAACGAGTGGGGCATCACGCCAGCACGGCTGACAAGACCATAGGTCGGCTTAAAACCCACAACACCGCACATGGCTGCGGGTATGCGTATCGACCCGCCGGTATCAGTGCCGAGCGCCGCCGGCAGAAAGCCCGCGGCCACGGCTGCACCGGGGCCGGTGCTCGACCCGCCCGTAAAGTATTCCCGATTCCAAGGATTCCGTGCCGGTGGCCACGGCAGATCACGCGATGGACCGCCATTGGCCAGCTCATGGCTGGCCAGCTTGCCAAGCAAAATGCCCCCGCCCGCGAAAATCCGCGAAACGATAGTGGCATCCTTCGTGGGGACGTTGTTCATGAACACCCGCGAGTAACCCGAGGTACGGATGCCGGCTGTGTCATAGATATCCTTCAGACCAAACGGTATGCCGTGCAACGAGCCGCGATCCTGACCCCGCATCAACTCAGCCTCGGCCTGACGCGCTTGCTTGATCGCGAGTTCACCGGTGACGGTATTGAAAGCATTAATTTGACCGTCCAGGCGCTCGATCCGTTGCAACAGCGCCTGCGTCAATTCGACAGGGGATATTGAGCGCGCACGAATCAGCCTTGCCGCCTCAGCGATGGTCAGAGTTTTATCGTTTTGCACTATGGTATCCGGGCGGCTCAAACCGCAAGTCTAAACGCTATTTGAGCAGTGCTTTACCAAGCCCCGCGCCTTGGTGTTGAAGGTCCACGGCAAGGCTGGCCAAAATCATTACCGGAACCGGGTGCTGCGGAATGCCTTTGATCACACGCGGGGCCGCCTTTGAGGCCTCTACACTGCCAACGGCCAAGCTGTAGAAACCAACAACCGCGCCGGAATGGCAACTCACATACGTCTGCCCGACAGTCACGGTTCCGAGCATGAGAGCCTGATCACCATTGCAACCAAAGTGCCGCAGGCGGTCTTTTGCCTGCTCACGGCCCTGCCGTTCCATGAGCTGCCCACCCAACTACCAGGAGCGGTATGGATCGCCATGCCTCGTGGCAGTCATACGCCCATGATCGACCACCCTCCGGTCAAGATGGTTCAGTTTACTGTTGAAGCCTATTCCGAAGGGGTTGCGCTCGTTGAGCGGGATCAGGTCAAGCTCCATGTGTCTACAGTGTTGCCAAGACCGTCGCCGACTGCTTCAAGCACCGCAACAAGATCGGAATCGACGTAGCACTGGAGGCGCTGAAAGATGCGTGCACAAAGAAAAAGGCCTCGGCCGATGACCTCTGGCGTTTCGCCAAAATTTGCCGGGTCTCCAACATAATGCGCCCGTATCTCGAGGCAGTGGCATGAACAAGGATCTTATGTTATTGCCGCTTGAATTTGAGCAGTTGCGTAACACCCGGCGTCAACAAGAAACTATCCGGCATCTAAAAGATGCACACTTGGTCCTGCATAGAATGTTCGCGGCGCGATGCTGGGTTAACCACGCTTGAGATCACGATAAAAATTCTCGTGGCTCCCGAGCAAGAGCAGCATCCGCGTATTCGGATTCCATTCATAGGCAAGCAGCATCTGCTGGCGGTTGAGCGGAAACTTGTGGACGTATACGCCAGCGAGGTCGCCTTTTTTCGCCTCGCCGATCTCTGGATCAGCGATGATTGTGCGCACCGCGGCGTCCACCACCGCTTGGTGGCTGGCGACGAGTTTTTTGTATGCCCGCTTGAACGCAGGCATTTGCAGTATGGCGACGTCAGCCATGCCGGCGCAGCGAGCGCGTTTTGGAAGCCACTTTCTTCGCCGGCTTGAGATCGAACGGCTCGGCGAGCGCCCGATCGGTGTTTTTGCTGATCAACAGCTCGCGCACGAAGTCGACCGGCAGGTCGGGGTTTTCCAGAGCCGTCTTGCCGACTAGCGCCCAAAACTCGATCTGCTGCGGAATCGAGCGGCGCTCCGCCCCAGCCACGCGCTGCGCAGCGAGATAGATGTCGTCGTCGATACGGATCGCTGTGCCCATGCCGCCACCTCAATGTGTAGTTAGTTGCGACAATTGTAGCAAATCGATACGCTCGCGGCCACCGTCCACCCTCCATCCGAACATGCTAACTGCCGCGCGATGGCAATGCGGTAGCGTTCCTCGTGCGAGCGGTAGTGTGTTCGGTCGCATAGGCACACGTATGGCTCTTAAAAGCTCTTTGTTCCATAGTGCAACCACCGATTTGGGTGTTTTCGCTGGTGCGTGTATGCCTGAATCAATTTCCGGCAGCGTCTTATTTACCACCAAGACGATCGGGGTGTTCGCAAGCAGCGTTACCGGTGAAAAGTCCTTGACCGGATCGTATCCCGCATTCTTTGATCCTGTGGCGATTGAAAATCCAAAGAAGTGAAAACGGCTCAGAGCAACATTTCCAAGAAGGGAATTAGAAATTTGGCTCCGCCCCGGATTACGCACCCTGGGCGCGGCATTCC
>CAMDSO010000179.1 GCA_945906935.1 Bordetella parapertussis
CTTATTCAGCGACCTTGCCCAGCAAGGTGGCGACGTCGGTCTGGTTGTTCACCATCTGCTCCGGGAACACCACGGTAATGGCATTGGTCGGACAGATCGACTGGCACAGACCGCAATACCAGCACTCGTCCGGATATTTGATCACCGGCAGCGACTCGCGGTTGTCCTCTTCCTTGTAGATCAGGTCACCAGGACAGATCCAGTCGCAGAGGTTGCACTTGACGCAGGTTTCAGCATTGATGCGGATTGGATTGAAAACTTCTTTTTGTGCGTTGTTCATTGCTTTCCTCTCACGCCGCCACTGCAGCGCTGTTGCGGCTGAACGCCGCAGACAGCGGCTGGTCCGTGGACAAGGTGCGGGTCACCGGCCCGTCAGCGCCGCGCTCAACGATCACGAATTTGCGCCAGTTCGCATCGTCCGTCTGCGGATAATCCATGCGGAAGTGCGAAGAGCCGGTACGGGTTTCCTGACGCGCCAATGACGCGGTGGCCATGATCTCGGCATTCATGCGGATGTTTTTGGCTTCATGCACTCGCATCAGCCCGTGAAGATCATCGGCTTTCAGCGTCGGCTCACGTTTAGCCAGTGCATACAAGGTATCCAGCGCCAGCTTCAGGCCGCGGTCATTGCGGCGCACCCCGACATAATCACTGACCGTCTGCCGGGTAGTGTCCTCATATTCCTTCCATGGCAGGCCGTCCGGTTGCTGCAGATGCGCCACGGCGCGCGCGCGCACGTCATCCAGCGTCTTGCGATCGACCTCGGGCAAGGCGCCGGTAGAGGCGCGTATGCGCTGCACCACACCCTCACCGGCAATGTGTCCTAGCACCGCCGCACCCGAAATTCCACCGCTGACCGTCGCGCAATCGCCGGCAGCAAACAAACCTTCAACCGCGGTTTCACCATTGGTATCGACAGCCAGGCCGCTGCCGCGGAAATACACGCCGCTGCGCCGGATGCTCAGTTCGGACACCGACACTTCGACCAACTCTTCGCGGAAATTGACGCCCTTCTGCTGGTAATACGCCGGCAGTGTGTAGCGATCGACCTGCAGCGTGTGCTCCATGCGATCGAGCATGTCCTGCGGCAGGTGGCGGCAGTCGAGATAAATCGGGCCGTTGCCGAGCAGGTATTCGTTGATGACACCGTCGGCAATTACCGCGCGGCGGGCGTTCTCTCCCTTTTTGTCGTACTTGAACATGAAACGCTCGCCGGCCTTGTTGACGAAATAGGCCCCGAGGCTGACCAGCGCGTTCAGCCCCTGGCAGGAAAATCCCTTGGGTGTCAGCGTCGCCTCCACCGACTCCATATTAGCCAGCGCGGCACCGGCGTGATAACCCATCGCCTGCGCGTCCCCGGTGTTGTACGGGATATGCCAGGAATCAAAAGCCAGGCCCGAGGCATTCTGCGAAATGCGGTTGACATCACCCGCCGCCAGCACCACCGCTTTGGCGCGGATCACTGTCCACTCGCCAGTGCGGAAATTGAAGGCGATGGCGCCGTAGACGCGGTTGTCTTTCACCAATAACTGCACCACCATGGTGCGCATCAGCACCGTGGCCTTGCCTTTGCGCACGCGTTCGCCCAAGTGCTTCTTGAAATCGGTGCCGTCGAAATTGATGTGGTAAGTACCCGGCAGACCGAACGAGCGCAGGCGGTAATAATCTCCCGTCTGACGGTCCTTGAAATCGACGCCCATGGCTTCTATTTTGCGGAAGATGCGCGGCATTTCATGGATGACGCGCCCCGCCACCGCCATGTCGACAATACCGTCGGTCAGTTCGGGCACGTGCTTCAACAGAAACTCCGGCGTATCCCACTCCGGGCCGGATTCCATGATCGTCAGGTAATGATCAACACCACAGCCGATGCTGCCGCAGTGGTCGAGGATCTTGCCCTTTTCGCAGATCACCACCTTTAGCCCGGCTTCCAGCGCTGGGATCGCGGCCATGGTGCCGGCCACGCCGCCACCGATCACCAGCACATCGGTATCCATGTGGATGAATTCACTGATTTTTTCGTTCATGATTCCGTCCATGCCGCCTCCGTCGCGCGACTCGCGCATTTTTTGCGTGTTTATGCATGCTACGGGAGTATCCCGGGCAAAACTAGAGACGCGATGGTGTTTTTTAAGGACTTTCCTGTTCTCCACCATCAATTAAAAAGTGATGGGCGAGCGCGTTGGGAGCGTAGCAACCAAGCGTACACGCCTTCCCTTCGTTGAAAAAGTGGACCCTGACGAACCGCAGATAACGCCCGCTGCAGAACAGATTGAATCCCGGCAACAGCTATCTCGCCACCGCCTTGGCGCGGAACTGGCGCGGTGCGACTGCGTGATGCTGGCGAAAACGCCGCGCGAAGTACGCTTCGTCTTCAAAACCCACAGCAGCGGCGATTGCGCCGATGCGCAGTGTGGTGTGCGCCAGCAGCTCGCAGGCTTTTTCCATGCGTCGCTCGGTGACCAGATCAACGAAGGTTTTGCCGGTTTCTTTTTTAATCAGATGCGCGAGATAGTTTGGCGACAGATCGGCCGCTGCAGCAGCATCCGCCAGTTGCAGACGCCGGCCGAGGTTTTCACGCACATGGCGCATTACCCGCGCCAGCGCATCGCGCCGGCTGGTGCGCTGCGCCTGCCCTGCCGCCAGCCGCATGATGTCGCGTTCGTGGCTGCGGCAGACCGTGCCGATCAGCAACAGCAGGTGCCCGCGGATCATTTCCAGTGAACAATAACGGCGGCGCAGGTTTTCCGCCTGCATCTGCCGGCAGGCTTCGCGCGCCATTGCGAGATCTGCTCCTATAAGCCGGAAATCCAGGTATTCCTGGAACAGAAAAGGTGCGAGTTCCGGCGCTCGGGCGAGCGGCACATCCTCCAGATCGAGCGGATCGACGTCAAGCTCTGGACGCAGGAAACGCAGGTTGAAACTGATGATGAAGAATCGCGAACGCGGCGGGTGCGGTACGCGATGCACCCGGAACGGCAGGACAAAACTCAGGTCACCTGGCCCCAATGGTCTCGCTGCAGCCGCAATATGCTGGGTCGTGCGGCCCGCAAGATTGAGCTGGATCTGGAAATACTCGTGGCGATGCGCTTCGGCAATGCGCGTGACGCTGCTTTCGTCGCGAATCCAGAAATCCGGGCCGGCAGCACGATCCGCGGTTGAATAAGTCCTGATTGCCCGCGTCATCGCCACTGCCGCACCCCGTTCCGGTTTACTGGATATCCTTCACCGCCGCCTTGAGGATCGACTCCAGGCTGGCGCTGGCTTTTGTCAGTTCTGTAACCTGCTTCTGCTGCAAGGCACCTTCCAGCGGCGCTACGGGTCGCTCGCCTTTTTTGCTTTCCGCCAGCAGATCAGGGTCCTTGAGCGCGGCAGTCACCACAGCCCGGAAAGCCGCAACCGCCTGTGGATCCATATTGGGCGGCCCGATGAAACTGCGGTGCATTTCAAGGATGGTTGCCATGGACTGTATCGTAGCCCGCTTCGCCGCAGGCACGATGGCGGTAACCACTGGAATACTCGGATAATCCGGTGAAGGCAGCGAGGTCACCATCAGGATCGGATTTTTGTCGCCGGAACGGATCGGACCCAGAGATTCACTCCAGCCTGTGATGTGGCCGTCGCCATCGCCCTTGATCACGGCAAGGGATGTATCCGCGTTGCCCTCGTAACCGGTCACTGCCTTGAGCTTGAAGCCCAGCGCGTCGCCCAGTACCGCCATGGTGTAGAAATCCTCGTCTGTTCCCTGCGACGGGAAGACGAAAGGCCGCTTCAGCTTCTCCACGTCCTGGATCGACTTGATTGCCGACTTGCCGCCCACACTCAGCACACGGGGCTCGCTGGTGACGCGCCCTAGGTAACTGAATTTGACCGGATCGAAAGCCTGGGCGCCGGCGCTGCCGGCCAGCGGCGCCAAGATCAGCGTCGAGACATTGCCGAAAAAAAGCTCAAGGCCGGTGGGCTTGACCCGCCAGATATGATTCGCCGCCTTGAGCCCACCGCCGCCCGGCATCAAAACAATGCGCACCTCCTTGGCGCCGCTGTGTTTCAGCAGGTACGGCTGCAGCATGCGCGCATACCGCGTATGGCCGCCGGAGGCGCCGCCGGCTACGTTGATGATGATCACCTTGTCCTTGTAATAATCGGCGGCCTGAGCCAGCGCGCGGCCTGCGCCGCCCATCACCAACGGCGCCATGGCGCCGGCCAGCATCAGTTTCCTGCGTGTTGCTTTCATTGCGTTACCCCCTCTGGATTTACATTCATGATCACACCCAACTAATTGAACAGCGGCGCCAGCAGCCCGTGATACATCTGCATTTGCAGCGCCACCACGAACAACAGGTACATGGAGCAGGTCAGCAACCCGGCATAAAAAATGCTCTGCCACAGACTGCAATAACCCGTCAGCAGGAAATAACCCGCGGTGAACAGGAACGCGGTCGGCATCAAGCCCAGAATGAATACCATCGCCACCAGTATGGCCACCATGCCATACGCGCCGGCCTCGCTACGCCAGGCCGATCTTTTTTGCGGTGTCCGTTCAAGCGGTGCTCCAACTGCAGGCAGTTCAGGCGCCTGCACCGAAATCATGTCGATCTGCAGTTCCTCGGTAGAGCCTAAGTTGTGCCAAGCGAGCTGGATCAGCGTCAGCACGATGCCAGCAACCGCTAGCGGCAAGGGGATCAACCGCGCCCGCGGACCGAAGTCCTGGCATAACCAAATGATGCCGATGAACACTGCCAGCAGTATTACGGAAACCACGTTCTCCTGGGCATGGCGGCTCATGACGCAGTCCCTCCGGATGCAAGCTGCCGCTTCTTCCTCCGCCAGTTACGGATGAAAGGCAACGCCGCAGTAACCACTACAAACACCAGCATGGCCAGGGCAATCGGCCGGTCAAGCAGGAAATCATTGCCGTACAGAGTCAGCGAAATATGCAGGTTGCGTTCGATCATCACCGCCAGCACCATGCCGATAACGAAATTCGCGCGCGAATAACGGTATTTGTCCATCAGGTAGCCGACCACGCCAAACACCGCGGCAACCAGCACATCCTCGATGTGCCCGCGCGTGGCATAGGCGCCGACAAAACACACCGACAATACGATCGGCACCATTAGATTGGCCTGCAGTGTAGGAAGACGCGCCAGCCATGGCGTGATGCCGAGGCCGATGATCGTCACCGCGATATTGGCAATGACAATGATCCACACCATGGTGAACACTAGATCGAGATTCTTTGTCAGCATCTCGGGACCCGGCACCACACCCAAACCGATGAAAGCCACCAGCAGGATCGCCATGCTCTCGCCACCGGGAATGCCGAAGGCTAGCGTCGGCAACAATCCGCCGCCCTCATTGGCGCCCATGGTCGCATCTGGTGCAATCACGCCCTCTACAGCGCCTTTGCCGAAACGCTCCGGCGTTTTTGAGGTCTGCACCGCCTGGGCATAGGCGGCAAGTCCGGCGACAGTGGCACCGACGCCCGGCAGCACGCCGATCCACAGCCCCAGAATACTGGAACGCACCACCAGCCAGCGGTGCGTGATGGCGTCCTTGATACCCTCCATCACCGTGCTTTCTTCTTTCACCAGCGTGCGGTCGACAATGGGCACACCCTTGATCGTCAGCTTCATCATTTCGGACACCGCGAAAAGGCCGATCATGGCCACTGGAAACGAGATGCCATCCATCAGGAAATCGCTGCCGAAAGTAAAGCGCGGGGTCGCGGTCACCACATCCATGCCGATGAATGCTACCAGCACGCCGAGCACGCTTGCGGTCAGGCCTTTCATCAACGAGCCTTCACTGAAGGTGGCGATCACCGTCAGCCCCCACAACGCCATGATCAGGTACTCGCTGGGGCCAAGAGCCAGAATGACCGGACGGATCAGCGGAATACACAGCGCCAGAAAGATCGCGCCGATAATGCCCCCGAACAGGGCGCCGGTCGCCGATGCCGCGAGCGCACGCTTGGCCTGGCCTTTTTTGGTCATCGGGTAACCGTCGAAGCACAGCGCAAGACCCTTGGCAGAGCCGGGTACGCTGTACAGGATACTGGTCACCGAATCACCCCAAATGGTTGCGATATGTGCGCCAAGCAGCAACGCGAGGGTCGCTCCCGTTTCAAATCCGTAGGTAAACGGCAGCAGCAGCGCCATGGCCACCACACCGCCCAAGCCCGGAAGGATGCCGATGACCAGCCCGTAAACCACGCCCAGAAACATGAACAGCAGCGCCTGTGGCGTCATGAGCGCGGTCAGACCCGCAATGATGGCTTCAGTCATGCGTTGCGCCTTTTACGATGCAGCTTGGCGCGCACTTGCGGTTCAAAAAAATCAACATGATGCTCCTCCGAAGTCTGCATTCGCCGTCTCGCATGTTTTTCTGCGGTTTTACGGCAACGCTGGCGCAACTTTACCGCAAGATGCACCGACACGACTACGGCAACTACGCCGCCACGTTCACAACATGAAATTTATTTGCAATGCCACCAGTTCATCCGGCGGCGATCCGTGCCGAGTAGAAAAGCCATCGCGGATGCGACATGCAGACGCAGGACTATTTGGTGTGGCCTTCAATAGACGGCTGTACGTCGAGAATGATCGCCGTCAGTGCTCGATCGTGGACCTGTGCGCCGCAGCGCAGGGCTTCAGCCTGCATGCCGGGGTGCGCTGCGGGGCGCATCAGCGCAAGGAACTCGAACGCCTGTGCCGCAACATCACGCGCCCGGCGATCGCCAACGAGCGGCTCAAGCGCGATGGCGCGGGCAACGTTGTGCTGCAACTCAAGAGCGCGTGGCGCGTCGGCGCGTATGGGCTGGGCACGCCTGCTCTGGCGCGTGTTCGGTATCGACCTGGAACACTGCCCGCAGTGTGGCGGCGACTTGAAGATCATCGCCGCGATCGAAGCGCCTGCGGTGATTGTCAGGATCCTCACGCATCTGGGTTTGCCTGCACGCGCGCCACCGCGCTCGCCGGCGCGGCCGCTGGATCTCTTCCAGGCGGC
>CAMDSO010000180.1 GCA_945906935.1 Bordetella parapertussis
AAACGTGCGCGCAAAGCGGCGATGATCTGGCTGGCGTCATCCACCGAGAGCGTGGTTTGGGTGACGAAGGCCAGGCTGTTTTCGTCCTTGACCTGGAGTGCGGCAACGTCGGCGGGTTTCTCCACCAGATACATGCCACCACCCTGCGCCTGCCCCATGGTGCCCTCGACCTCGGGATGGCCTTGATGTCCGATCATGACAATTTCGCGCCCCTGCGCACGCAGCTTGGCAACCTCGACGTGCACCTTGGTCACCAGCGGACAGGTGGCATCGAACACGCGCAAGCCGCGCGCCTCGGCGTGCTGGCGCACCGCCTGCGAAACACCGTGCGCACTGAAAATCACCGTATTACCCGAAGGCACCTCGTCGAGTTCTTCGACAAAGACCGCGCCCTTGGCCCGCAGGTCATCGACCACGAATTTGTTATGCACCACCTCGTGACGCACGTAAATCGGCGCACCGTGCAACGACAGGGCGCGTTCAACGATCTCGATGGCGCGATCAACGCCGGCACAAAAGCCGCGGGGTTTGGCGAGGAGAACTTGCATGGGGCGGAATTATAGCCGATGCATCGCACAGCCCTGCAGCGACGTGCTCAGGCGGCGCGGGTGGCGCGCAGACTGTCGACCACCAGCATCGCCGCGCCGCAGGTAATGGCGGAATCTGCCACATTGAAGGCCGGCCAGTGCCAGCCGGCGGCATGAAAATCAAGAAAATCGACCACTGCACCGATCCAGATACGGTCAATCACGTTGCCCAGCGCACCGCCCAAAATCAACGCCAGCGCGCAACAAAAAAAAGTCTCGCGGGCGTGACGGCGCAATAAAAAAATAATCCAGCCCGCGGCGACCAGCGCAATGACGATGAAAAATCCACGCTGCCAGCCGGCCGCATTGGCGAGAAAACTAAACGCCGCGCCAGCGTTATGTACCAACACCAAATTGAAGAAAGAGGTGACTTCAACGCCACGGCCGTCGGCCAGCCATTGCGTGATCCAGAACTTCGAGGCCTGATCGAGAACGATCAACACGGCCGCAATGGCGAGCCAGCGGCTCATGCGTAAAGGCGCGCTTCCCCCGCGCCGTAGAGATTGGCCACGCAACGCCCGCAGAGATCGGCGTGTGCCGCATCGGCACCAACGTCGGCACGATAATGCCAGCAGCGCTCGCATTTGACGTAAGTGGTCGCTGACACACGGACGGTGACACCGGGCACGGCGGTGGCTACCGCCGCGGCGTCAGCGCCCTCGTGCAGCGTGGCACGCGAGGTGATCAAGGCGAAACGCAAATCATCACCAAACGAAGCGAGCAGCGCATGATTTTCACCCTCGGCGTAGAGGTCAACTTCGCCGGCCAGTGAAGAACCGATCTTGCCGGCAATGCGCAGATCTTCGAGCAGCTTTAAGACACCGGAACGCAGGGCGCGCAAATGCTGCCAACGCTCGCGCAACCCACCGGCATCACGCGGCTGCGCGAACTGATACCAGGTTTGCTCGAACACAGTGCCTTCAGCGCTGTTGACCGTTTCCCACACTTCGCAGGCGGTGAACGACATCACCGGCGCCATCAAACGCACCAGCGTCTGCGTCATGTGATAGAGCGCGTTTTGCGCCGAGCGCCGCGCACGACTGTCGGCACCAGCGGTATAGAGGCGGTCTTTGAGCACGTCGAGATAAAACCCGCCGAGGTCTTCCGAACAAAACGCCTGCAGCTTCTGCACCACGTTATGAAATTCATAACGCCCGTAATGCCCCTGCGACTGCGGCTCTTTAACACCCAGCTCGGAGGGCACCAGCGCCGCCTGCAGATCCTGTGTCATGACCCAGGCGTAACGGTCGATCTCCAACCACTCATCGAGCGGCAGCGCATGTGCTTTAGGGTCAAAGTCGGCGATATTGGCGAGCAAAAAGCGCAGCGTGTTACGAATGCGGCGGTAGGATTCGACCACGCGCTTCAAAATTTCATCGGAGATCGACAGCTCGCCCGAATAATCGGTCTGCCCGACCCACAGGCGCAGAATATCCGCGCCCAGCGTGTCGAGCACTTTTTGCGGTGCGATCACATTGCCCATCGATTTGGACATCTTGCGGCCCTTGCCGTCGACGACAAAACCGTGGGTCAACAAGGCGTTATAGGGTGCCACACCGTTGATCATGCACGACACCAGCAACGAAGAATGAAACCAGCCGCGGTGCTGGTCGGACCCTTCGAGGTAGAGATCGGCCGGGAACTGCAACACGTCACTGTGCGAACTGCGCAACACCGTGTCATGCGTGGAACCCGAGTCAAACCAGACGTCCAGCGTATCGCGGATTTTTTCGTATTGATCGGCGTCGGCACCGAGCAATTCATTGATATCGACCTGCTGCCAGGCTTCGATGCCGGATTGTTCGACCCGCTGCGCGATGATTTCGAGCAGCCCCAGCGTGCGCGGATGCAGCTCGCGCGTTTCTTTGTGGATGAAGAGCGTCATCGGCACGCCCCACTGGCGCTGGCGCGAGAGCGTCCAGTCGGGGCGGTTGGCGATCATGCCGTGCAGACGCGCCTTGCCCCAGTCGGGATAAAACTTTGTCGCCTCGACGCCGCGCAAGGCAGTGCTGCGCAGCGTTTCAGCCGGCTGCACACCGCCGTAGCCGGGCACCGCCTCCATGCCGGCAAACCACTGCGTGGTGGCGCGATAAATGATCGGCGTCTTGTGACGCCAGCAATGCATATAACTGTGCAGCTCGGCCTTCTCGTGAAACAGCACGCCTTTTTCGCGCAGCGTTTCAACGATCAGCGGATTGGCCTTCCAGATATTGAGCCCGCCGAACAGCGGCAGCGTTTCGCTGTAGCGGCCGTTGCCCTGCACCGGCGTGAGAATTTCATCGTCCTTCATGCCATTAGCGCGGCAGGAATTAAAGTCTTCGATACCGTACGACGGCGCGCAATGCACGATGCCGGTGCCGGTTTCGAGCGTCACGTATTCGGCCATATACACCGGCGAGCTGCGATCAAAGAACGGATGACCGAAGGCGATTTTCTCCAGCGCACCGCCCTTGCAGGTGGCGACCACCGTGCCGTCGAGACCATAGCGCTGCAAACACGCATCCTTGAGAGCGCTGGCGAGGATCAAATAACCGCGCGGCGTTTCAATCAAGCTGTAATCGAATTCCGGATGAGCATTCAATGCCTGGTTGGCGGGCAAGGTCCACGGCGTGGTGGTCCAAATGACGATCCAGCCGGGCAGGTCTTTGAGCTTAATGCCGCCGAACGCTGTGCCGATCGCCACCGCATCACGAAACGCAAAGCCAACATCAACCGCGGTGTCCTTGCGATCAATATATTCGACCTCCGCTTCGGCCAGCGCCGAGCCGCAATCAAAACACCAGTTGACCGGCTTCAGGCCGCGATAAACATAACCCTTGCCGATCAGCTTGCCGAGGGCGCGAATCTCATCGGCCTCGTTTTTGAAATTCATCGTCAGATAAGGACGATCCCACTCCCCAAGCACGCCAAGGCGGATGAAGTCGGCCTTCTGGCGCGCGATCTGCACCGCGGCGTAGGCGCGCGATTTCTGCTGCACCTCGGCCACACCGAGGCCCTTGCCGAATTCTTTTTCGATCTGGATTTCGATCGGCATGCCGTGACAATCCCAGCCCGGCACGTAGGGCGCGTCGAAACCCGACAGCGATTTCGATTTGACGATGATGTCTTTGAGGATCTTGTTGACAGCGTGGCCGATATGAATATCGCCGTTGGCGTACGGCGGGCCGTCATGCAGGATGAATTTCGGCCGGCCTTTGGATGCTGCGCGGATGCGCTCATAGAGTTGCTGCTCCTGCCACGCCTTGAGCATCAGCGGTTCGCGCTTGGCCAGATCACCGCGCATCGGAAACGGCGTGTCCGGAAGGTTGAGGGTTTTTTTGTAATCAGCCATTGCGCGTTCCGGTGTGAGTTGCACGGGCGGTGAAATACCGCTTTGCGTTTTCGACATCGAGCGCGATCTGGCGCTTGAGTGTTTCGATATCGTCGTATTTCTCTTCGTCGCGAAATTTGTGCAGAAACTCGATCTTCAAATGCCTGCCGTAGATATCGCGCTTGAAATCGAACAAGTGCACTTCGAGACAAGGCCGCAGTTCGCGCGCGATGGTCGGCCGCACGCCGAGGCTGGCCACCGCCGGCAGCACCACATTGTCGATGCCGTGCACTTGCACCGCGAAGATACCGGTGAGCGACGGCCGGTTGTGCTTCATCAAAATGTTGGCGGTCGGGCAACCGAGGGTGCGACCAAAACCATTGCCGTGCACGACACGCCCACTAATTGAATGCGGACGGCCGAGCAGATGCTGCGCAGACGCCATATCCCCCGCCGCAAGGCGCTCGCGCACTGCGGTGCTCGAGACGCGCAGACCGTCAACCATCACACTGGTCATCGCCTGCACTTCGAAGCCGCAACGCGCCTCAGCGGCCTTCAGCATGTTGAAGTCGCCGGCACGCCGCGCGCCAAAACGAAAATCGTCACCGACCTGTATCCAGCGCGCACCGAGGCCGCGCTGTAACAGGCGGCCGATAAAATCTTCGGGGGCGGTCTTCGCAAAATCAAAATTGAAACGGCAGATCTGCACGCGATCAACACCGGCGCGTTCCAGCAATTCAAGTTTTTCGCGCAGCGAGGTCAGACGTGTCGGCGCTTGATCGGGCGCGAAAAATTCGCGCGGATGCGGCTCAAAGGTCATCACACAGGAGGGCAGCCCGCGTTCGCGCGCGGCCGCGCTCAAACGTGCGAGCATGGCTTGATGGCCTAGATGTACGCCGTCGAAGTTGCCGATGGTGAGTGCAACGGGGCGATCGGCAACTTCCGGTATGGTGCGGAAAATACGCATACAAGCCAAGCTAAAAGCTTGAAGTGTAGCGTGTTTTGCGCCCCTCGGTCTAGGCGCGCGAGGGTCTGACCAACAGTGCGCGGGCAAACCCGCGGACGACGCTTAACGGCCTGGCGCGCCGGCTGTTCGCAGAACGGAGACGTCCATGCTTGCGGCGGCCGCCACGGTGCGTGCAAACGCCGCGCCAAGCAGTATCAACGCAGGACCATCGCCGAGTTGTGCCGCCGCCTGCGGCAAAGCGGCCAGCTGCGTGTAAATACGACGCGTCTCGGGCAAGGATGCGTTCTCCACCAACACCACCGGCGTGTGCGCCGGCAAGCCCGCCTCCAGCAAACTCGCTGACAATGCGGACGAGCGGCCGGCCGCCATGTAAATCGCCGCGCTGTCGGCGTGACAGACCGTGCGTATCCAATCACTCGGGTCCTGACCCTCGCCAATGCGCGGCGTGACCAGCGCAACATGACGACTGATGCCGCGTTGCGTGAACGAAGTCTGCAGATCGGCACAGGCCGCCAGCGCCGCGGTAATCCCCGGCACCACCTCGACCGTCACGCCGACCGCTTGCAAGGCATCGATTTCTTCCTGGGCGCGCCCGAATAGCATGGGGTCGCCCCCCTTCAAACGCACGATGGTGGTATGCAGCGCCGCAGCGTCAATCAGACGTTTGTTGATAAAGCGCTGCGCCGCCGAATGCCGGCCGCAACGCTTGCCGACGGCAATTTTTTCCGCACCCGTGGCCAGCGCAACAATCTCGGGATGCACCAGCGCATCGTAGAAAACAATGTCGGCGCGCTCCAACAGGCGTGCCGCACGCAAGGTCAGTAAATCGGGGGCGCCTGGACCGGCACCCACCAGATAAACCGTACCTGCAGGCACGCTCATTTTGGAATGCTGGCGGATGCCGCCGCGTTACGTCGACGGAACAGGGGCTGCGGACGCTCGAACGAAGTCTGATAAGCCTCGCTGAAATCGCCAAACGCCGAGAGTGCGGCTTGCGCGTCTGCACCCGCTTTCAGGTCAAACGCATCGAAACCACAGCGCGACAGATAAAAAATCACATCGCGAATGACATCCCCGATGGCGCGCAACTCACCGCTCCAGCCATGACGCTCGCGCAACAAACGTGCGATTGAGGCACCACGGCCGTCGGTAAAGTGCGGAAAGTCGATCGCCACCAGAGCAAAATGTTTGAGCTCATCAGCGATCGTCGCCGGATCTTCTGTATTTGCAAGCCACACACCAACACGGCTCTGGCGCGCGAGCAGGCTTTCTTTTTGCGCCAGCCACTGCGCCGTCGACACAATGATGTCACCGCTGGCAGGTATTGCCGGCAAAGTCTTGTCAGCGCCGGCCTTAAGCAACTGCCACTGATTCGTCTCGACCTGACGGTTTTTTATGATGACTGCCATACACATGCTCCTTGAATGGTTCGATACCGATGCGGCGTACCACATCAACAAAACGTTCTTCCGGGCTATCGCGGCGCGCGAGGTAGAGATCGATCAGTTTGCTGATCACAGCCGGCACTTCGGCCTGCGAGACAGAAGGTCCGATCACCTTGCCCAGCGCTGCGTTGTTGCCCTGGTTGCCACCGATTGAAATCTGATAAAACTCCGCACCCTGCTTGTCGACCCCCAAGACACCGATGTGGCCGACGTGATGATGGCCGCAGGAATTCATACACCCGGAAATGTTCAGATCGAGCTCACCGATATCGTAGAGATAATCAAGGTCGTCGAAGCGTTGCTGGATCGCCTCGGCCACCGGGATCGACTTCGCATTCGCCAGCGAACAGAAGTCGCCGCCAGGACAGGCGATGATATTGTTCAACATACCGATGTTCGGCGTAGCGAGCCCGAGTGCGCGCACCTTTTCCCATAGTTCATAGAGGTCGGCCTGGCGCACGTCAGCGAGGATCAGATTCTGTTCGTGCGATACACGCAAGCCGCCGAAGCTGTATTGATCGGCAAGATCCGCAACCGCATCCATTTGGTCGGCGCTCATATCCCCGGGCGCCACACCGGTTTTTTTCAACGACAGCGTCACCGCCGCATATCCCGCCACCTTG
>CAMDSO010000181.1 GCA_945906935.1 Bordetella parapertussis
TGACCCGCTTGACGATCTAATAAAGCTGGTTACGCGCCTGGCCGAAGGTGATCCAGGCGCCCTCATCGCCTTGATGGATCAATGGGAGCGCGAGAACATGGAGCTGTTGGGATTGGGACCATCGAGGCCCATTCCAAAGTCGCGCCGCGCTTCCGATTAAGGAATCGGAGGCGCGCTCTCACAGTGAGTGCAGCGAGGGATGACTAAGTCTTGAAACGTGGGTCGAGATAGTCGCGCAGGCTGTCGCCAAACAGGTTGAATGCAAACACCGCGAGGCTGATCGCCAGCCCCGGGAAGACAATCATCCACGGCGCCTGCTGGTAAAAATCGGCCGCCGAACCCGAGAGCATCAAGCCCCACGAAGCGGTCGGCTCGGTGACGCCAAGCCCCAGGAAGGATAGCGAGGCTTCCGACAGAATCGCCTGCGCCACATAGGCGGTGAGCATGATTAGATAGGGCGCGACGACGTTGGGCACCATGTGGCGGAAGATAATGCGCGTGTTTGAAAAACCAGCGGCACGCGCCGCATCGATGTAAGGCAGCTCGCGTATCGCCAGCGCCGACGCCCTCACTACGCGCGAAACACGGGGCACCATCGGAATGCCGATGGCGATGATCAGATTGACGTCAACGCCGAACACCATCTTCTGCCCGAGCATCGCCACCACCACCAGGGCCAGCACAATGATCGGAAAAGACAGCAGGATATCCATCACGCCCTGGATCAACATGTCGATCTTGCCGCCGAAATAGGCCGACATGACACCGATGATGGCGCCGATCGTCGACCCCAGAAAGGAGGCGAGAAAACCTACCGCCAGCGCGGTGCGCGCGCCATAAATAATGCGCGAAAATACATCGCGACCAAAAGAGTCGGTGCCCATCCAGTGCTGCCACGAGGGGGCGGCCAGCATGCCGCCGTAATCAACGGTCAACGGATCATAGGGCGTCACCAACGGTGCAAACACCGCCACCAGGGCCATGACGACGATAAAAACCAGCCCCGCCGCGCCCAGTGGCTGATGCAGCATGAACTGCACAGCCGGATGACGGCGCCGGGGGATTTTGTAGGTGATCGCGGAAGCAATACTCATATCAGCAGGATTTCATCAACGATAACGGATACGCGGATCGAACACGGCATAGAGCAGGTCGATCACAAAATTGACCATGACGAACACCACCGCGACCAGCAACACCAGGGCCTGGATCAGCGTGTAATCGCCGCGCGACACCGCCAGCACGAAGAGCTTGCCGATGCCGTTGAGATTGAACACCTGCTCGGTGACCACCAACCCGCCGACCAGAAATGCGAACTCGATACCGATCACGGTGATTACCGGCAGCAAAGCGTTCCGCAGCGCGTGACGCGAGATAACCAGTCGCTCGTAGACGCCCTTGGCGCGCGCCGTGCGGACGTAATCCTCCTGCAGCACTTCAAGAATCGAGGAACGCATCATGCGGGTCGACACCGCCGAATAGCGATAACCGACCGCCAGCGCCGGCCAGATCAGCTGCAACAGATTCGCCTTCGGGTCCTGCATGAAGGGCGTGAAGGTCAGCGGCGGAATCCATGAGAACCACGTCAGCAAAAACAGGATGATCACCATGCCGAGCCAGAACGATGGCACGGCAAGCCCGGCAATCGAAAAGACGCGGATACACTGGTCGATCCAGGTGTCTTTGTAGACTGCCGATAAGGTGCCCAGCGGCAGCGCCAGCAACACCGCGAGTACCGTCGCCATCACCGCCACCTGCAGCGACAGCTCGAGCCGGATGCCGATCTCGTAGAGCACCGGCTTGCCGGTCCAGATCGAATAACCGAAGTCGCCTGTGAGGGCGGCCCCCAGCCATTTGAAAAACTGCACATAGATCGGTTGATCCAGCCCGAGGCGCGCGCGCTCCGCTTCGAGCACCGCCTTCGACACATTGGCGCCGTCCATCATCATCTGCACCGGGTCGCCGGGCATCATGCGCAGCATAAAAAAGCACAGCACCGCGACCCCGAACAAAGTCGGGATCATCAAGAGCATGCGTTGAATAATGTAACGAAGCATTTTTGCGATCAGCGTCAGGTGTCAGGTGTCAGGTGTCAGGCGTAAAACCCGGCTACGCCCCGCCCCTCACTCCTGCCACCTCACTCCTCACTCCTCACTCAAATTCAGTCCAGCCACACATCGGCCAGATCCTGGCCAACATAATGCGAGGGCGTGATGTACCAGCCCTTCAACTTGCTGTTGGTGACGATGATGCGATGCCACCAAATCGTCGGGATGGTGTAGCTCTGCTCAAGCGCGCGTTTTTCAAACTCACGCAGCAGGCCGATGCGCTTCTTGCGATCGAGCTCACCGGATTGTTTGTCATAGAGATCGTCGAGTACGCGGTCGGTCTGACCGGCGTAATTAATCGCCGATTTGTCATGCGACAGGTATTTCTGCAACTGCAGATTGGGCTCGTCCATGTAATCGCAGCTGAAATCAACCGCCGCATCGAACGTCGGATTGTCCTTTTGCTGTGCGGCGAGGTAGAGCTTGGTTTCGAGCTGCTCATGCTTCGCGGTGACACCGATCTGCCGCCACTGGTCGATCAGAAATACGCCGACCGGCGTATACGGCATTGGCACATTGCGGTTGGTCAGGGTAAACGTCAGATTGGGCTGGCCGGCCTCGGCAAGCAGCTTTTTCGCCTCGGCGCGCGACGCATTAATGTCCTTTGAAAAGCCGGGCATTTTTACCAGATCGGCCTCGGACAAGGCAAGATCGTAGCCCGGCCGCAGCAAACCGCCGACATGGCGTACCAGCGCGATTTTCTGCAACGCCTGCGCGCCGCCCCAGCGATCGATCGACAGCGATAGCGCTTTTCTCACACGCTGATCGTCGAACGGTTTCTTTTTGGTGTTGAAGGTCACCACCAGGCTGCACACCCAGGGCGACTCTTGCACCACCGCCTTGTCGCCCAGCGTCTTGACGAGACGATCGCGGTCGGCCGGTGAATGCCCGCGGAACTCGGCCATGATTTCACCAGCGGCCAGCGCGTTGACCATCGGTGCGCCGGCGACGAACAGCGCGACATAGCCGTTCAGATGCGGTTTACCTTTCTCAAAGTAGCCGTCGAATTTTTTGCCCGTCCAGTGCGAGCCCGCCACGTGCTCGACAAAGGTAAACGGTCCGGTGCCCATGATGTTGCGTTCCGGAAAACGCGGGTCCTGCTTGAGTTTGGCCGCGCTATAGACGCAATCCCAGGGGCTGGCGAAATTGGACAGCATCGAGGCATTCGGGTTTTTCAAACGAAACACCACGGTCTGCGCATCAGGGGTGTCGATCGCGGTGATATCGGCATAACCCTCTTCGCGCATCGACCGCGTGCCGGGCGGCGGCTTGCGGATGCGGTCATAGGTGGCCTTGATGTCCTCAGACGAAAAGGCCGAGCCATCGTGAAATTTGACGCCACGGCGCAACTTAAAGGTATAGGTGAGGCCGTCCTTCGCCACCGTCCACGACTCGGCAAGATCGCCGACGATCTTCGGATATTTTTCGGCGTCGAATTTAAGCAGCGTTGAATAATGCGGCCGCACTGGATGAATAAAGGCAAACGACGTCTGTGCATGACAATCATAGTTCGGCGGTTCGGCGCCGACGGCAAACTTGAGCACGCCGCCATCAACAGGGGCGGCCGCAGACCACGTGTAAAAACTCATCATTGCCAGCGCAAGACCGGCCACTACGCGCACGATTTTCATCTTGAATACTCCTCTAGAATAATGGTGCGGCTATATTTTTATACACGCCGCAAAATGTCCGCTGCGCACTTCACGTAATTCAGGCACCGCCAGTTTGCACTCCGGACCCGCCAGCGGGCAACGGGTATGAAAGACGCAGCCGCTGGGCGGCTTGAGCGGACTGGGCACTTCGCCGCTGAGCACCTGCGTCGCGCGCCCCGCCTCCAGCACCGGATCGGGGATCGGCACCGCATCGAGCAAGGCACGCGTGTACGGGTGCAAAGGTTCGCTGTAGAGCGCATCGCGATCGGCGATCTCCATCACGCGCCCGAGATACATGACGATGATGCGGTCTGAAATATGCCGGACCACCGCCAGATCGTGGGCAATGAACAAATACGTCAGACTGAATTTGCGCTGCAGATCTTCGAGCAGGTTGATGATCTGCGCCTGGATCGATACGTCGAGCGCCGACACCGGTTCGTCGCAGATGATCACCGACGGCTGCATAGCGAGCGCCCGCGCAATACCGACGCGCTGGCGCTGGCCGCCGGACAATTCGTGCGGATAGCGCTCGGCCATATAGTCAAACAAGCCGACCTGCTGCAACAGCTCACGCACCTTGCGATCCGCAGCTTTACGATCGGGTTGCAGTTTATAGACCAGCATCGGCTCGGCGATGATCTGGCCGATCGTCATGCGCGGATTGAGCGAGCTATACGGATCCTGAAAAATCACCTGCACCTGACGGCGATAACGCTTGAGCGACTCGCCCGTCGCCCGCGTGACATCGGCGCCGTCAAACATGATCTCGCCCGAGGTCGGATTTTCAAGCCGCAACAGCGTGCGGCCGACAGTGGTTTTACCGCAACCCGATTCGCCGACCAGACCCACGGTCTCGCCGCGCCGGATATCAAATGAGAGGCCGTCCACCGCGCGCACCACCGCATGCGCGCCTTTAAACAACTTCATGCCGGTGGCGACCGTGAAGTGGGTCCGCAAATCGCGCACATCGAGCAGGGGCGCGCCCGCCGCCAACACCTTGGCCTCGGGCGGCTGCGGATTAGCACTTTGCAAACCCAGACCGGCCGGGCCAACTTTCGACATCTGCACGCTGCGCACGCAGGCCGACCAGTGTTGCGGCGTCACTTCGACCAAAGGCGGCGCGGCATTCTCGCAGGCATCGATACGCGCCGGACAACGCGGCGCAAAACGGCAGCCTGCGGGCGCATCAAGCAGGCTCGGCGGCATGCCGTCGATGGTCTCAAGACGACGGCCGCGCGGCCGGTCGAGGCGCGGCACCGACCGCAGCAGGCCGGCCGTATACGGATGCAGCGGCTTGTCGAAAATGCCTGCGGCCGTGCCCTGCTCGGCGATACGCGCCGAATACATAACGTTGACTCGATCGGCATAACGAGCAACCACGCCGAGGTTATGCGTGATGACGACCAGCGCGATGCCGAGCTTGCGCGAAAGATCTTTCATCAGCTGCAGAATCTGCGCCTGGATCGTCACATCGAGCGCGGTGGTCGGCTCGTCGGCGATCAATAGTTTCGGGTCGCAAGCCAGACCGATGGCGATCATCGCGCGCTGGCGCATGCCGCCGGAGAATTGATGTGGAAACTGATCCAGACGGCGCTCCGGATCGGGAATGCCGACCAGTTGCAACAACTCCAAGGCGCGCGCGCGTGCCGCCGCTTCGCTGATACCGAGATGAATCAGCATCGGCTCCATGATCTGAAAGCCGACCGTCAACACCGGATTGAGCGAAGTCATCGGCTCTTGAAAAATCATCGCGATGTCGCGGCCGCGTATGGCGCGCATCTCGTCGGCCGACAGTTTCAGCAAATCACGACCCTGAAACAAAATGCGGCCGCCAACGATGCGGCCAGCCGGCTTCGCCAACAATTGCATGATGGCGAGCGACGACACCGATTTGCCGCACCCCGATTCACCGACCAGGGCGACCACTTCGCCAGCGCGCACCTGATAGGAAATGCCCTCGACCGCGCGCACCACGCCGCGTGAGGTCACAAAATGAACGTGCAAGTCTTCGACTTCGAGCAGCCAGGCGGCTGACGATGCGGACTGCTCGATACCGGCCCCTCCGGCGGTTTGCAACACTGCGCTCATCGGCGCGACTTTCATTTTGTGGTGTGCGCAGGCTATTGACTGCCCGCGCAGCTGTCAAGGGTTCTACGGTTGAAAAGGATCGAGCGCCCGTTCCAATATACGCGCGACATGCACGGCCTCGCGCTGCGCGCCGTCATGTATCTGATGACGACAGCTCGTGCCGTCGGCGACGATCAAGGTCTCCGCATCGGCCTTGCGTACCGCTGGTAGCAGGCTCGCTTCGGCCATTTTCATCGAGACCTCGTAATGCGCGGCTTCGTAGCCAAAGGCGCCGGCCATACCGCAACAGCTAGAGGTCACCACCTCGACCGCCAGATCTGGCACCAGCCCCAAAACCTTCTGCACTGCAGGCATCGCAGCGAAGGCCTTTTGATGACAATGGCCGTGCAGCAAGGCTTTTTTCTGCGGCAGCGCCTTGAGTTTCAATTGCAGGCAGCCGGCATCCGCTTCGCGCGCAATAAATTCCTCGAACAACAGCGCCTGCATCGCCAGCGCGGTGGTGTCAGCGCCGGGCAGCATCGACAAAAACTCGTCGCGCAAACCAAACAGACAGGACGGCTCAAGACCGACCACCGGCACCCCGCGTTCCACATACGGTTTGAGCGCGGCGATCATGCGGCGCGCCTCGGCTTTGGCTTCATCAACCAGACCGACGGACAAAAAGGTGCGGCCGCAACACAGCGGCCGGCCGGCATCGACGGCACGCGGCAGATGCACCTGATAACCAGCGGCACGTAACACCGCGAGTGCGGCGCGCGCGTTATCGGATTCAAAGTAATTGTTGAAGGTATCCACCAGCAACACGACTTCGCCCGTCGATTTTCGCGCAGCGCTATTCTCGCCGTCTCCCGCAGTGGGAAGGTCGGGATGGGCGTGGATATTCGCGGACGCCCCAACGCGATCGGTCGAGGACAAGGGGCCGGGCCGCGCAAAAAACGTGTCACCCGTCCATTGCGGTAATGAACGCCGCGCCGACAGCCCTAATAATTTTTCAGACAGCCAGGCAAAGCCCGGCACCGCATCGCGCAGATTCATCAGCGGTGCCAGCCGCGACG
>CAMDSO010000182.1 GCA_945906935.1 Bordetella parapertussis
GATCAACGGTTACCTCAAGGGCCGCAAACCCGAGGCCTTCGATCTGCTCTCCTGGAACAGCGACAGCACCAACCTGCCCGGCGCCATGTACAGCTACTACGTGCGCAACACCTACCTCGAGAACAACCTGTGCGTAGCCGGCCGCCTGAGAATGTGCGGCGTGCCGGTTGATCTTGGCCGTATCGACATTCCCGCTTATCTCATGGCCGCACAGGAAGATCACATCGTGCCCTGGCGCACCGCCTGGGAAAACAACCGCCTGCTCAAGGGAAAAAACACCTTTATCCTCGCTGCCAGCGGACATATCGCCGGCGTCATCAACCCGGCGGCAAAAAACAGGCGTCATTACTGGCACGGCGCAGAGAGCGCAGCAGCCGCCGACCACTGGCTTGCTGCGGCTAGCCGCGAAACTGGCAGCTGGTGGACGCACTGGGCACGCTGGCTGGGTCGGCGCGGCGGTGGCCGCATCGCGGCGCCAGTCATCGCCGGCAGCACACGCCATCGTCCCCTTGAACCGGCGCCGGGACGGTATGTAAGGCAACGTTGCGATTGATCAAAGCGGTAGAATACGTGGCCAGACTGGGCATGGGAAACAGCTGGCGGTGTTGGCCGTCCGTTCCAAACCCGTTGTTCACGGCAGCCGGGGGCGCCCACCGAATTCCGGGCAATTCATCCGATATGGGAGGCAAACAATGACTCAGCGCGTCGCAGTAGTGACCGGTGGTATGGGCGGATTGGGCGAAGCCATCTGCATCAAATTGTCCGGTATGCAATACAGGGTGATCGCAACCTATTCACCAGGCAATACCAAATCCGGTGCATGGCTGGCGGAAATGAAAAAACTCGGCCACAGCTTTCACGCCGTGCAAGTGGACGTCGCCGACTTTGATTCGTGCGCGCAAGCGGTCAAACAGATCGAGGCCGAGGTGGGGCCGGTTGATGTGCTGGTCAACAACGCCGGCATCACGCGCGACATGACCTTCAAGAAAATGGGCAAGGTCGACTGGGATGCCGTCATGCACACCAACCTCGACAGCGTTTTCAACATGACCAAGGCCGTGCTCGACGGCATGGTCGATCGCGGCTGGGGACGGGTCATTAACGTGTCTTCGGTCAACGCTCAAAAAGGCGCTTTCGGCCAGGCCAATTATTCCGCAGCCAAAGCCGGCATGCACGGCTTCACCAAGGCGCTGGCGCTGGAAGTCGCACGCAAGGGCGTCACCATCAACACCATTTCGCCCGGTTACATCGGCACCAAAATGGTGATGGCCATTCCCAAGGAAGTACTCGATTCCAAAATCATCCCGCAGATTCCGGTCGGCCGGCTCGGCAAACCGGAAGAAGTCGCCGGTCTGGTGGCCTACCTCTGCTCGGAAGAAGCAGCCTTCGTCACCGGGGCTAATATTGCCATCAACGGCGGCCAGCATATGCAATAGGCGACAGCGGGAACCGCTGATCAAGACAAGTGTTGCCATCGGTTCCCGCATTGCAGCATAATCAGGACTAATTTGGGCGGCTGCACGCACCGAAACGATGCCGCGCGCAGACGGGTGATCACGAACTCCACCGCAACGAACGCAAGGGGCGTTATGAGTGAGGACGTAAGAGTCATCAAGAAATATCCGAACCGCCGCTTGTATGACACGGCGACCAGCAGCTATATCACTTTGGCGGATGTCAAAAAGCTGGTGCTAGCAAGCATTGCGTTCAAAGTCGAGGACGCAAAGTCACACGAAGACCTGACACGCAGCATCTTGCTGCAGATTATTCTCGAAGAGGAAAGCGCGCAGGGCGCGCCGATGTTCTCATGCGACATGCTGACCAACATAATCCGCTTCTATGGCAACGCCATGCAGGGCATGATGGGCAATTATCTGGACAAGAACATCCAGACCTTCATGGAAATCCAGAAGCGCCTGCAGGAACAATCGCAGGGCATCTTCAGCAATGGCGCGCAACAACCGCCCAATGCCACAGCGTGGTCAGAATTCGTCAAGATGCAAGGCCCGGCGATGCAGGGCCTGATGGGCAATTATCTCGAACAGAGCGCCAACGCTTTTATCGAAATGCAGCGCCAGATGCAGAGCCAGACGCGCAATCTGTTCGGCACTTTCCCCTTCCCCAATTTTGCTGCGGCCGGCAATCCGTTCGCAACGCCGGCGGCCGCGGCCGCGGCGCGACCTAACGCGGACACCCCAAAGGATGAAGAAGGCGGTAAAAGCAGCTGATCCGGTGCGCGCTCCAGCGCACCGTGCCATCCCCAGGGTTGGTTTTGTTTCACTCGGTTGCCCAAAAGCGCTGGTCGACTCAGAGCGCATCCTCACCGAATTACGCGCTGAAGGCTATGTGGTCGCCCCCAGTTACGCCGATGCCGATCTGGTGGTCGTCAACACCTGCGGCTTTATCGACGCCGCGGTGGAAGAGTCGCTCGATGCCATTGGCGAGGCCCTCGCCGAAAACGGCAAGGTGATTGTCACCGGCTGCCTCGGCGCCAAAGGCAGCGTGGTGCAGGACGCCCATCCTCGCGTGCTGGCGGTGACCGGCCCGCACGCTACTGACGAAGTGATGCGTGCAGTACACAAACACCTGCCACGCCCGCACGACCCGTATACCGATCTGGTGCCGCCGCAAGGCATCCGTCTGACGCCCAAACACTATGCCTATCTGAAAATCGCCGAGGGCTGCAACCACCGCTGCACTTTCTGCATCATTCCTTCGATGCGCGGCGATCTGGTCAGCCGTCCGGTCGGCGATGTCATGCAGGAGGCGGAGAACCTGGTCAAATCAGGCGTGCGCGAACTACTGGTGATTTCACAGGACACCAGCGCCTATGGCGTCGATATCAAATACCGCACCGGGTTCTGGGGCGGTCGTCCGTTAAAAACGAAAATGCTCGATCTTGCTGCAGCGCTCGGCGGTCTGGGTGTCTGGGTGCGCCTGCATTACGTCTACCCTTATCCGCATGTCGACGACGTCATCGAACTGATGGCTGACGGCAAGATCCTGCCTTACCTCGACGTGCCGTTTCAACACGCCAGTCCGCGCATACTGAAGGCGATGAAACGTCCGGCGAATGCAGAAAACAATCTGACGCGGGTCAAGCAGTGGCGCAGTGTCTGCCCGGATCTCACCGTACGCAGCACTTTTATCGTCGGTTTCCCGGGCGAAACCGAGGCCGAGTTCGAACAACTGCTCGAATTTCTCGAAGAAGCGCAGCTCGATCGCGTCGGCTGCTTTCCTTATTCGCCGGTCGAGGGTGCCACCGCCAATGCATTGGCTGGCCATGTGTCCGAGCCGGTCAAGGAGGAGCGCAAAGCGCGCTTCATGGCAACACAGGAAAAAATCAGTGCGCGGCGTCTGCAAAAAAAAGTCGGCAAAACCATGACGGTGCTGGTCGACAGCGTGAGTGAGGACGGCGCGATTGCACGCAGCGCCGCCGACGCGCCGGAAATCGACGGTGTGGTGCGCGTAGCCCCGCACGCCTCGCTCAAGCAGGGCGAGTTCGCCGAGGTGCGCATCACCGCGGCCGACACCCATGATCTTAAAGGCCGCGTCGCCGCTAAACGCTAGCCATGTGGCAACGGGTCAAAAGCTGGGCACGCACTCTGAAGAGCGACGGCATGACGCTGTGGTTCTGCTGTCGTCATCCGCAGATGCCCTGGCTGCCGAAAATATTCGCGCTGCTGGTAGTCGGCTATTTTTTGAGCCCAATCGACCTCATTCCAGACTTCATTCCGGTGCTCGGCTATCTCGACGAATTGATTCTGCTGCCCGGCTGCATTTACCTGATTCTGCGCATGGTGCCACCCGCCGTGCTGACCGAGGCACGCGCTCAGGCGACGCAATGGATAGCGACGCACCAACCCAGGCCGCGCAGCATCGTTGCAGCGATCGTCATCATGCTGCTATGGATGATCTTTTTTGGCTGGTTATGGCAGCGCTATGGCGCGCAACTACAAGCCTATTTCAGCGCCAGCTGAGCCTCAAGGCGCTTCGGGTGCTGCCTTCGCACTACGCGTAAAAAAATCCAGCACGTCATCAATCTTGCGCGTGCCCTTCATCGACGGCAGACTGCGCAAGATCCGTTTGCCATAGCCCTTGCTGAACAGACGAGGATCGCAAATCATTAATACCCCGCGATCGCTTTCATCACGAATCAAACGCCCGGCGCCCTGCTTGAGCGTAATCACCGCCTGCGGCAACTGATATTCGATAAAGGCGTTGCCACCGTCGCGGTTGATTTTTTCAATGCGCGCCGCCAGCAGCGGATCATCCGGGGCGGCAAAAGGCAGCTTGTCGATCACCACCAGCGAGAGCGCCTCACCGCGCACGTCGACGCCCTCCCAGAACGACTGGCTACCGACCAGCACCGCGTTACCCAGCCGGCGGAATCGCTCGAGCAATTCAGTGCGCGAACCCTCGCCCTGCATCATCAACGGGAAATCAAGGCCGCGCTGCGCGAACGCTTCCTTCAACCTGTCGTAGCCCTCGCGCATGGCGCGCAGACTGGTAAAGAGCATGAAAGCACGCCCGGCGCTGGCCTCGATCGCCGGCAGCGCCGCGCTCACCACCGCCTGGGTATACACCGGCGTATTCGGTTCAGGCATATCACGCGGCACATAAAGCAATGAGTTCGCGGCGTAATCAAAGGGGCTCTCCCAGCTACGGGTCTGCGCATCGAGTAATCCCATTTGACGCGCGTAATGCGCAAAGTCTCCATCCACCGAGAGTGTGGCCGAAGTAAAGATCCAGGCGCGAGCGCGCTCACCGATCTGTGCCTGAAAAATCTCAGCCACCGACAATGGCGTTGCATTCAGATGTAGCGTCGCATGAAAGAGTTCCGCCCAGCGCACCCGGCTAGCGTCGTCGTTATCGCGCCAGTCGCGTAATTCATCGAGCATTACGCGCGCGCGCTGCCAGCATTTTTCCAGCCCTTCAGCGCGTTCGGCCTGCGTTTCAAGCAAACCGGCGAGCTTTAGCAGGGCCACATCCACCACCGCCAGCGCCGGCGCAAAATCACGGTTGCGCTCCAGCGCCTGAAACGGGAAACGCCCGTTATCCTCACGAAACGTCAGTCGCAGATCGCGCGCCGCTTTTTCCAGCGCGTGCGAAGATTCAGGCAAGGCTGGCAAATCGCGCGCCGACACCGCAGCCTCGACGCGACTGTCGCGCGCCAATTCGATGATCTGCGCCGTCGATACCGTGTGGCCGAAAAACAGACCTGCGGTTTCCGGCAGTTGATGTGCCTCGTCAAAAATAATCGTGTTGGATGCTGGCAGTAATTCCGAGACACCCTCGTCACGCAACACAACGTCGGCAAAAAACAAATGGTGATTGACCACCACCACGTCGGCGGCGAGCGCCTGTTTACGCGCCTCCATGACAAAACACTTCGCGTAAAACTCGCACTCCGAACCAAGGCAGTTTTCACGCGTCGAAGTCACATACGGCCAGATGGTGGCGTTTTCCGGCACATCGGGCACATCGCTCTTGTCACCGCCGGCCGAGTTACGCGCAAAGTTGACAATAATCGGCAGATAGCGCGCATCTTCCACGCTCGGGAAACGCCCCTCATAGCGGGCGCGCTCCAGAAAATAATGACAGATGTAATTCGAGCGCCCTTTGAGCAGCGCCACATTCACCGGCACCTTCAAGGCCTGGCGCACGACCTGGATATCACGATCAAACAACTGGTCCTGCAGGTTTTTGGTGCCGGTGGAAATAATGACTTTGCCGCCCGACAACAAGGCGGGAATGAGATAGGCAAAGGTCTTGCCGGTGCCAGTGCCGGCTTCGGCTACCAGCACGGTGTTGTCGCGGATGGCGGTGGCCACCGCCGTCGCCATTTCAATCTGCCCTTCGCGCACACGGAAGCCCTGCACCGTTTGCGCCAGCGCACCACTGGCGGAAAATATGTCCTCGAGTTCCTGCATCACATTCGGCCACGCCAAAGCTGCCGAGTATAGAGCATGCGACGTCGGCATCGCGACCGCCGCCCCCGACGACGACGACGATGACACGCGCAGCAAATCCGTGTGTAATCGCGCAGCGGCCGCGGGCCACCCTTATTCCAACCGGGCACACGAATGAAAATAGGCGTTATCTCCGACACCCACGATCTGCTGCGGCCGCAGGCTGTCGCCGCCTTGCGCGGCGTCGATCACATCCTGCATGCGGGCGATATTTGCGGCCCCGCGGTGCTGCGCGGTTTGGGGGAAATCGCCCGCCTCGAGGCGGTGCGCGGCAATAACGATCATGGCGCCTGGGCGGCCGGCCTGCAAACCTCGGTGGCTGTCGAATTCGATGCCGTCACCGTCTATATATTGCACGACCTGTCGGCACTCGATATTGATCCGGCGGTGGCGGGATTCCATATCGTCATCTCTGGCCATTCGCACCGACCTCTCATCGAGAGCCGCGGCGGCGTGCTCTACCTCAATCCGGGCAGCGCCGGCCCACGCCGCTTCACACTGCCGATCGCCATCGGCCTGCTCGAAATCAACGGCAGTCAGATCCATGCCGAACTGAAAATGCTCGAAGTCTGAGCGCCTGCCAGCAAGCCTCTGAACCACAAAAAAATCGAAGGATAGGCTCGTGCACGCGTTAGCACATTGGCCGCGCAACGGATAACGTACAGGCCCGCTAACGGATTTCGTCTACCCGGACCAAGATGCGCCGGTTGTCGGACGACGTCTCGCGTGTGCTGCCCAGTATCACCGCCTGATTATTAGTACCGCTCTGTGAGACGCCGCCGATTTCCAGCCACTCGCCGAGACGGCCTGACACCGTGGTGGCTGCACGCTGTGTATTCACGCTACCCGCGGGCAGGTTCTGCACCGGTGCGGCAAAGGTATCGCGCTGAGGACTGATTTCGAGTATCACGCGATCACCTG
>CAMDSO010000183.1 GCA_945906935.1 Bordetella parapertussis
GCGCCCTCGGTCGAAACCATCCTGCACGCGTTGTTACCGCACAAGTTCGTCGATCACACGCACGCAGATGCCGTATTGGCAGTTACCAACACCGCCGATGGCGAACAACGGATCGCCGACATTTATGGCGAAAAGGTTGTCATCATTCCCTATGTCATGCCGGGCTTTGATCTGGCGCGCATGTGCGCCGAGTTATTTCCCAAACACGCGGGACCCAACACCATTGGCATGGTGCTACTTAAGCACGGCATCTTTTCGTTCGGTGCAACGGCCCGTGTATCCTATGAGCGCATGATCGAACTGGTGAATCTGGCCGAACGTCATCTGCAACAGCACCGCGCGTGGTCGCTGCCGGAGACGGGTGGCGATGCGAGCACCACTGCCTCCGCGACGATCACCGAAATGGCCGCCCTGCGCGGCGACATCTCACGCGCCGCCGGTTTTCCATTGCTGATGACCTGCGATAACGCACCGCGCACACGTAGTTTTCTCAAGCGCACAGACCTTCATGTCATCACGCAACAAGGTCCGGCCACCCCCGACCATGTCATCCGCACCAAACGTCTGCCGCTACTCGGTCGTGATGTGGCCACCTATGCGCGCGACTATGGCAAATATTTCGCCGCGCATAACGCCAACACCAAAGAAACCAAAACCATGCTCGACCCTGCACCACGGGTCGTGCTCGATGCCGCCATCGGAATGTGCACCCTGGGCCGCAGCATGAAAGACGCGACAATCGTCGCCGATCTCTACCGGCACACGATGGATGTGATCCAACGTGCGACGCTGCTCGGCGGCTGGCGCGCCCTCCCCTCGCGCGATATTGTTGATGTGGAGTATTGGGACCTTGAACAAGCGAAGTTGAAGAAGTCCGGCAAGCCTGCGGCCTTCGCCGGTGAAATCGCGCTGGTGACGGGGGCGGCCTCGGGCATCGGCAAGGCCTGCGTTGAGGCCTTGCTGGCGCGCGGCGCGGCGGTGGTCGGGCTTGATCTGCAGGCGAATATCAGCGGGCTCTACGCGCGCGCCGATTTTCTCGGTATGCAGTGCGATATCACCTCCAGCGATGCACTCGCCGCCGCCCTCGATGCCATGGTGCGGCGCTTTGGCGGACTTGACATGTTGGTGTTAAACGCCGGCGTGTTTCCCGGCGGCACCGCGATTGCCGCACTCGATGACGCGCAATGGCGTGACGTGATGCGCGTCAACCTCGACGCTAATTTGACCCTGCTGCGCATGGCCCACCCGCTGCTGAAGCTCGCACCACATGGCGGCCGTGTGACGGTCATCGGCTCCAAAAATGTGCCCGCCCCCGGCCACGGTGCCGGTGCTTATTCAGCATCCAAGGCTGCGCTGACGCAACTCGCACGCGTGGCGGCCCTCGAATGGGGTGCGGACCAGATACGCGTTAATACACTGCATCCCGATGCGGTTTTCGACACTGGCTTGTGGACGGCTGAAGTACTCGCTGCGCGCGCCGCGCATTACGGGCTGACCGTTGATCAATACAAAAAACGTAACGTTCTTAAAACGGAAGTCACCAGCCACGATGTCGCCGAACTTGCCGTCGAGATGCTCGGACCGCTATTCGCCAAAACAACCGGCGCGCAACTGCCGGTCGACGGTGGGAACGAGCGGGTAATTTGATGAGCGCCAACAAAATAAAAACCGGATTTGAAACGCTGCGCTGGCGCGACGGCCGGCTTGAAATGATCGATCAGCGAGTATTGCCCTCGGTGGTGAATTATCTGGCGTATACATCGGCGGCGGAAACCGCCACCGGCATCCGTGACATGGTGGTGCGCGGCGCCCCGGCGATCGGCTGTGCCGCAGCTTATGGCATTGCGCTCGAAGCCCTGCAGCTACGCCAGCACAGCGCACAAGAATTTAACGCCGGTCTCGATGCGGCCTTCGCAACGCTCGCCGCCAGCCGGCCGACGGCGGTCAATCTTTTCTGGGCGCTCGAACGCATGCGCGAACACTGGCAAAGCACCGCCTCCGCAGCGCCAGCGACGATTGCCTTCCGACTGCTTGCCGCAGCGCAGGCTATCCACAAGGCAGATATCGCCGCCAATCGTCGTATGGGTGAATTCGGTGCCGCGCTGCTGGCCGATGGGGCGCGCGTGCTGACCCATTGCAACGCGGGTGCGCTGGCCACCGCCGGTCACGGTACTGCGCTGGGGGTGATCCGCTCAGCCATCGAAGCCGGCAAATCGATCAGCGTGTTCGCCGATGAAACGCGGCCCTTCCTGCAAGGCGCCCGCCTCACGGCCTGGGAACTCATGCAGGACGATATTGCGGTGACCTTGATCGCTGATAACGCTGCTGCGTTTCTAATGAGCCGCGGCGAAATCGATGCGGTGATCGTCGGCGCGGATCGCATTGCCGCGAATGGCGATGTCGCCAACAAGATCGGCACCTATGGTGTCGCCGTGGTGGCGCACCGGCATGGCATCCCGTTTTATGTGGCGGCGCCGATCTCAACGATAGACGCCAGGATCGCCAGCGGCGCGGACATTCCCATCGAGGAGCGCAATGAATCGGAAGTCACCGGCTACGGCAGTCTGCGCTGGGCGCCAGCCGGAGTGGCAGTGCGTAATCCGGTTTTCGACGTGACACCCGCAGAACTGGTCACAGCGATTATTACAGAGCGCGGCGTGATACACGCACCGGATGCGTCGAAGCTGCGCTCACACCTCGCGGCGTAACAACAGCCTATTAAATCGTCAGCCCGCCGCTGACTTCGATCACTGCACCATTGATATAGCTGGCTTCGTCGGAAGCCAGCCAGGCGAAGGTATTAGCCACTTCCTCGGGACGCCCCAGACGCCCCATCGGCACTTTCTCTTCCAGCGCCTTCAGCACTTTGTCGGGTATGGTGGTAAGAATGCTGGTGGCGATAAAGCCGGGACAAATGGCGTTACAGCGGATGCCCTTGCGCCCGAGTTCGCGCGCCCAGGTTTTCATCATGCCGATCACGGCGAATTTACTGGCCGCGTAGTTGGTCTGGCCGAAGTTACCGTACAACCCGACGATCGACGAGGCATTGAGGATGACCCCAGACTGCTGCGCCAGCATGGTGTTCACCACCGCCTTGGTGCAGTTATAGACGCCCTTGAGATTGATGTCGATCACCGAATCGAATTGATCTTCGGTCATGTTTTTGAGTTGGGCATCGGCCACGATACCGGCATTGTTGACCAGACAATCAATACGGCCCCATTGCGCTAGCGTTGCCGCCACCATGGCGTCCAACGACTTCGTGTCGCGCACATCGGCTGCACAGCCGATGGCATCGCCCCCGGCCTGCTTGCAGCGAGCCACGGACTCCGTCAGCCATTCTTGCTTGAGGTCGCACACCACGACGCGGGCGCCTTCGCTAGCAAACTTGATTGCGGTGGCCTGTCCGATACCGCGCGCTGCACCAGTAATAATCGCCACTTTGTCTTTCAGTCTCATGCCATCGCCTCGCTTGGAAGTTTAAGACCACCACTCATCGCTGCGACGCAGCATTTTATTATTGTAGAGCACCGCACAAGATCATGCCAACCTAAATTAAAGTCGCACAACACACCGCTACAGCATGCACATACAGCAGCGTAACACGTGTGCTGTGACAGCGGAGGCGCCGCCTTTTTTATTCCTGAATAAAAATCTGATCGCCGCACTTTACGCGATCAAATAATTCAATCAAATTATTATTATTCATGCGGATACAACCGATAGATCCAGCAATTCCTAAAGTTACATTGTCGGGCGTTCCGTGGATATAGATATAGCGCCGCATGGTATCGACCGCACCCCAGCGATTAAATCCCGGCTCACACCCCGAGAGCCACAAGATTCGCGTCAGTATCCAGTCGCGCTCCGGATATTGCGCCGCAAGATTTTTATCGTAAATTTCCCCCGTCGGGCGGCGGCCGACAAACACCGTATTCGAGGGTTGCCCGGCCCCGATCTTGGCGCGGATCACATGCAAGCCGCGCGGGGTGCAATAGCTGCCCATGCGCTCGCCAGCTCCATTACGCGAGCTGGAGATGAGATATCGGGCGACGAGCCCACCCTGATCATCGTGAAGCTCTGCACTCTGGGTCGAAAGTTTGATGTCAATTCTTGCCATCAGCCTGCCATTTTCCGTCGCCGACTAAAAAACGCACTCAGCCGCGCACCGCATTCGTCCGCCATGACGCCCTCAATCACCTCTGCGTGATGGTTTAACTTCGTCTCGAACAGGTCAACCACGCTGCCACAGGCGCCGGTTTTCAAGTCGCGCGCACCGTAGACGACACGCCCGATGCGGGCATGCATGATCGCCCCGGCGCACATGGCACAGGGCTCCAGCGTCACATAGAGCGTGGCACCGGGCAAACGGTAATTGCCGCGCGCCGCCGCGGCGTCCCGCAATGCGATCACTTCGGCGTGCGCGGTCGGATCGTGGGTATTGATCGGTTGATTGCTGCCACGCCCGATCACCACGCCATCCATCACCACCAGCGCCCCGACGGGCACTTCGCCACGCGCCTCGGCCACATCCGCCAGCAACAGGGCCTCACGCATGTAATCGGCGTCGTTCATGACCGCGGCGCGCCACCCTGCCGGGCCAACAAGGCCTGCTCATACTGATCCACCTTGAATCCAACCAGCAACCCACCGTCGTGCTCAATGACCGGGCGTTTGATCATGGACGGCTGCGCCAGCATCAGGACCATCGCCGCCTCAACACCCGCGACTTGCTTCGCACTATCCGGCAACTTTCGAAAGGTCGTGCCGGCGCGATTAAGCAGCGTTTCCCAGCCCACGACCTCGCACCACGACGCCAAACGCGCCCGTTCGATACCAGCCGATTTGTAATCGTGAAAATCATAGGCGATGCCTTGCGTGTCCAGCCAGAGACGGGCCTTTTTGACCGTATCGCAATTCTTGATCCCGTAGACGATGAGTGCCAATCCGGATTTCCTCACAATGCAGAACGCCATCCCAAAATATGAGAGCAGCGTAACAGCCGCCGCAGAGGCGTGATTGTTACATGCCAAGGCAAGCGCTGCATGGCTGCAGGCGCGGCAGGATACGCGCCGACGGACTGCAGCGATTGGTGACCAGACCACGCGGTCGAACCGAATGTTGCCCAGAGCCTCATGCATCGTGGCTTGAATTTGGCACCTACCTACCGGCAGGGAGATCGATGAAGCGGAAGGACCAACCCATGCGCGGATCGCCTGTTCCGCGAGCGACCGCCAGGGACCTCATCGCCCCGGCGTTGCGGACACGAAGGGATTCATGACCCTCACACGGGTACCTTCGAAGTCCGCCGTATTGCGCGTGATTACTGTCAGATCGTGGACCAAAGCGGTGGCTGCGATCTGCTTGTCCAAGGCGTGTTCGGGGTTCGGGACCCTCAGTCGTCCCCATATCTGCGCAGCGTCGGCGTCGAAGGCGAGGACGTTGTCCGCATACTCATCGAGCACGATAGTCAGCCATTCTTCCAGCAAGGTCGCCTGCTCGGCGTCGCCGCGAAGCCGGATGAGTTCGATGCCGCGACGAAGCTCGCCCACCGTGACGACTGACAGATAGACCGCTTCCCCCGTACTCGCAACGTGATTGAAGAACTTGATGACGCCGGCGTTCGCCTTCGCCTTCTTGCGTGCCTCGCTGATAACGTTGGTGTCAATCAAATACACGCGGCGCTTTCCCTTTGGACTCGACGCGCTCGAAATCCGCATCTGTACCGACGTCGGGCATCGAAGCCAACACTTCGCCTAGACTGCGTCTGCGCGGGCGCGCTAGGGCCTCGGCCAGAATCTCCCGATGTTCAGCCTCGGCGCTTCGGCCATTTGCGCCAGCACGCGCCTTGAGCGCCTTGACAAGCGTCTCGTCGACGCCACGAACAAGCAAGTCAGGCATAGGATCACCCCTTTTTCAAACTGATAGCAATGCTATCACGCTGGCGCCAACGCTGGCCAAAATGTGTTCGCAAGCGGATTCAAGGGCTTCGCCCCAGTGGAACGCCCAACCCAACAGCCTCCACGAAACCAGGGGCGGTTCACCGATGACTTGCATCGTGGGCCAGCGATGCTGCGAAGGTAGAACTTCGCGGAATCAGAAAAGCTTGCTACGCAGCAAATGTCGCTTTAGAGAGCGTTCGCCTCCTAGCGCTTCAGCGCCGAGCTGACCGGTTGCGGCGCCCTCCTTGAGCAAAAGGACTTTTACCGTCACATGAAAACGCTGGCTACGAAAACCTTACCAGTTCATCCAGCGCAATGGGATTGAGCTTGTTCTTCGTCACGAAGGCGCGCCACTGTGTCAACTTGCCGGCATCCGTGGCAAATGCGTCGCTCAACCCGGCGGGTACACCTTCGGGCAGCGCGGTTCGACGACGAGTAAAAGTGGCCTGGATCGCTCGCACCAACTCCACGTCATCCAGATTGCGATCGTGCAGCAACATCCAGAGGTCAAAATAGTCTTTCATGCGGCTGTTTGCCATGCCGAGGACGCACAGCGCCTGAAATTTTTCGGAGACGACCGTGTACTTGGGATACGCACGGAGCACGGGCGCAGGCAGGTCGTCCAGCAAGACAGGATAGCTGACTGTCTCGGGCGCCGGCGTCACGACGTCACCCTGATTCAGGGCGGCCCTCAGCTCGGTGTCCGTCATGCGGCCATAGGCCTGCGCCAGTTTCTAGAAATCAGCAAGTTCACCCAAATCGATGTTGAGCCAGTCCCATCTTCTTACGAACAGATACGCAAAGGTGCAATGCCTGCAGGCAAGGTCAGGATGTCCGGCGGCGCCCCATCTTCGAGGCAGCTAAGCGGTCGCCAATATCCGAAAATCTGTTGCCTTCACCACG
>CAMDSO010000184.1 GCA_945906935.1 Bordetella parapertussis
CGCCGATTAAAAAAAACGCAAGCAGCAGATGACGCAGGCCACCACAGATCGTTGTCCGCATGACTTTCTCCTCCCACTTTTTCGCTGCGGCGTTTAAAGACGCCGTCTATGCGTAGAGCCACCATTAAAACGCAAAATGGGCGCAGCTCAAAGCCGCTACAAAACTGCGGTAAAGACGGTACGGGGCAGCCACCCGTAAACGGAACAACCAGCGCGAGGCGCGCATGCGCCACAGTCACCTTCCGGAAAACACACGGCTTTATCAAATCATGCAGGCGTCCGAACCGCAGCCGAGATCGCGATCAGCATCGCGCAACAACTCATCAAAGGTTTCCGGCAAACGGATTTCACGGCCAATGACGCGCGGGCTATAACCCTGCAGCCAGTGGCTGTTGGTCGGATGACCGCCACCGGCGACGACGATGATGAAGTTCTCCGCCTTGGCGGTAAGCGGCCACGGATCGAGCTTGAGGCTCTCGCGTGTTTTCGGATCAGGGTCCTGTTCAACCCAGGCCGGGCCACCGGCACGCACCAGGTCTTTCATGGGAATGCGCGAATGCTCAAAGAAGAATTCGCGCATCTTCGGTTTGGTCCAGCCAAGCCGCGCCATCGTGTTGGCCACCACACCGGGTATCAACAAAATGCCCGGTGTGCCCTGCTGGTAACCGAGCAAGTTGGTGAGGTTGGGCGTGCGCATGAAATCCGCCATGCGGTGCATGCCCTGGTTAGTGTCTTCCTCGGCGGTTTCTTTTTTAGCACCGCGGCGGCGGATGTTGGTGGCGCTATTGGAGAACGCCAGCGAAATCGAATTCGCGCCGCGTGCGAAACCGTGGCGCTCGGTCGCATGCGTCGGCCAATCGGGCGGCAGATTGTCTTCATCTTCGGCGAACACAATGTTGGTGTAACGCATGCTGCCGTAGTTGGCCATCGCACCGATGCCCGGCAGCGCGCCACCGACGTTCTGCTGGATCAAGCGCAAGGCACGACCGATGCTTGCCCCCGCCGGACGCTGCGGATCGGGGCCCAGACAACCGAAGCCGGAATTCAAGCGGATCTGCTTCGCGATCGGACCGTTGACCATGACCACCGGATAAGCGCCACCCGAGGCGGCTTGCAGTTGTTCCGCATTAACGTCGGGCTGCAGAAACGCTTCAACCGCCGCAATCAATACCGGCAGATATTCAGCGCGCCCGCCGGCCATCGCCAGCGTAATCGCACAGGTCTCAACGGTGGTGACACCACCGCGCGGCGGGAACTTGCCGATCACATGCGTGCGCGGCAGCACGCTACCACGCAGGATGCGCGCAACGCGTGCGGGGGTGGCGGGCCATACCGGCAGCCCGTCGCCCCACAGGTTGGTGATCATCAAGTGGTTGGCGCGATCGAGCGCCTCTTCGTAATCCGCCCCCTCGACAACGATCAACGGCGCTTCATCGCCGGACGCTTGGGCGTGTTCAGGCTTCCACTTCAAGAGCCCGTTATAAAACTCGCGTTTGCGCGTCTCGATCGCACTGATGTCGCTGCCCGGCAGAAACAGTTCAATCGGAAACGTGATCATCGCCGATTCCGGCGGCAGACCAAGCCCGCTGATGGCGTTTTTCATAACGCCGACGAAATCGGTACGCGTCAGCGTAACCGTCGGGATACCCAGTATTTCAAGTTGTGCGGCTGCACGGCCGCACGCTGTAGCGCAGGACCCTCAGGCCGCGTTGCCGATGATAACGGCGTCAACGCCCGCGGCTTTGACCTTGCGCGCGGTGTCTGCTTCGCCAATCAGGCCGTTGCCCTGCGGGAAGGCGTCGATCGGCAGCATTTCGATGCCAGGGAAATCCGCCTCGAATAATTGTTTAAGCAACGGCAACGTGCGAAACGCCTGCCACTGTTCGTTGCTGACAAATCCGATACGTTTACCGGCCAGCGTCGCCAATCGCGGCGCGTGTGTCTGTGTAACTTCTAGCGCGCCCGAAGGATCGTAAAACTCAATGTGTGTCATACCGTTGGACTCCTGAAGATTATTAACTCCGGTCACAGCACTTTACTGCCACAGTAAAAACACAATAGATTCCCCGTTCCATGCCTGGGGCTAAGACGTGATTTCGCGTGTCGCCGCAAACGAATTACCAAAGCACGGTATATAGACGGAGTGCGTACCGGGCCCGCCTGCCACCATGATGCAAATCTCCTCCGGCTTGGTGGAAATCGGCAGCAGCGTGTCGTGGGTGATCGGCCCCAATTCATCAGTACGCGAATCGAGCACACGTTGCAAATCACGGCCCGACATCAAACCCGCACGCATCTTCGACGCCTCCCACAGACGGCGCTTCAATTCAGCTTTGTCGATACCGCCGCGCTGCAGAATGTCGGCGTGCTCGGGGCCGAGCATAAGCCACGGTTCGCCGCCATGCGTGTATTCATTGCTCGGCGGATGAATCATGGTTTGCGCAAACACGTGCACTAGTTCGGCCGCATCCTTGCTGTGCGAATTCATATTCATCGTGCCTTCGGCGCCGACCACGGTGACGGTACTCGTGGATTTGGCAAAGCCACGCTCGACGTGCAAGGCTTCCCAAGGACTGTCGTCCTCGTTCTCCGCGCAACAAAAAGTATATTTGCCGGGCTGGCCCTGTGCCGCACGATCCATTTCACCGGGCAGCGCGCCGCCGACGTTGCGCAGCACGAGCCGCAGCGCGCGACCAATGGTGGCATTGGCCCACGCGCCTTCGCCAATGCAATTGAAGGTCGCATTGACTTCGAGCGTTTTCGCCAACGGTCCGTTGAGGATGACCCAGATCGCCACCGGATTGGTGGTGGCCTGAATCGCCTGCAGATTGAAAGCCTGATCAGCGCACGCCTCGACCGCGGCGATCAGCACCGGCAGATACGCCGGCTCGCAACCCGCCATCACCGCGTTGATGGCAATATTCTCGACCGTGGCATTGGCAAAGCCTGGCGCCACCACGGCCACCACTTCGTCACGCCGGCGCGTCGTGCCTTCGAGCATGCGCAGCACACGCGCCTGCGTCGGCGGCACGATCGGCAGCCCGTCACTCCACTGGCGTTCGCGATAGAGGCGGTTGATGGCGTCGAGGTCGTCGGGGGCCTCGATCAGTTGTGCGGCGTTGCCTGAATTCAGGGCACTCATTTCTGCGGCTGCCCGGTAGCCAACCTGACGACTTCAACGACACAGCTCTCGGCGAGCGTGCGCACCTCGGCGCGCGTGCGCGCGCCAAACGGGTGCGCAATCACGGCAATCGGCAACGCGGCATGGCCGAGTGCCCGCGCCTGCCCACGACCCAGCGTGATAAATGCGCTGGAACAAATAGCGACCGCGGCACGACCGCGTTTAGCGATTTCCACACTGTCGTGGACACTCCACGACGAGCATGACCCTCAGTCACCGGAACCGGTGATGACAAGGTCGCAGTGTTCGGCCAGTTCGCGATATACCGCCTCATCAGCCGGCACCGAAGCCGCACGTTTTTTGCGCTTGATAATTTTTGCCACACCGTAGCGGGCGGTCAGCAACTCGGCCAGATCATCGACCAGATGATCGAAGTTCGGTTTGGCATTGTCGATAAAACCGACCACCTTGCCGGCGAGTTCGCCCAGTATGTGCTGTTGCATAGCCGCGCTTTCGGCGCGGCTGGCAGTCGGGTTATAGAGCAGGATGGATGCGGACATTGCGGGCTTTCTGCGGCTGTTGCGAAGCAGACTATGTTAATCCAAAGGCGGCACCGGCGTCTGAGGAGTAGGCATTCAACGCGCTGTGGCAGCAGTCCACGCGCTGAAGGCCAAGCCGGCGGCATCAACAACCGGCGACCAGTCACCACGCCGCGTTTGCCTGAACAGGCGCACCGAGGGGTACCACGGCGAATCATCGCGCGCGAGCATCCAGCGCCAGTCCGGATTGCGTTGCAACAGTACCCAGCAAGGTTTGCCGAGCGCGCCGGCCAGGTGCGCCACCGCGGTATCAACCGTGACCACCAGATCAAGCTCGGCGATCAACGCCGCCGTATCGCTAAAGTCATGCAGCAGCGCTGCCAAATCCGGCACACCGTAATCTGCCAACACCTGCGCTTCATTGCCGCCCGCGGCAATACCGGTTTGCAGGCTTACGAGATGACCGGACCCCGCTTTGAGCAACGGTAACAATGCCTCGATGGTGAGCGTTTTTTGGACGGCATCCGCCGCCTCCGAACGACTCGCCCATACGACTCCAGCCAGCGGTCTTTGCAACGACGACAGCGGTTCGCGCCACTGCGTTGCCTTGCCAGCGTCGGCGGCCAGATAAAATCGCGGTGCCTGCAGTGTAGCCAGTGTCGTGCCGCAGGCCAGGGGCAAACTTGCCAGCGGAATCTGCCAGTCAAAGGCTGGTAATGCATCGCCTTTGACAACAACCTCCGCGAGGCCGGACGTGGCGCGCAACAGCGACACCAGTTCGCGCTGGCATTGCAGCACCACCCGCGCACCGCGCGCGATCAGCGCCGGCACGAACCGCGCAAACTGTAGGGTGTCGCCGAAACCCTGCTCGGCATACACCAGTACCGTTTTGCCGGCCAGATCGGTCCGGCCGTCCCAGCGTGGCTGCCCGAGAACCAAACTACGCTCGCTGACACGCACACTTTTCCAGCGGCATTCGTAGGCGGCAAAGCCCCTCGTGTAATCACCAGCCTGCAACAACGCACCGGCGCGCGCCAGCTCGACCGCCAGCAGCGACGGATCGATGGCCAGTGCCGCATCATAGTGAGCAACTGCTGCTGCCGGATCGAGGCGATCGACCGCCATATGTCCGAGATTGGCGTGACACAACGCGAGGTCGGGGCACAATGCCAGCGCAGCCTGCAGCGCCTGCGCGGCGCCAGCGGCATCGCCGCTCGTGTAGCGAAGACGCGCGATTTCGACATGCACCTCGGCATCCGCAACAGAACCGTCGAGCAGCGCAGCGAGGCCGCTTAGCGCGGCATCAAGTTCGCCTGCATCGGCCATTGCAAGCCACGGGTCCAAGCGCATTGCGGCTGCCGGCGTTTGCAGCGGAAACGCCGGCGTGCGACGCCAGCGGCGCAGGAACTGATTAATCAAATTGCCCAGCATGACTCTATACGGATATCCAAGTGTTGCATTTGGCCAGAGCGCTTATCGCAATGTCACATTTGTGACGCCGATGTTAGTCCATATGCGCAACTGTAAGCGCCCGATTCGCGCACCTGCGCGATCGTAGACCGCTGCAGCCGCACCGATCCTATGGCGCGCACGCCCTGCATGGCGCGCGTGGTGTGCTCCGGCCCAAGCGGCTAGAATGCAGGGCAAAACAAGGGGGAAGACCATTGGATACCGGCCTCAAAGGCAAGACCGTGCTGATCACTGGCGCGAGTCGCAACATGGGCCGCATCGCGGCAATTGCCTTCGCGCGCGAAGGCGCTAATCTGGCGATCTGCACCAGCACACGTATCAACGAACTCAATGCGGTGGCCGCACAAGCCCGTGCACTCGGCGCACAAGTCGTCGCTGAAAAATGCGATGTCACCGATGGCGGGGCGGTGAAAGCCTTTGTCGCCAAAACGCGGGCTGAACTGGGTGGCGTCGAAGTGGCCATCAATCTCGCCGGTAACCGTCATGAAGTAAAATTTCTTGAGCAAACGCTCGACGGCTGGCACAAAAACATCGCCGTCAATCTGACCGGGCCCTTCCATATCTGCCAGCAGGTGATTCCGCTGATGATGGAAAAAAAATACGGCCGCATCATCAACATCGCCGGTGTGACGCCCTACATCGGCGGGCCGCCGGCGAAATCCATGGTCAAGCTGGGCATCGTCGGTCTGACGCGCGGGCTGGCACGCGAGTTCGCACCGCACAACATCACCGCCAACTGCATCGGCCCCGGCGGCGTGCAACGCCTCGACCTTGATCCAGACGAACACAACAAACCGCTGCGCCCGGGCCAGTCGCGCATGGGCACGGCGGAGGAAATCGTTTCACTGATGGTCTATCTGGCCAGCGACAAGGCCGGCTATATCACCGGCCAGTGTTATCTGGCCAACGGTGGCAGGTATTTCCAATAGCCGTTACGGCGGCGCTCATTACTACAGAGGAAATTTTTATGCTTACACTTTATTTCAGTCCTGGCGCCTGCTCGATGGCCTCACACATCGGCATCGAAGAATGCGGCGCCGCCTATACCGAACATCCGGTATTGATTGCCAAGGGCGAACAGAAGTCGACCGAATACGCGCAGATCAATCCGCGCGGCAAAGTACCGGCACTAGCGGTGGACGGACGCATCATTACCGAGAACACCGCCATCCTGGCATATCTGGGGCGGCGTTTCCCTGAAGCCAAATTGATGCCGACTGATGCGGTGGATGAAGCCAGCTGCATCGCCACCATGGCGTGGTTTTCCAATGTCGTGCATCCCTCCTATCAGCGCTACATGCGCTCCGAACGATTCGCCGAGGGCGAGGCCGCACAAACGAGCGTGAAGACACTGGGTAAACAATCGTTTTGGGCCAATTTGCAGGAAATCGATGGCCTGCTCGCCGGCAAACAATGGATCATGGGCGACCAGTTCACGGTGGCCGACGGTTACTGCCTGGTGTTCTATGGCTGGGGACTGCGCGGCGGACTGCCGATGGCGGAGCTCGCGCATTACACGGCCTTCAAAGATCGTATGCTGCAGCGCCCAAAAGTCATGAAAGTGCTGCAAAACGAACAAAGCGTTCTGCTTAAATAATAAGGTAGCCGCTGCTGCAAAAACGGGGAGCCGCGGGCTCCCCGTTGTTTTTCAGCGCACCAGTCTCCGCCCCCCTCCGTTACCGCCACGCCCCGTCCACC
>CAMDSO010000185.1 GCA_945906935.1 Bordetella parapertussis
TAATACGGGTAATTCATGAGCGCAGTTATGCAGTGGCCATGCCAAAACGACCAGACACCACGGCGGCGCCTGTCGCTACTCGCAGTGACAACAACAGCACCCTACCCTGCTCCAACGAAATCAAGCCACCTTGCGGTGATGGTAGAGCAGGAGTTCGCCAAGCCGTTCGTGACATTCGATAGCGTCATCCAAGTGCGACTTCACATTCTGCGGAAATAGCAGCACGTTGCTCCTCCCACAGCGCAGGCGGATCTACCGCCGCGCCATCCGTACCGGCCCCATTGCGCACGCGATGCGACGACTACTGCGACCACAATACAGACTGCTCCCGCCAATCCAGCGGCATCACCCGGCGCAGCACGGGCGGGGTCTTGATTGCGCCACGTAAATTTAGAAAGTTATGCTCGATTTCTGAGTGCTTGCGGACGTCGTTTCATATTTCAAACTGCCACCAATACTCAAAGTCCCAACTCTTATCAGTTGGGATTTTTTTTGCCCGCTCCCCCAGTGAAAACCGCAATGACGTCGCGCGCGTCGCGTCCTGGACGGCGCGATTTTCCGCCCGATTCACCCAAATTCCTCTCTCTGTTATCAGTAGGGACGCGAGCGCTCGCGACGCCACTTCGAGTATTTTCAATGACTTACAGGCAGCAGGTTCGAGAAGTAATTTGGTCGGGCGGTGGGGAATGAAAACGCAGAATGAACTTAAGAATCCGTGAAGAAATCGGTTTTTGCTGATTTGGAATCGATGTAGCGATGCGTCGGCGCGCTCTTTGGACATAGCCGCGGTGGCAAACTTTGGGGCCTTGGCGACTCCCTTTTTAATTCCAAAGCGCTTGTGCGAAAAGGCGGCACCCGGGCTTTAATGCGTTGAAGTGCTTACCCGGCATTGGCCGCGCACGAGCGCCAGGCCACACACAGCGCTCAGGACAACGCTGGCGAACAGGGCTAGCAGGCGGCAAAAGCGCGTCATGGCTGCACTCGTACGGTCAAAATATCCATCGCCACCGATTTCCGGAAAAACAACAGCATCTTCGCTGCCGCGCGATCACCTTGCAGAGAACACGGCGCAGCCGGCCTACCGCAACCTCGCGGTTTTTCTGGTTCGCGCAACACCCACACGCAGGCCGTCGCGCGGATCGTCCCATGGCTGCGGGTTAAACAGGGACACCAGAAAGTTCATGAACACGCGCACCTTGGGTGCCAGGCGCTGCTGCTGACGGTAAACGACCGAGATCTGATAACCGCCGGCTTTGTAGCTAGACAGCGTTTCGACCAGTTCCCCGCTGGCGATGTATGGCTGAACATAACACTCCGGCACCTGGATCAGGCCGTAGCCGGCCTTCGCCGCCTCTATCATCAGTTCGATCCGGTTGAAGATCATCGGGCTGTTGATGGTGATCTGGCGCACGGCCCCGCCGGCGACGATGCGCCATTCGCGCACGCGGCCGTTGCGCGGCCGGCGGTAGGCGATGCAGGTGTGATTGTTGAGATCCTCGGGTGTTGCCGGCATCCCGCGCGCAGCGAAATAGGCCGGTGCTGCGCACATCACATAACGGGTGGTGGCCAGCCGCCGCACGGCCAGGCTGGAATCGTGCAGCTCGCCGGTCTGCACCGACATGTCGAGTCCGTCTTCGATCGTGTACGGCACAAAATCCATGCAGACGACGTCGATGGCGAGATCGGGATGTTCGCGCATGAAGCGCGGCAGGTGCGGCACGATCCACATGCGCCCGAGGGTCAGCGGCAAACGCACGCGCAGTCGCCCGGTCGCCAGCCGGCCGGCCCGCCCGACCACCACCTCCGCTTCGGCAAGATCGGCGGTGATCTGTTTGCAGCGCGCGTAGAACTCTGCGCCCTCCGGCGTGGTATTGAGCCGGCGCGTCGTGCGGATCAAGAGGCGTACCGCGAGCTGCTGCTCGAGCCGGCTCAACGTGCTGCTCACCGCCGCCGTGGTGACCCCCAGCGCGCGCGCGGCGCCGCTCAGGGTGCCGTGTTCGACCACCCGCAGGAACACCAGAATCCCGTGCAGCCGGTCCATCAAACCCGCCCATAGTTAAGGTCTGTCTTAACAGTGATTGTAGGCCGCGAAGCCTTACCGCACCACCGCGATGTTTATAGAATCGCCGGCGATGGTCTGTGTTACCGCGCCGACGCGGCCATACACGAGAAAAAAGCGCGAACAAATCGGCGAACCAAAAGGAACCCCAGCCATGTCCACGGTCCTCACCGCCCCCCCGGCCACGCCGGCAAAGAAACTGCCGTTTGTCCTTAAGGGCGTCATGCAGGCGCCCGTCACCCCTCTGCATGACGACTTCAGCGTCGACTACGACGGCCTCGCCAAAATGGTCGATTTTCACGTCCGCAACGGCGCGCCCGCCATCGCCTGGCCGCATCACAAGGCGGAATCGCCCAACCTGACCATGGCGGAACGCAAACTCGGCGCGGAGGTGCTGATAAAAACCGTGGCGAAGCGCGTGCCCGTTTCGCTTTTCGTCGGCAGCCTGTCGGAAGAAGACTCGCTGGACCTCGCGCGGCACGCGCAGAAGTCCGGCGCCGACATGATCCTGACGATTTCGCCCTACTGCCGGCGGCCGACGCAGGAAGAGATCTTTCGCTCGATCGTGCGCATCGGCACGCATACCGATCTGCCGGTGCTGACCTACAACTCGCCGTGGCGCAACGGCGAGGGCGTTGAATTCACCAGCGAACTGGTGGCGCGCCTGATCGAACGCCTGCCGAACTACATCGGCATGAAGGACGCCAGCTTCCACAGCGAAAAATTCACGGAAATCTCGCGCGTGGCGCTGCGCATGCGGCCTGAGTTCGTCATCATCATGGGCCTCGAGCATCTGCTGGCGTCGTACCCGCTGGGCGCGGCCGGTTCATTCTCGTCCTGCGGCGCGATTGCGCCGGGCCTCTGCAACCGCTTCTTTGCCGCGCTCGAAGCAAGCGACTGGGAAACCGCGCGCACCTGCCAGTACAAAATCACCAAGCTCTACCGCCTGTTCACCAACCAGTATCCGTCGTCGCTCAAGGGCGCGATGATTTCGATGGGGCGCGCGGTCGGCCCCACCCGTCCGCCCCTGCCGACGGCAACCAAGGAACGCGTCGCCTTCCTGTGCAGCCAACTGGAAGCGCTCGGCGTGATGGATACCGAGCCGCACGGCTGGTAATTTTTTCGAGGAAGAATACGCCATGAATACATTCAAACCCGGTTTGGTGCACGTTCCCGTCACGCCCTTCAAGAGCGACCAGAGCATCGATTACGATCTCTATGCACGCATTCTCGACTTTCACCTGCGCAACGGCGCCGACGCGCTGGCCCTGCCGATGCCGCAGGCCGAAGACCTCAGCCTGACTGAAATCGAGCTACGCAAGCTGATCGAATTCGCGCTGAAACATGTCAATGGCCGCGTGCCGGTCATCGTCCACATCAGCGATCCCGGCACCGCGATTGCCGTAGAGCGCGCAAAATTCGCTGCCACGCTGGGTGCCGCCGCGATTGCCTCGCACCCGCCGTACTTCTGGCACCCGCGCCCGGATATGGTTGCCGAGCATCTGGTGGCCATCGGCTCCGCCACCAAGCTGCCGTTTTTCATCTGCACGCCGGTGGTTGAAGACGCCGGCACACATCTGGCGGCGGAAACCGTGCTGGATGTGGTCAAGCGCCTCGACAACGTCGCCGGTCTGGTCGATGCCAGCATGCGCTTCGTGTTCATGGTTGAAACCCTCTCGCTCGGGCGCGAAATCCGCCCCGACTTTCAACTCGTGGCCGGCACCGACTTCATGGTGCCGCCCGGCGTGGTCGGCGGCAACGGCGCGTTTTCGCCGCTCGCCAGCGTCGCGCCCAAACTCGCGCGCCAGATTTACGATCTCTGCAGCCAGCAGAAATTCAAGGAAGCGCGCAGGATTCAGGAAGACATGGCCGAGTTGCACCACCTCGTCAAACTGGGCGGCCACGGCGGCCTGAAGACGGCGATGCGGGCGATGGGGCGGGCCTGCGGCGAACCGCGGCTCCCCGCACTCGGCATGGAAGAACCCGCAGCGGGCCTGCTGGCTGCGCGCGTTGCGGCCTTTCCTTATCTGAGCGGCGAACCGCGCGGCTGGTAAGCCGGGCGGAGTACAAACGATGCGGACGGCCGGAAAAGACATAACACACAGAATGTTCCTGCGGCTGTTTGCCGCGGCATGCGGTCTGAGCCTGGCCGCCGGCGCCTGGGGGCAGGCCGCGTGGCGGCCAAGCAAAGCCGTTGAAATCATACTGCCGACTGCCGCCGGCGGCGCCAACGATAATATGGCGCGGCTGATTCAGAAGTGCCTGCAGGACAACAAGCTGGTGGCCACGCCAATCGTGGTTATCAACAAGGCCGGCGGCAACCAGACGCTGGGTGCCGTCTATCTGCGCCAAAACGCCAAAGATCCGCATTACCTGCTGTATTCAACATCGTCGGTTTTCACGACGCAGATTACCGGCCTGACCCAGCAGGTATACACGGACCTCGCGCCGATCGCCCTGCTGATGACCGAGTACAGCGTGATCTCCGTCGCCGCGGATTCGCCGATCAAGACGGTGCGCGAGCTGCTGGCAAAGCTCAAGGCCAATCCGCAGTCGATGTCGTTCGGCATCGTCAGCCGCGGCGGCACCAATCACGTCACGCTGTCGCAGGTGGCGAAAACCGCCGGCATCGATCCCAAACAATTGAAGGTCATCGTCTTCAAGACCAACGTCGAATCCTATCTCAGCGTGGCGGGCGGCCATATCCAGGCGGTGGCGTCGTCGGCGACCGCCGCGCTGCCCTTCCTGCAGCAGGGTTCCGTGCGCGTGCTTGCGATCGGCGCAACCCAGCGTCAGCCGGGCCCCCTCGGTCAGGTGCCGACTTTTCGCGAAGCGGGGGCCGACGCGCAGTTCACCACCAACTGGCGCGGCGTCTTCGGCGCGCCGGGCCTGACGGCCGCGCAGGCCGCCTTTTGGGAAGACGCCTTCACCAAAATGTCGGCGACCGACGAATGGAAAAAATCAATCGATGCGAACGAAGGCGAACGCGTTTTCCTGCACGGCCGCGATTTCGCAAAATTCCTCGAAACCGAATATCAAACCTCGAAGTCGGTACTGACAGACCTCGGCTACGCCAAACAATGACCATGATAGCCATGCTCGACATCGCGGCGATCGACGGTGTGCTGGACATGCGCGGGGCCATCGATCTGCTGGAGAAAACGCTGGCCCGCGAAGCCGGCGGCGGGACCTCGGTGTCGCCGAAATTCACCACCGACTTCGACGGCGGCGCCATGCGCGTGTTGATCGCGGCGGACAGCGCAGCCGGTTATTGCGCGATGAAGGCCTACCACAGCATCAAGGGCGTCGGTACGCGCTATGTCGTTCTGCTCTATCGCCTGAAGGACGGCGAACTGCTCGCCATGATCGACGGGCGCCTCATTACCGACCTGCGAACCGGCGCGGCGAGCGGCGTGGCCGCGCGCAAAGTGCCGATCCACGAGCCGGTCAGCATCGGCATCATCGGCTCAGGCAACCAGGCGCGTACCCAGCTCGAAAGCCTCGCCGCAGTGTATGCGGTCGAAGCGGCAACGGTTTACAGTCCGACGCCCGCCAACCGCGAGGTGTTTGCGATTGATATGTCGGCCAGGCTCGGGTTGCCGGTGACGCCGGCGGTTTCGGCAGCGGACGCCGTGCGCGGACGCCAGGTGGTAATCACCGCCAGCAATGCGCGCAACGCCGACCCCGTGGTCTACGGCAAGTGGCTGCAGGACTGCCGGCTGCTCTGCGCAGTCGGCAACACCCGGCGACACTTCGCCGAACTCGACCTGCAATGTTTTCGCAACGCCGGCCTCGTCATTGTCGATTCACTGCACGCTATTGAGGAAGCCGGCGAACTGCGACTGGCGGCCGCCGCCGGCGAATTGCCGGAATCAAAGTGCAGCACACTCGCGCAGGTCGTGACCGGCGCCGCCGGCGTGCCATCCGGCGGACTCGTCATCTTCAAGTCGGTGGGCACGGCATTGCAGGACCTCGCACTGGCGGCACACTATTACGAAGCGCTGGCCGGCAAGCCGGGCATCGTGATGGCCCCCAACGTTGCCAGCCTGCGCGCAAAGCCGCTGTCCCCCGGGAATTGATCAACGCGGAAGTAGGCGTCAGCGCATTTTCAGCGGAGAAAAGAAATGTCCGTCAGCGTAAATCCCCTTGTCCGGCTCGCCGTGCTTGGCGCGCTGGTTTTGACATTCTGGCCGCCTACATGCGCGCCGACATGGCGAAGATGGGCAAGGTCATCAAGGACGCGGGGACTCTTTGGAATGGGGGGGGGTAAGTTCCCTTCAATGGAGTAGGATTAGCGGCAATGGGGTGAGTAACTATTTCATTTCGGCGAATTGACCGCCGCGAGGAGCGCCGACGTCTGCTCTGCCCCCCGTTTAGTCAAAATATTTATCGGTGCTGATTTCCGTAAAAACAGCAGCGTTTTTATTACCGCGATCTCGACTGTAGACTAGGCTAGTCGACAAAAATCCTGGGCATTGATGCGCACAGGGCGCAAGCCAACACCGCCGAAACGAACGGACACAATAGCGCGCCGATGAAGCACCCTACCCCGCCGCGCCAAAACGAAAAACTCAAGCCGCCTTGCGGTGATAATAGTGCAGGAGTCCGCCAACCTGTTGGTGACACTCGATGGCGGCATCAGGGCGCGACTTCA
>CAMDSO010000186.1 GCA_945906935.1 Bordetella parapertussis
TTATTGTTCGGCTTTGATACCGGCGGCCTTAATCAAGCGGCCGACGTTTTCGTAATCCTCACGTACTTTGACGGCAAACTGTTCGGCCGTATTGGGAATGAAATCTACCCCCTTGCTCGCCCACAGTTCGCGCATTTCCGGCGTCATCAGAATCTCGTTGATCATGGCATTGACGCGATGAATAATCTCACGCGAAGTGCCGAGCGGCGCGAACACACCCTCCCAGCCGATGACCTCATAGCCGGGCAGCGCAGACTCGGCCACCGTTTGCACATCCGGCAATAACGGGTTGCGCTTGGGCCCCGTGACCCCGACCGCACGCAGGCGGCCCGACTTGATATGCGGCATCACCGCCGAAAGACCGACAAACATCACATCCGCACGCCCCGCCAGCAAATCGACGATTGCCTGCGGGCTGCCTTTATACGGCACATGCCACAGTTCGACCTTGCCACGCAGCTTGAAGAGTTCGCCGGCGAGATGGAAATTACTGCCCACCCCGGATGACACAAAACTCAACGCACCTGGTTTCGCCTTCGCCACCGCCACCAGCTCTTTCGCGTTTTTCGCTGGCACCGAAGGATGCGCCACCAACACGAAGCTATAGCTATCGACCTGGGCAATCGGCATCAACAGCGTCAGCGGATCATACGGAGGCCGTGCGTTCAGATACGAGCTGATGATGAGAAAGGAACCGGGTGTCAGCAACAAGGTATAGCCGTCGGGCGCCGCCTTCGCCACCAGATCATTCGCCAGCAGCCCCGCCGCCCCCGGCCGGTTGTCGATGATGACCTGCTGCTTGAGGAGCTCGCTCATGCGCTGCGCGATCGGGCGGCCGGTGATATCGGCGCCGCCGCCAGCCACCGAGCCGGTCACCATGCGCACCACCCGGGTCGGCCAGGTTTGCGCCGACACCACGCCAGATAACAGAGACGACGACATCATTAATAACAACAGGCGCGCATTCACCCTCTTGACCATCCCTTGAATTTTGTGCCGCGATGATGTCACAGTAGCCTGCCCCAGGCAACGCGGTTGCGTGCCTGCAAGGCCTCCCTCAGAATAGCGCTCTCTTGATTTCAGGCACCGCCGCCGCCCCCACTGTGATCGATAAAAAAAGATTCCGGCGCGACACGCTAACCAGCCATCTTGGTCGCGATCCGCAACAGCATGCCGGTCTGGTCAACACGCCGGTGTATCGCGGCTCGACGGTGCTCTTCGATGACGTCGCCACCTATGAAGGACGGCATCCCGACGATTACAAAGTGATGCGCTACGGCATCTACGGCACGCCGACCACCTTCGCACTGGAAGAGGCGGTAGCCGCACTCGAAGGCGGTGACAAGGCCGTCGCCCTGCCCTCGGGGCTGGCCGCCGTCACCGCCGCGCTCGCTGCCTTCACCAAAGCCGGCGACCACATTCTGATGGTCGACACCACCTACGGACCGACGCGCAGTTTTTGCAAACGCCGCCTCACGCCTTATGGTGTCGAGGTTGAATACTATGACCCCTTGATCGGCGCCGGCATCGAAAAACTGATCCGGCCGAACACCACGCTGGTGTATTGCGAGGCGCCGGGCTCACTGACCTTTGAAATGCAGGATATCCCGGCAATCGCCGCCGCTGCTCACGCCCATAATATTCCAGTGCTCTCCGACAACACCTGGGGCACGCCGTATTTCTTTCGTGCCTTCGAACACGGCGTCGATGTCTCGATTCACGCCGGCACCAAATACATCGGCGGCCACTCCGATGTGCTGCTCGGCTTGATTGTCACCAACGAAAAATACTGGCTGCCGGTGCGCCGCGCCGTCGCTGATTACGGCTTTTCGGTCAGCCCCGATGATTGCTATCTCGCGCTGCGCGGCCTGCGCACGATCGGTGTGCGCATGCGCCACCAGCAGGAGAGCGCCTTGAAAGTGGCGCGCTGGCTGCAGCAACGGCCCGAGGTGCTGCGTGTGCTGTATCCGGCGCTTGAATCCGATCCCGGCCACGCCATCTGGAAACGCGATTTCAGCGGCGCCGCCTCGCTGTTTGGCGTGGTCTTGAAACCGCTCGCCTGGGAGGCGGTGGGGGCGATGATTGATGCCTATGAATTGTTCGGCATCGGTTCGAGCTGGGGCGGTTATGAAAGCCTCGCCATCCGCACCGATCCGAAAAACATGCGCACCGCCACCGGCTGGAACCCCGGCGGCCCGCTGGTGCGATTACACGTCGGGCTCGAAGACAGCGACGATCTGATCGCCGACCTTGAGCGCGGCTTCACCACACTGAAGGCATGACTATGAGCGAACCGCAAGCGCGCCCCGATGAAAAAGTCCTCACCAGCCTGCTGCTGGCCGCCGTGATACTCGGCGCCGTCGGCCTCATGCGTGAGGCCCCGCTCTACGACAACGTGCTGGAAAACTGGCGTTTTTTTAACTCTGCTTTTTTCATCGGTGCGCTGGTCGGCTTTCTTGGCTGGACGCAAACCTTCCACATCGTGCCCACACTCAGCCTCAAACCCGCGGACCGCCAACCGTGGATTGCCGCCTTCGCGCTGGCCCTGATCTTCACCGTCGGCGGCTCGTGGCTCAATCGTCAATACACGACGCCGACCGAACGCAGCATCGTCGCCGAAATCGACAGCATCAAAGAAGGCAAGAACGACCGCTGGCAGCTCTCGGTCAAGCATAGCGACGGGATGTATCAGCGCTACCAGCTGACCAAAGAGGCCGCCGATGCACTCGATAAAAAAAGCAGTGTGCGCATGCACATCAGCCACGGCGCCCTTGGCTTCGATTTATATACGCGCTTCGAACCCATCCCGTAACCGCCGGCTTGCTCACCATCGTTTTATCAGCACGCAGAAAAAAAGCCGGGGAGTATCCGGCTTTTTTCCGGCTTTACATACCGGCATTCTCTCTAAACTGGACCACGCCCTTCAAGCAAGACGACACCTCACTTTGCGCCGCCTTTTGCTTTGCGTTCAGCCATCTCCGCCGCCAGTTCGCCGTGCTGAGTGTGCAATGTCAGTAACCAGCGCTGCCCTCCAGAGTAATAGCCAATGTAGTGTCCAAGCTCGACCAATTCCGGATCAGTAAATTCAGCATGCAGTTCTTCCCACATAGCATCGTCAGCGTGGGTGGGGTTGCGCATTATCGCGTCGCAATAGCGCAGCGCAATTTTTTCTCGATGAGTGAACTCATCCGACGTTAAAAACGACTGCTTCTCATCAAGCAGCGACATCCGGTGGCCTTTGACCCGCACAAACTGTGCGGTATTCATTTCCCCTCAGTAATGGCAATCGGTATTGAACATCGGGCCCCATGAGGTCGCGATACGCGCCCTCATGAGTTCGCGCAACTCGGGCTCGAGTATGCCGTCGTCACGCATGGTCCTCTGCAGCATGGTAAACGAGCGCATAACAACCTTATTGTGCGCTCGTATCGCCTGATTCTCAGGCCCTGGTTTGCCAGTGTTGATGGCATCCATCAGCCACTCTTTCATCTCCGGATCCTGAACTTCTTCGGGATGGACATAACTGATTCTCGCCATACGATTTCTCCATTAAAAATGGCCCGCCGCAACTTTTTATGCCTTGCAGAGCCGAGTTTATTTATCTATGATTCTGCAACTTTACCAGAAATATATATATTTTTTCAAGTCTGTCCGCGCCTGTTTTGGAGCGGTTTTAAAGGCAGAGATATGAATCAGAAAGTGTTATTCCTTAAATGAGGGCAAACCGGTGCCACACAGTTTGTGCGGCCCAAAAGTATCTCCGCCCGGCCCTGCATTTCGCCCTTCATCGCCGCCAGTCTGACGGCTTTTACAGTGCACGCCGCCGATCCAGCGACGAATTACCCATTAAAACCGATACGTGTGGTCATCGCCCAGGAAGCGGGCAGCTCGATCGACACGAATATTCGCGTGCTGACACAACCGCTGGGTGAATCATTGGGACGGCCACTGGTGGTCGACAACCGCCCGGGTGCGGGCGGCGCCATAGGAATGGCGATCGGTGCCGCGGCCGCAGCGGATGGCTATACGCTGGTCGGCGTAGGCAGTCCGCAGATGATCACCCCCTATGCAATCAAAAAACTGAACTACGATTTGTTTCGGGATTTCACGCCGATCGCGCGATACGTTGTCTCGCATAATGTGCTCGTAGTTGTGCCAACGCTGCGCGCCGGCAATGTCAAGGAACTCGTCGAGTTCGCAAAAACAAAACCAGGCCAAATCAACATGTCGACCGCAGGCCCCGGTTCGGCCAGCCATTTGGCCGGGTCGTTGTTTAATGTGCTGGCGCGCATCAGCGTAGTGCCGATTCACTACAAGGGCGGCGGCGCTGCGGTGGTCGCCGTCATTGCCAATGAAGCGCAATATCTGATCACCCCGATGCCCGCCGTATTAAGCCAGATTAGGGCTGGACGGCTGAGGGCCATCGGCGTTGGCGGTGAAAATCGCGCACCGCAATTGCCGCAGGTTCCCACCGTCGAAGAGGCGGGACTCACAGGCTATCGAAGTGTCGGCTGGAGCGGGCTGCTGATGCCGCAAGGAACGCCCGCCGCCATAGTTGCCAAGGTCACCGAAAAATTGACCGGCGTTCTAGGCTTGCCAGCTGTCGCCGACAAAATACTGGACGCCGGCGCCGAACTTGGCCTGCTGACCGGAAATCTCTTTGCACAATTCATGCGTGACGACATGGCACGCTTCGGCGTCGCTGCAAAAGCCGCCGATTTGAAAGTAGAATAAAAAGCTTCCCCACTTCGGGAGTCCTCCCCGGCACGCATGCGCCGGGTTGACCATTTAACAGAATCAGGAACGGCCAATCGGTTTTAATGGTCTCTGTGCAGACCTAATGAGAGAAACTGCCCTTAGGGTGCAATCATTGTTATCCAATTCTTTGCAACAAGAAATGATCTGATCAATTACCGTGACGGCGTTAAGATGCCACCGCTACGTGATGACCCCAAAAAATGCCCAAGAAAACCGCTACAGGAAAATTCCCGGCCGCCATCTCAAGCGGAGATCAAAGCGCCTCCGCCACACTCGCCAGCACCGTCTATGACCGGCTGCGCGTGGATATTCTTGCGGGCGAACTCAAGCCGGGGCAGAAACTCCGCATCGAATTTCTCGGCAAGCACTATCACACCGGTCACATTCCTCTGCGGGAAGCACTCAACCGCCTATCCGCAGACAGCCTCGTTGAACATCGCGACCAACGCGGCTTCCGAGTGACCGCCGTCAGCGCAGCTGATCTTGCCGACATCACCAAAGCACGCTGCATCGTCGAATGTGCGGCGCTGCATGAATCAATAAAAGCCCATACTGCGGAATGGGAAGAAGGTCTGGTTATCGCCTATCACCGCCTTTCGCGCACGCCACGCTCGATTAGTAGCGACCGTTACAAAGCCAACCCGGCATGGGAACCGCTGCATCGGGAGTTTCACCGCGCACTAATCAGCGCCTGCGGCTCACACTGGATGCTGAATTTTTGCATGCAACTGGCCGACCAATCGTACCGCTACCGTCAGGTCGCGTTTACCCATGCTTTTCCTCTTGGCAACGACACCGACCGGCATCGTGCGATCATGCAGGCCGCGATCGACGGCGATGCCGACAAAGCGGTCCAATTACTGCGGGCACACCTTGGATTTACCGCCAGAACTGTGATCAGTAAAAACGATACGCTCGTCGATACGACCTCCGATACCACCAGCAAGATAAAAAAGACCGTGATTACACGGCCACGAAAGAAAAAAGAGTTGGTTAGATGAAATAATCGGTCCGCGTACCGAACAAGCGGGCGAGCAGCTCTAAAAAATCATCTCTCTGAAATCCCATAATTAACTGTTTAAAGACGCCGAACATGAAAAACACTTTACGCACCGCCCTCATTGCCGCCGCCTGCAGCGCCACCCTCGCCTCGGCACAACCCTATCCAAGCAAGCCGATCCAGATGATTGTGCCGGTACAGGCCGGCAGCGGCGCGGATGCGATTTTGCGCATCGTCGCCAACAAGATGTCGGACAACCTCAAGCAGCAGATCGTGCTCGACAACCAGCCCGGCGCGGCGGGCCTGATCGCCATGGAGCGTGCGGCGCGCGCGCCGACCGACGGTTACACCATCGCCGGCGTCAACGACGGCAGTCTCGTGATGACGCCGCATCTCTACAAGAAGGTCAATTACGATCCGCTCAACAGTTTTGAGCCGATCAGTCTGATTGCGCAGATCAACTGGGTGTTGATCGCCAACCCGAGCATGCCCAAGACCGTCAAGGATTTCATTGCGCTGGCCAAGGCGCGCCCCGGCGACATCGATTACGCCTCGGGCGGCAACGGCAGCCCGCAGCACATCGCGATGGAAGTATTTGCCGCACGCACCAATCTGAAGTTCAACCATGTACCGTATCGTGGCGCGACGCAGGCGGCGCTGGATGTCGTTGGCGGTCAGATCCCCGTGATGTTCACCGCCACCTCAATCGTGCTGGGCAACATACGTGACGGCAAAGTGCGCGCGCTCGGTGTCGGCAGCTCCAAACGCTCGGACCTGCTGCCCAATGTACCGACCATCGCTGAAGCCGGCGTGCCGGGCTTTGAATACTTCACCTGGGCCGGCCTGTTTGCCGCCAAGGGCACAGCGAAGCCGATCATCGACAAGCTCAACGCCGAAGCGGTCAAAGCGGTCAACGATCCGGCTACGCGCGAAAGACTGCG
>CAMDSO010000187.1 GCA_945906935.1 Bordetella parapertussis
AGCAGTTCGCTGTCCGACATGCCGCGCACCAGCGGGCGCAGATCCTCGACACCGTTGAAGACGAAGCGGATGTGGCCAGTCATCGCGCTGTTGCCGCCGCGGTCGCGCAGCGTTGATTTCTCGATGATAGCGACGCTCGATGTTTTCTCCAGCGCCGCATGGGCTGCCGAACAGGCGGCATTGCCGCCGCCAACGATCAAGACGTCGTAGTGAAATTCCTGGTCTGACATTACAGTTCCCGGTTGTTGGATCCATTAAAAAAATCTTTGCCGCGGGGGGGGGGGGCACGCAGAACACAGCGCTATCCAGGGGCCTGATGCAGCCCGATCTGGCGGGACATTTCCGTTCTACCGGTTTTTCTCTGTAAACCCTGCGCGCGCTGTGCCTAAACTATTTTTTCGATTTATTCGCGGATGTTGGCCTCGCGAATAACCTTGCCCATGCGCGCCGACTCGTTCTTTACGTAGGCGGCGAACTCGTCGGGTGTCGTGCCGTTGGACTCGACGCCTGCGTTGAACAGCAAATCCCTGACCTCGGGTTTGTTGACCGCGCGTGCAATTTCCTGCTGCAGGCGGTTGACGATCGCAAGCGGCGTTTTGGCCGGCACGAACATGCCGAGCACCGAAGTGGATTCATAGCCCGGCAGCACCGAGGCGATGGTCGGCAGTTCAGGGGCCAGCGCCGAGGTCTTGGCACTGGTGATGGCGAGTGAGCGGAGTTTTCCCGCCTTGATGTGCGGGGCCACCGAACCGAGGCCAGCGATCATCAAATGCACTTCACCGCCGAGCAACGCGATCACCGAGGGGCCGGTACCCTTGTAGGCGACGCGCACGATGTTGGTCTGCGCCATCGCGTTGAAGAGTTCGCTGGCCAGATGCGGCGCGGCGCCGATGGTGCCGGCGGCGTAATTGAGCTGCCCAGGGCGCGCTTTGGCCAGCGCGATCAGCTCGCGGGTTGATTTCACCGGCAGTGAGGGATGCACGACGAGGATGTTTGGCGAGCTCATCGCCAGCGACACTGCGATGAAATCACGCGTTACATCCCAGCTCACGCCATCACGTAGAAATTGCGTCAGCCATGCGGCGCTGCCATAACCCAGTATGGTGTGGCCGTCGGGCGGCGCCTTGGCCACGTTCTCCATGCTGAGGCCGCCGCGATTTTCGACGATCACCTGCTGGCCCATACCTGTGGTGAGTTCCTGTGCGAGCACACGCGAGCCCCAGTCGTTGGCGCTGCCAGTGGCCGCGGTGACGATGCGGATCAGCTTTGACGGATAGGCTTGCGCGTAAACGGCGCCCGCGCCCAAGAGCGGCGTCAGCGCGCACAGCAAAACCCTGCTTCTATGAAGCGTTAGCATCAAACCGATGACTCCTCGATGAGTTTCCGCTACGGTGCGTCTGGCACGCTACGGATATTGCTCTCGAACTTAACGCGGCAGGCGCCGAATGGCAAGCGCACCCGTCATAAACCGTGCTTGCGACCCCCAGGATTATCCATTACGATGGAAAAAAATCGTAAAAAAAGTGCGCGTCGCAGCGAATTCACGTCTGCGGGCACTCTGCATGGAGGCGAGGAGAAAAAATGGCAAAACCATATGGCATGCTGGTTGAAGGCTTCAATTATTCCGGTGTTTCTGAAGAAAAGTTTAATCATTGGTATGACAAGGAGATGATTCCTGCGCGCAAGCGTGTCAAGGGTTTCCTCAACATCCAGCGCTGGGTCAGCGCCGAGGAGCTCTCGTCGATGCCGGGTCTGGGGGCTGCGGCGCCCAAGCTGTCTATCGTCACCTACGAATTGTCGGGCCTCGATGTACTCGGTTCCAAAGCCTATCGCAAAACACTCGCCCCGCTCGCCACACCGCAGCGCAAAGAAATGCTCGAGAAATGCCCGGTGATGTGTCACTTCGAAGCCGAGCAGACCCTGCCTGGACGTCAACAGGGCTCAGCCAAGGCGAAGGGGATGATGATGTTCGTTATGAACGTGTCGCCCAACGTCGATACTGAATTCAATGCATGGTTTGACGACGAACACATACCGGCGCTGGCGAAGGTGCCGGGTGTGCTGAACGCGCGGCGCTTCCGCATGCCGCTAGGCACCCACCGTTATCTGGTGCTCTACCACCTGGCTGATCCGGCGGTGCAGGCAACACAGGCGTGGAAAGACGGTGGTGCATCACCGTGGACTGATCGCATGAAGACCTTCTTCCTGGCGCCCGAGTGCAAGCCGATCCGTTACGTACTGCGCCGTTACGGCAAGTAGGCCGGGTTGAATATGGTGGCGATGGATCGTGCCCTGCGCGCTAGTTGGTACGACCTGCCGGTGGATCGTGCTGATGCCTATTTGGCGTGGGCGCACGGCAGTTATCTACCAGCCCTGCTCAAGCGCGATGGCTGTTTGTGGGTGGCGCATTACGCTGCGGTTGAAAAGAAGCAGCGTCCCAACTGGCCGCGCGAAAGCACGCTGCGTAAATGCACTGATCCGGCAGTGCCGGCGGGCCGGCAATACATCATGATCATCGGTGCGGCTGACGCCAATGTATTTGGTGAGCCGGACTGGCGCAAGCTCGATGCGGCTTTGCCGGCCGCCGATCAGCAGATGCTGGCGCTGCGGCAGGGCGAATACCTTAATGTGATGGTCGAAGCAGCGCGCGTCGAGGGGCCGGCGGCAAAAAACTACGCTGAGGGCATGCAGCCACCGCCGTGCATACAGTTTGGCAACTTCAATATCGACTGGCGTGATGAAGATGATGTACTGGCCTGGTACGCGAACTGGCGCATGCCGGCGGTGCGAGATCTACCGGGGGTCGTGCGCACGCGGCGCCTGTGCTCGATCGCCGGTTGGGCCAAACACGGCGTGTTCTATGAATTCACTTCGCTGGCAATGCGCAATGAACATTTTTTACCGCATGAGGACGCGCATCCCGACATCAAGGCCTATTCGGATGTCATGGTGCAGAAACTCACACATGCGCCAGCGTCCTCTACCTTGGCGACGCGTTTGTGGCCGCCGGTTGATGTGATGGCTCATTGAGCGTCACCTGGCGACGCCAATTTTAGTAAAGACGGCAGTCGTGCGTTATGCCCGCGTGGAACTGGAATACGCTTGGCCCCACCCGGGCTGCCGGCGATGAGTAAGTGTGTAATCAGCGTTTTGTAATGGATAAATGGACGCGGCGGCCATGAAAAAAATTATTCGTGAAGTTGCGGTTTCAGCGGTAGTCGCATGCTCGTTTGCCGTGACAGGCATGGCGACGGCGATGGCGGCGGAGACGCCGTGGCCGGTGCGCCCGGTGCGCATCATCGTGCCGCAAAGTGCGGGCGGGCAGACTGATCTCACCGCGCGTTTGCTCGGGCCTCATCTGACCGAGCGTCTGGGGCAACCGATGGTCATCGATAATCGTCCTGGTGCAGGCAGCATGCTCGGCACTGACATGGTGGCCAAGGCCGCCGCCGATGGCTACACGCTGCTGTTGTTGCCGTCTTCGATCACGATTTTTCCGAGCGTGTATAAAAGTGTGCCCTTCGATGCCTTGCGTGATTTCGCGCCGGTCACCATGCTGACCTATTACCCGAATCTTGTTGTGGTGCCGCCATCTTTGCCGGTGACTAACATCAAGGAATTGATTGCGCTGGCCAAGGCGAAACCGGGGGCGCTGAATTTTGCTTCAGGCGGCACCGGTACGCCGACGCAATTCGGCGCTGAGTTGCTCAAGCTGATGACGGGGATCGAGATCGTGCACGTGCCATTCAAAGGGGGTGGCCCGGCCATCGCCGCCTTGCTGGGCTCACAGGTGCAACTCTATTTCGGGCCGATTGCGACGGTGGTGCAACTGGTTGGCGCTGGCAAGCTGCGCGCACTGGCGGTGACAAGTGCGAAGCGCTCAAGCGTTACGCCCGATGTGCCGACGGTGGCGGAGTCGGGCGTGCCGGGCTTTGAACAAATTACCTGGAACGGCCTGAGCGCACCGGCGCGTACACCGCCTGCCATCGTTGCGCGGCTGGTGAAGGAGGTCAACATTGTTCTCAAGCTGCCGGCGATTCGCGAGCGCTTTGCTGCCGAGGGCGTCGAGATGGGGGGTATTCCGCCCGAACAGCTGGCGGCCAATATCAAAAGCGAAATGGAAAAGTGGGCGAAGGTGGCGCGCGCCGCCGGTATCGAGCCCGAGTAATTGCCACGGCCCGCCGCTCGCTAGGTCAGCGGTGTTGTCGTCATTGCCGCTCTAGCGGCAATTTTTCTGCAGATTCTTCGGCTGTTGTCATTGCCGTCGCGCCTGTTACGGTCGGGCGCGACGGACGTGACTGTGTCAACGTTTAGAGTTTGATGCCCATCAATTTCGCCGCGGTAGTGCTCAGCATGGCGATGCGCTCTTCGTCGGTGAACGGAGAAGCCATGATGTGTTCGATACCTTTGTCCTGCCACGGGAAGGGATAGTCGGTGCCGAGCATTAGCTGACTGACGCCGACTTCTGCCGCAAGATGGCGCAGCGCCTCGGGCGTGAATACCAGCGTGTCGAAATACATCTGGCGCAGATACTCGGTGGGCTTTTTCTTCAGCTTGATGTTCGGGTTGCAGTTGGTCGGCGACACCATGCACGAGTAGTCGGAACGCGGCGCGTAGGAGCCGAGAAAGCCGCCGCCGTGTGCCGAGCAGATTTTCAGACCGGGGAATTTGTCGAGGGTGCCTTCGAAAATCAGATGTGAGAGCGCGATGGTGGTGTCGAGCGGATTGCCGATGGCGTTCGAGAGCCAGCCGTTGCCCTTGTAGCGGTTGGCGAGTTCCTGTGGGCTCGACGGGTGGATGAAGAGCAGCACGCCCAGTTCTTCTGCCTTCGCCCACACCGGATTGAATTTGGGGTTGGCAAATTCTTCGTTACCGACATTACCGCCGATGGCCGCGCCGCGCATGTTGTATTTCTTGACCGCGGTTTCGAGTTGCTGCACGGCGAGGTCCGGATGCTGTAGCGCCAGCGAGGCAAAGGCGACGAATCGATCAGGGTGCGCGGCGCACAATTCGGCGAGCTTTTCGTTCTGCAACTGTACGACTTTGGCGGCCATCTCGCGTTCGAGGCCGTACCAGGTTGGGTTGATGCTGAGCGCCTCGATGTCGATACCCTGGCTGTCCATTGCACGCAGGCGCGGTTCTGCGCCGATGAAGAGCTCGTTCGAGCCCCGCGTTGTGCCGGCCAATATGGTCTTCGGATCGCGCCCTGTAGCGGCGACTGCTTCCGGTATCACGCAATGGGCGTGAATATCGATGGTCTTGATGCGGCGACCATTGATGATGGTCTGTTTGCGCGCGCCTTGTGCATGCGCCATGCCCGGAATGTTACAGCCGGTAAATACAACGCCTGCGGTAGCCGCTGCCGTCTTCATGAAATCTCTGCGTGTGCCCATATTCTCCTCCGGTATTTTTTTTATGGCGGTTCGGTTGAACCGCACTGGTGAAGATTATGGCACGACGTTAGCCGTGGGCGTTTCTATCGTCTCACACAAAAAGGGTCGCACAGGGAATGGCGGGCTTGCCAGCCGCCGCGCTGGATTTATCACGCGCGTGCATTATTTTTTCTGCTTTTCTTTCTTCATCATCATGCCCTCTTTCGCCATGCGTGATCAGATTGTTTATACAAAACCCCGCTTGAGATTTTGAAATAGTACGGGTGCGATGATTGCAGTCCCTACGGCCGGCACCTGCGCATGCAAAACACCGGACGAGGGGTAGTCGTGATGGTGGGCGATTCTCTACAACGGATGGCGATCCGGGCATGCCTTGTCCGGATGGTCGTGCGTTCTGTCCGTGCCAGAAGTCCTATTGCGCAGGTGAGTGCTCCGATCAGGACCGCCACGCGTTATTCAATAACCCGCTGTTTTTTTATCTACTGATGCGAATACAACACGCCACCGGCCACCGGCACCTTCGCCATCAGGATCTGACCCGAGGACGATTCGGTGATGAAGAGCGTTTTGCGGTCGGCGCCACCAAAGGCGATGTTGGTGGTGGCATGGCCGGCGCAGGATTTGATGCGATAGACCGGTTCACCCATCTTGTCGAACATCCACACGCTGCCGAAGCCGGCGTGAGCCACGGTGAGGCCGCCGGTTTCATCCACCGCCAGACCATCGGGGCCGCCATGACCGCCAGAGAGTTGCAGGAAGAGGCCGACTTTGGTCACCTCGCCCGAGGCAAGCAGCGGCAGGCGCCAGACGGCATTGGCTCGCGTCACGTTTACATAGAGATTGCGTTCATCCTTATCGAGAGCGATACCGTTGGGGCTGGGGATGTTACGCATCAGGCAGTTCAACGTACCGTCGGCGCGCAGACGGTAGACCCGTCCGCTCGGGTCTTGCAAACCGGTTTGCCCCTGATCGGTGAAATAAAGGTCGCCGTTCTTCGCGAAGATCATGTCGTTCAGACCACGGAAGCCCTCCGAGTTGGCGGACTCCAGAATCGGCGTGATCTTGCCGCTCTTCGGATCGAGTTGCAGCAGGCCCTTGCGGTGATCGGCCAGAAAAATGCGGCCGTCCTTGTGGATCTTGAGCCCATTGGGCTCGCCGTCGTATTCGGCCACCACCTCGAATTCGCCCTTTGGCGAGACGCGGAAAAT
>CAMDSO010000188.1 GCA_945906935.1 Bordetella parapertussis
GAAGTTTTCCGTCTTCGCTTGGTTTTCCTGATCAACTCGCTATGCATTTCAATAAACAGGGCGAGAAAGCCACAGATCACCACCGCCGCCACGAAATCGTCAATCACATCTATGACCGCACCCGTTGACGCTTCCTGCTACGAAATTATTGCCCTACCTACGTCGCCAGAAAGTTCGTAAGCGTGAGCCGATTGGCGGCGCTGTCGGGACCAGCACGGTGGTACCGGAAACGACAACCCCCTGTATCCTGCCATCGATCTTTACGAACACCGAAACCGGTGTCGGCGGGTAGCCGCCGCCCGGCCGCACGGTCGAACGACTAGCGACACTGAGCATCGCAGCGGTAAATTGGATCTTTGCCGCGGCGTTTTCAAAGTTCAGTGCGTAGTTGCGTGCTATGCCGAGGTTGCCGCCGCAAACACCAGGCGCTGGCGACGCTGGCTGGTTAGTATTGAAAAACACCGTGCCCGCGAGGGTCGCCGACCCACCGACCACCTTTTCGCCAGCGCTCAGAGTCACGTACCAACCGACGGCGGCGGCCAGTGCATTAGATGCGGCGACCTGCTGCGCCGCTGTTCCGTCCTGCACGAGGTTGGCCGTCGAATCATAGAGGCCGCTCTCCACCGCCGCGCTGCCGACGAACGCACTGCCGATGCCGCGGTCCTTAAACATGTAATAGCGGTTCACCACCGCATTGGCCAGCGGGTGCGCCGCGTCACCGCTGCCATTGAACGGGTGCTCGCGGTCGCCCGAGCCGATCAGGACCGCATCGTAGACCCCGCCCGCATCGCTGCCATAAGCCACATCCGGCGGAAACAGAAACTTGCGGCGACTGGCGGTCGTCCCATATTGCGCATATCCCACCGAAGCCAGCGCATTGACAGTCCACTCCGCTATTTTTGCCGACGCAATATCAATGCGCCACAAGGTGCCGCCGGTGTCACCGACGTAGATTCGATCTGCGTAACCGTCGAGGTTACGGTCGATCACGGCAACATCCGATGGAATCGCGTAGGTCATGCCGGTCACCCTGAGGAAAATCTCCCCGGCGTCGGTTAGCGCTGGCGCAACCGGCCCGGCCTGCCAGACGACGGCCCCCGTCAACGCATCGACGACGAAGACACCGCGCCCCATGCTGTTGAGAACCCCGGCCGGGACCGGATCCTGGTCCTCAACGGGGGCATCGTATCCCGCGCCGAATATCAACACCGGATTGGCATAGGCGCGCACACGCCTGACCTTCGGTTCGGACCAGGTTTGCCCGAGTTCGCCATAACCGGCACTAGTGTTGTCGCGCCGCCACATGAATTTCGGATCGTCGGGATCGCTGACATCGATAGCATAAATGACGCGTCCGCCGCGACGCATGGTGACGTAGAGATAAACCTTGTCGCCATCGGCCGCCACCAGCTTGCCGTCGTTGTTTGCGTCGTATTGGTAAACACCGACCGAGCCATCGGCGAAATACGGTTTCGAATTGCTGCTGGTGATTGCCGGGAGATTGTTCCGTAACCGGCGTAGATCGCCGAAAAACTCCTTGAATACGACGGCCCATTTTTCGTAGCCGTCAGTGGCAGCCACGCCGCCCTTCACTGCACGGAACAGGCCGTCATTGGCCCCGTAGAAGACCATGACATCATTGTCATCGCCGGAGCGGTTGTAGTTGATCACCGCCGGCTTCGAGTGCAGCACATCGCCGTGGATCGATGCGCGAATATCGGTGTTGACGCCGTCGATGTTTTCATCGGCGATATTATCCTTGCCGCGGACCCAGTTGATGATGTTCCCCAGTTCCGTTGCATCGGCGGCGCCGAATGCGCTCAGGTTCGCTGCATTGCCGGTGGCTATCGTCGTGGTATTGAACGCATATGCGGACAAGGCGCTGCCGGCGTTTGTGAGGCAGACGCCGGTACAGGTATAGATCTTTCTTGTTTGCGCCGCCGTCGAATCCAGCTGCGGATACAGTGTGCGGATGCGTTGGGCAACGCCGCCTTTCTCGACAATGGGGCCGTCAGGGGAGTCCGACCCCGATAATGGGGTACCACGCGGGGAAAAATTCCAGTATGTGCTTGAACTTGTCCAGAAGCTGACCGCGTCATTGACGATGAAGCCGCTGCTGGCGCTCTCGGCACGTTTGCCGGTTGCATCGGCGAGATAAACGCTGCTTGTGCCGGCATCCAGGGCGAGTTGATATTGTTTGAGATTACCCAACCACCGCGGCGCCGCATCTTCGTCGGCGCGAAACACCCCAAGGTAGACTTGATTGAGGTTGGTGCCGCGCACATTGACGGAGACCGGCAGCGCCACCGAGGCAAAAACCGTGTTGACCGCCAGTACCTCCTTGAATATCGTCTGCAACGCATCGGCGAGTGACGCCTGCGAAGTCGCCGAAAAATACCGCCCGTGTCCCTGATTGGTCATGCTTTGCAGCAGCACAATGTTGGCCTGATCATTTCCGGTGACCCTGGCCGGGTCATAGACATTGATTGCGTAGGTCACGATGTTCTGGGTGCCGGCCAGTGCACTGACATCAGTTTGATACAGCAGGCGTGCATATTCGTCACCGATGTTGCCCTGCGCGGCGTTGTTTGGAAGCGGGATGCTGGTGATCGCGCTGTTACCACCGATGTTCGATAGTAATTTGCTGGCGGTCGGATTGCCGCTGTCCGCCCCCGCCTGCGGCAGGCCGTTGCTGATGAAAATCACGTAATTTTTCTGGCAGGCATCGCTGATCGGGCTGACATAGTTCTTGCTCGTTGCATTGGCAAATGCATTGCCCGCAATCGCCCCGGCTGTATTGGCCGTTGCGTTGCCGGCGTAATCGCGTTTCTTTTGCCCGGCGCCGCCAAATGCCAATGTGCCGAAATTTTGAGCATCCTGGGGCAGCGCCGACGTCCCGCCGCCACCGAAATATTTGAACGCCTCGAACAACGAAAATCCGTAGGGTGCATTGGAGCCCTTGTCACCGTTTTTGTCGAGCGCGCCAATCAGCGATTTGAACGAATTCCGGTTTGCCAACGTCATGTTGCGCACGGCATAGCGAATATAGGACGTGACGGGTGTGGTGTTACCTGCGCCGGTTTCACCGAACATCATCAGACCGAGATTGATCTTCGTATCGAGGCTGTCGATCGCCGCGATCAAAGTCGCTATTTCCTCACTGAATTTGGTACCAGCGCCGAAATTCGCGCTCCAGTTAGCCGAGTTATCAAGGACGATCAGCACGTTGGGCGGCACAGCCGATAGCGTAGACGCAGCGGTAAATATATCGATATCGTCGGCCCTGGCCCCCTGATGAATGCCAAAAAAAAGCAACCCAGCCAACAACGCCCCGGTAACGCGCCGCAGTAATCGTAACGTGTAACTCATGGACAATCTCCTGAAACCGACGTAACACGTACGCCCTGTGTGACCAGTGCAACCGCGCCCGTGGTCGCGTCGGTGGCACTCGCTTCGACGGTCCACGCCACGTCATAGACTGAAAAATTCGAGACTGCGGAGTATCCGGAGACGCGGTTCACGCCAGTACAGACAGGAGCGCTGATAGAAATCTCATTGCCGTTGACGGTGACGGTGCGCGCTGACCGCGTCGTAAAAAATGTCGTATCGCTGAGAATGTCCTCGATTGCCTGAGCGACGTCGGCCTGCACGCGTTGTTTCGACTGTGCGTTGCCGATCACACGCCACTCGATCAACTGCATGTTCATGATCGAAATTCCGAACAGTGTCATGACCGCTAGCATGATCAATGTAATGATGAGTATGGCTCCGCATTGCCGGGATTTTTTTGACTGGTAATGAATCATTGGGGTATCTCACGCCTGCCCGCGACGTTGTTCAATCGAAACAATCCAGAGAAGAGGTGACGCTTATAACCATCGTTTTGCGCGGCTCGCACACCGGCCTGCCCCATGTCATAAGTCTTTATATCCACGTGACCGCTGGAAAGGCGGGAGGTGCGCGCCAGCAGGCGCACTTTGATGGCGACCACGTTCGGCCAGTCTGCCAGCGCCGGCGAAGTCAGATAGCTGTCAGCGACTCCGTCGCCGGGCGCACCAGTCGCGCTATTGACTGCCACTGGCAGACTGTCGATGCCGTACTCGATTTGCATGTCCTCAATGCCCTCGACGAGAGCTGTGATCGTCCAAGTGGGGTCAGTGCTTGCGAGTTCGAGCATCTTCAATGTCGGCACTGGCCTGCCGCCATCGTCTGCTGCTCCGGTGCATCGGGCGCCACCGTCAGCCGGCAGGCTACAAGGCGCAATGAAATAGATTCGCACTAACATCGGCCTGATTTCCGCCGCAGTGCTGCCGTCCTTGCGGAATAGCGCCGTCGCCGCACCCTGCGCATTCTTGTCAGCGCCGATGGTCACGCCGCCCCCGGTCTGCACCTCGGCAAGAAATGATGTGGCTTGAATGTAAGGCCACCCGGAAATTGTTTTGTCGGTAGCAGAAAGCGCATCAAATCCTGCGCGCCTTAGCACTAAAACATCAGTACCTGCGACAAAATCACCGTCCAGCAGACAGGCCAGGGGTGATCCGACCGGCGCATCAAACCCTTGGACGGCATACGCAAGCGCGGGATAGATATCAACACTAAGCACGCTGCAAGGATCCGGCAGACTGGAGGCGGCAACAGGCATGACATAAAGCTGGCCGTAAAAACCCGCATGCGCAATGTCATTTCCCAATAGACGAATGGCAGTCGACCCGTTCTGTACCATTGCACCCGACTGCTCCAGTTCATTTTGGGAGCGCGTTGCACTCTGGAAAATCACCACCACGCCAGTCATTAGGAGCAAACCTATGGTAAGCGAAACCATTACTTCGACGATCGTGAAACCGCGGACCTGCAAGCCGCGTAAAGCAGCGATCTGACCGGCCTTGCGGAGGATAGTCATAGCAATGTCGCAATCTTGAGCGTGACCCATATCACGCGCCGCTTAGACTCACTGCTGTAGCGGTTGGCGCCACAGTTGTTCTGAGGAACTGCCGACTCCGTCAGGCCCTGCCACGCTACGGCTACCGTATAAACGCCCGATGCCGCGTCGCGATAAATACAACCACGCGCCCCTAGTGCTCCGCCTGCATTGCTGCTGCCCGTCCGTTCCGCGGAACCCTGCAATTCGGCGTTCCATTCAGTGAGATCCGCATCGACCCGTGCCTGCGATACGGCATCGCCATAGCCGCTGCAGGCCGGAATTCCCGCGTAGCCGCTGTCGGCAACACCAAGGTAGGGTTCACCACTGCTCGGGGTGAGGGCATAACAAGAAGCGGTCTGTCGGTTGGTCGAAATCCGGTTGACCATCGACTCGACCAGCAAAAGCGCCTGCGCGCGATCGTACGCCTCGATTCCGGCCTGCTGTGACCGCACGAACAAGCCGGCGAACCCGAGAAGTCCGATCGTCATGATGACGATCGACACCAGCACTTCGATCATCAAAAAACCAAAGACATCATGACGGCGCGAATCGACTGCTTGCCTGAGGCCGATGATGGAAGCGCCGTCAGAGCCCGAATCAACCATTGAAGCAATTACCATCACCGTTCGTGTCGCTGCGCACTGCAGCACGGCCCCTTGAATCCACCACGACGCAGCGCATGTTGGCCGTCGGTACCGTTACAGAGCGCACCTGAAACATCAAACGTCCGCTGCTGTTTAACCGCCCATCACCGTCGAAAGTGACCGTACTGGATGGGCCGGAGAAGGTGACGTTGACAATCGCCGCCTGCCGCCGCAGCACCGTAGCCCCCTGCGCGATTAACCAGCCGTCGGCCATGTCAGCTGAGAGACCAGTCACCGTGACGACCCCATTACGTTTGATACCTTCACTGCGGGCAAATACAAGCGCCGAGTGAAATTCGAGAGCCCCCTTTTTGATCTCTTGTCCGGCCATGACCTCGCTTAGTCGCGGCACTGCAACCGTCGTCAATACTCCGACGATTCCCAAGGCCACCACCAACTCTATCAAGGTAAAGCCGCGCAACCGCACAACGTTGACTTGAGGGATACTTGTGCTGGCAAGCGCTATAACACATGAAAAAAATGGCCTGTCTACATGCGCATCCGCAGCGCCAGCGCTCAATAACAGCCTACAAGTAGCTGCCTCCATAACCCGAACCCTTATATTCAAAAAACTAATCTACGCCGATTTCTGGAAAACCAACAGCGTTGCTATTGCCGTGAATGCCGATTGTAGGCCGAGCTAACTGACAAAACCTCGGAATTTCTGCGCACACGCCATGCGCCAACACCGCCGAAACGAGTGGGCACCGCGCCCTGCTCTGCTGCGACGAAACGCTCAGGTCGCCTTGCGGTGATAGTAGCGCAGGAGTCTGCCGAGCCGTTCGTGACATTCGATACCCCTCATCAGGTATTTATGCAATCATTCATCCGCGTTGAACTTCGTGGTTGAAGCCGCCTTAAGCTGATATCCCCACCAACGGAGAACACCATGTTCGCTCATATACTGATGCCTACTGACGGTACTGACCATTCCGAACGCGCCATCAAACGCGGGATTGAACTGGCCAAACTCTGCGGCGCGAAGGTAACCGGCATACACGTCATGCCGGATTACCGGCTGTTGA
>CAMDSO010000189.1 GCA_945906935.1 Bordetella parapertussis
TGACCACGATTGCCGGCAGTTTGCCGCTTGCTTTGGCCGGACGCACGAGGTAACCCTTGACTGTGCCGGTACCCTGCGGCGACGCGTAGCTGACATATTCGGCTTTGATGCGCGGGTCGTTTTTCGCGACTTGTTGCGCCATCGCGTAATTCGGGCGCAGGGCTTCGAGCATCGCCGCCGCGGTAAAGCCGCCGACGGCGTATTTGGTGGCACCGTCGAGAAATTCGCGACGATCGAGCATGCCATGCACGTAGCCGTCGAATAGTTTCAGTACTTCCTGCGGAAAGTCGCTGGCTTTGAGTCGTTCCATGTTGGTTGTCCCCCGTGGTTTGAAATCTGTGACTGAATGGTAAATCGAAAATAACTTGGCGCAAAGTCCTGCACCGGTGGCGTTAGCGCCAGATAAAACGTTCTAGCGTCGCCCCAGCACTTCCGGGTTGAGCATGTTCACAGGCTGGCCGGCGGCATAGGCCAATAGTTGTTCGACGCCGCCGGCATAGACATGTTCGTAGCTGTTCTTTTCGTTGTAGCCAAGGTGCGGTGTACACAGCGCATTTTTCATTTTTAGCAGCGGATGGTTGGCGCCCATCACCGGCTCGTCTTCGAACACGTCGATGGCGGCAAATCCGGGGCGTCCCTGTTGCAACGCCGCCGCCAGCGCGCCGTCTGCAATAATCGGTGCGCGGCTGGTATTGACCAGCAGCGCCGTCGGTTTCATCCGGGCGAGATCGGTGGCGGTGACGATGCCGCGTGTGGCGTCATTGGATTTAATGTGCAGACTGAGGACGTCGGCGCTTTCGAAAAATGCTTCACGGCTGGCCGCCACCTCAAAGCCTTCTGCGCGTGCGCGCGCCAGCGAGCTCTCGCGGCCCCAGCACAGCACTTTCATGCCGAAGGCGCGGCCGACGCGGGCGACACCGCTGCCGATGTGGCCGAAGGCATAAATGCCCAGCGTGCGACCGTGCAGCCGCGTGCCGATGGTGCTGTGCCAGTGGCCCTGTTTGAGTTGTTCAACTTCGTAAGGCAGATGACGCAGCGAGGCGAGAATCAATGCCCACGCCAGCTCACCGGTGACGGTATACGGATTGTCGCCCTTATGACCGCCAGCCGAGACCAGGATACCTAGCTCGGTGCAGGCGTTGACGTCGAGGTGGCTGACGTTACGTCCGGTCTGGCTGATGAATTTGAGCGCGGGCAGCTGGCGCAGAATGTCGCGCGTGATGTTGACGCGTTGTTGGGTCAGCAACAGGGCGTCACAGCCGTCGACCTGTTCGACGACGCGCGCTGGATCAAGATAGGGGTCGTTGTAGATCACCACTTCATGGCCCTGTAAGCTGGGAAAAGCGCGCGTTTTGCGCAGCGCGTCGGCATAGTCGTGGATGACAGCGATTTTCATGATCAGACCCTGTGTAAACCTTGTCCAAAGCTTGCGTAAAGTACGGCGAGCGGCAAGCTTAGCCATGCTGCCGCGGCAGGTCAAACGCCGCCTGTTTGCAGCGGCACCGGGTTGTTGCGATGACGCTGTATGCTATGTGCTCATGACAAACGCCGCCGGAGGATGGATGTCGCTGACGCAACAAGTAATGCTTTGCGCATGCCTGTGTGGAGTCCTCAGCGGCGTCGCCGACGCGCAGGTTTATCCGTCGCGCCCGATCCGGCTGGTGATTCCATTCTCGCCGGGCGGCGCCACCGACGTGCCGGGGCGTTTGATCACCCAGCAGCTGGCTGTGCGATTTGGTCAACAGATCATTGTCGATAACCGGCCGGGGGCGGGCAGCGCGATCGGTTCGGAGATTGTGGCGCGCGCACAGCCCGATGGCTACACGTTGTTGTTGACCGGCACGCCGTTTGCGGTGATTCCGGCGCTGTATCCAAAACTGTCATTTGATCCGGGGCGTGATTTCGCGCCCGTGATGCAGGTTGCACTCGCGCCGAACGTGCTGGTGGTGCATCCCTCATTACCGGTGCGTTCGTTGAAAGAGTTGATCGCCCTGGCACAGGCACAGCCGGGCAAAATCAATTACGCCTCGGGCGGCACCGGTGGCGCGCAGCATTTGTTCGTCTCATTGTTGCTGACCATGGCAAAAATCAATCTCACGCACGTGCCCTACAAGGGGAGCGGGCCGGCGACAACTGATTTGCTGGGCGGGCATGTCAAGGTTGGTCTGCCCGGTATCACCATCGTGATACCCCATGCCAGGGGCGGTCGCGTGATCCCGCTTGCGGTGACCAGCGCACGGCGCGCGCCGCAGATCCCGGAGGTACCGACCATCGATGAAGCGGGGGTGGCGGGCTATGACGCAGCGGTGTGGTTCGGCCTTTTTGCGCCGCGCGGCACGCCGCCCGCAGTGCTGGCACGCCTGCATGATGAAATTGCCGCAGTGATACGCCAGCCGGAGGTTGAGAGCGGCTATCTTGCCTCGGGTAACCTTGCCATCACCTCAAGGCCGGCGGAATTCGGCGCTTTTATTCAGGCAGATATTGCCAAGTGGGGGCGCGTCGTGCGCGAGGCGAAAATCCAGGGCGAGTAGACGCGCACTGCAATCAACCCCATCCGTGAACGGTAAGGGGCTATGATGGCCGCTTCTCACTTTCTTTCGGGGCGTTTGTGTTTTATGAGCAAGGATCCATCGAAGACCAAGCGTTGCCCAGCCTGCAAGCGTATTGCGGAGACCGCAACCATGCGGCCCTTGGCGCGGGCTGCGCAAAGCGGTGTACGTCTGGTCTGTCTGGAGTGCTACGCCGAGGCGATGGCACAGCGCAAAAGTGCGATTCAAGGGCCTGACAAATAGGCCGTTAGGCCATGGCGGGTCACATTGTTAGAGCGTAAAGCGCTGAAATAGCATAAAGTCGGGTCCTTCACCCGAAAGGATCCACCAATTGGCAAAGCCAAACTATTCGTTCCAGAAGCGCCAGCGAGAAATCGCCAAGAAGCAGAAGAAAGAAGAAAAACGCCAGCGTAAGGGTGGTCCGGAAGACGCCGTGCCCGGCGAGGCGCCGCTCGACGACGCCGCACCGCCTGCCGCGCCGGCGGAAATCAAACCAGTAGAGTAGTCAGTTCCGCGGCAGCTTGCCGCGAAGTCGCTGTTTATTCGACTTTTTCAAAGTCGATGCGTTCGTTGACCGGCAGCCCCTGCAGGTAACGGCGCAAACAATCCAGCCCCATTTCAACCGCACCGAGCCGCACCCAATCGCGACCGCCGACGATGCGGCTGCGTCGTGACGCCACGTCGTTGGCGGTGGCGATGGCCAGGCAGGTCGTTCCGGCAAACTCGACGCGGTCGCCGCCTTCGTCAATATCGACCAGCACCGCCAGCGCATGGGTGGCGCCGGTTTGCTGTTGCGCGGCGCGGGCGACCATCTCGGCGGCCTCTTTGGTGATGCCGTCTTGCAGTGCGTGGCGGTCGAGGCCGACCGCGGCGCAGATTTCTTCGTTCTGTCGTGCCACCACGCCACGGCGCAGAATATGTTCCGCGCCTGGCAGATGGGCGAGACGGCCTGCAATCTGGCCGCTGCTGAAGGTTTCGACGATGGCAAGCGTGGCGTTATGGCGTTGCAGTTCGCCTAGCACCACGCCTTCGAGCGTTGCATCGTTCTCGGCAAAAATAAAGTTGCCGAAACGCTGGCGCACCTCGGCCTCGACCGGGGCGAGTTTTTGTTTGATCTCGTCCATGTCGGCGCCGCGCACCGTCAGCTTGGTTTCAAGCTGCGGATAGTGGGCGCGGAAGCCCAACTTGACGCTGCCGTCGGCGGCGAGCGCTTCGACGCCGTTGAGCAGGCTATCGGCGTGCGATTCGCCGATGCCGTATGAATGAAAACGCTTGAGATAAATTGCCGATTGTTTGCCCGCTTTCGCCAGCAGACGCGGAATGATCTGGTCTTCGAGCATGCGCCGCAGTTCACGCGGCACGCCCGGGGTGAACATGAAACGCGCCTTGCCGATGGTGACGGCAAAACCGCAGGCGGTGCCGACCGGGTTGTCGAGCACCTCGGCGGTCGAGGGCAGCATCGCTTGTTTGATGTTGTTCGGCGGCATGACGCGGCTGCGGCGGCGGAAGTATTCCTCCATCGCCGCCAGCCACTCTTCACTGAGCTTGAGTTCAACGCCGGCGGCTTTGGCGGCGATTTCCTGCGAGAGGTCATCAACCGTCGGTCCGAGGCCGCCGTTGACGATCACCGCATCGGCACGCTGGCCGGCGAGCTGAAACGCCAGCAGCAGGTTTTCGCGGTCGTCGCCGACCGTGGTCTCCCAATCGACGGCGAGCCCGCAGTCTTCGAGTTTTTGCGTGATGTAGCTGAAGTTGGTGTTGACGATTTTGCCGGTGAGAACTTCGTCACCGGTGCAGATGACTTCGATGCGCATGCGGGTGTCCTGTGATTGTGCTGACAGCGGGCAATCCTAGCATCAACACGCGCCCGGAGGGGATGCGTCGCGCCGTGCTGGCGGACGATTGAGTTTGGCATCCCTGTGCGACAAGGGTTTAGACAGTCCGCACCGTAAGTCCTCGCAGTGGCTGTGCTGCCCGGCCGCTCTCGGTGGACCAAGTGCTAAATCAGTTTGACCAGCTGCTTGCCGAAGTTTTTGCCCTTGAGCAGGCCGATAAATGCCGTCGGCGCGTTCTCAAGACCTTCGGCTACGCTCTCGCGATATTTGATTTTTCCGTCGTGGACGAGTTGGCCGAGTTCGGCCAGCGCCGTCTTCCATAAATCAAGATGGTCGGAAACGATGAAGCCGCGCAGGTTGATACGATTGACCAGAAAGGCGCGGAAGTTTTTGACCGCCAGCGCCGCCGGATCATCGTAACCGGAGATCTGTCCGCACAATGCAATGCGCGAGAACGCATTCATGTGCGCCAGCACGCCGTTCAAGACTGTGCCGCCGACGTTGTCAAAATACACATCCACGCCTGACGGGCAGGCCGCTTTCAGATCAGCGTCAAGATTGCCCGCTTTGTAATCAACGCAGGCATCGAAGCCGAGTTCGTTGACGACGTAATCGCATTTCGCTTTGCCGCCGGCGATGCCGACGGCGCGGCAGCCTTTTAGTTTGGCGAGTTGGCCGACGGTGCTGCCGACCGCGCCGCTGGCGGCAGACACCACCACCGTTTCACCGGCCTTGGGTTTGCCATGTTCATTCAGACCGACCCAGGCGGTGACGCCTGGCATGCCGACCGCGCCAAGATACGCGGTGAGCGGCACAAAACCGGGATCCAGTCGGCGCGTGCCGCCACCGTTGGATTTGCCGTAGTGCTGCCAGCCGGTGCGGGTTTCGACGAAATCGCCGACCTTGAACTTTGCGTGCTGAGATTCGATGACTTCGCCGACGGTGGTGCCGACCATGACGGCACCCACCACCGCACTGGCAGCGTAGGATTTGCTGTCTTCCATGCGTCCGCGCATATACGGATCAAGCGAGAGGTAATGATTGCGCACCACAAACTCGCCCTCGTCTGCATGCGGGATATCGCTTTCGACGAGACGAAAGTTTTCTTCGCTGACGGCGCCTTGCGGGCGCGATGCAAGCAGGATCTGCAGATTTTTCATTGGGGCGTCCTAAATGTTCGCCATCACCTTGCCCCACTTCGGATCGGGGCGGTGCAGCATTTTGCTGCCGGCCGAGCGCAGGGCGACCGCGGTGGTTGATGTGATGTTGAGTAACACCGGTTTGCCGAATTCGGCTTCGAGGATGGGCACCGCGTGGATCGCAAACCATAATCCGCCCGGCATCAGCAAGGCCTCCGCTTCGGGCGCCGCGCGCAACACCTTGCGGCCCAGATCAAGTGCGAGCTGGTGGTCGTCGGCGGCGCTGGAATATTTGTTTTGGTTGAGCGTGCGCGCATGCGATTCATTGGCGACGACTTCGATGCCCGCTTCCTTCACATAGGCGGTCAGCGCGTTGGTGACCTTATCGGGCCAGCGCGTAGCCAGTGCAATTTTCTTGGCGCCGAAATGCTGCAGGGTGGCAATGTGCGCTTCGAGATCGGTGTCGCAGGCGATGCCGGTGCGCTTTTCGCCCTCGGCGAGAATCTCGCGCATTTTTGTGCGTCCGAGTGCAGAGGCGACCGGCACGCCGGACAATGAAAGACGGTCGACTTTTTTACCGGCCAGCAGGTCGAAGCGATCCCATAGCACCGGCAGTTCGGTTTCCACCGCGGCGAGCGTGTAATCGGTGAGGTTAAGCCCGGTCGTTAGCAGCATCATGCCTTCGGGGGCGGTGCGGTAGAACTGATAGGCGTCCATGTCAGTGTAAAGATGGGGGATGACATAGCCGAGTTGGTACCACGGGGCGATCAAGCTCATTGCAGGGGTGTCCTTGCTTAGTAAGTGGAGTCAAACGATCGCGCATGATAGCGGAAAGGCTCTTGGCCTGCGTAACGGGTATTGCTGCGCGAAGGCGAAAATTTTGTTCGGCATAGGGAATACAGATAATCAGCGGCAAGTATCAATACGCGTTTCCTCGTCGTAACACAGCACGATCATGGCGTTCTATACTAAACGCCGAAAAAAACAGGGGGAGTCATCATG
>CAMDSO010000190.1 GCA_945906935.1 Bordetella parapertussis
ATTTCGTTTCAATGTCGGGGATGGTGTCGCTCCGTACGATCTCCATCACCTCGAGGGCATCGTTACGCAGAACGAGGCGCGCTGAATCGAGTTTGGCGCCGGCGGCGCCGACCCGCCACTGCACCATCTGGAAATCGCGCATGCGCGCACCGCTGTAGTTGGTGCTGCGTTCCTGCACCAGGTTGCGCGTGTGTTCGAGTGCGGTCATCGCGTTGCCCACCGCCGTAGCGGCGATGCCGTGACCACCGAGGGCCGCCAGTGAGACGCGATAGAGCGGATTCGGATTGGTGCGTGCACCGGGGAAGCCGTTGCCGCCGCGCGCATCGAGCATGCCGAGCGCCTTGTATTCAGGTACGAACACCTCTTTGGCGATGATGGTCATGCTGCCCGTCGAGCGCATCCCCATCACCTGCCAGTCGTCGACGATCTCGTATTCCGATTTGTGCAGCAGACACATACGGTAGTCGACCGCCTGCCCGCCGTCGCGTACGGTGACGGCCAGCATGCTCCACTCTGAGAGGTGTGCGGCACTACAAAAATTCCAGCGTCCGCTGATGACATAACCAGCGTCTGTTTTTTGCGCGCTGCCTTGTGGATAAGCAATACCGGCGGCAATCAACGCCGCCGGATCGGCGCCCCACACTTCGGCTTGTGCGCGTTCGTCGTACATCGCCAGCATCCAATGATGGATCATGAGATTAACCACGCACCAGCTCGTTGAGGCACAGCCGCGCGCCAGCGCCATCGGGATATCGACATAGGCGATGAAGTCGTGTTCCATACCGCCCCAGCGCCGCGGTTGCAGCGCACGCGCTGCCCCGATCGCCTGGATGTTGGCGACGGTTTCCGCTGGCATGACACGCGCGACTTCAGCGCTGGCCGCGCGTTCGCGCAAAGCGGACGCCAGCGCCTCGGCTGCATGTACGGCGTCTGCGTAGTCGACGCCGGAGAAGTCCGGCACGCTCGGGCGGGTTGCAATCATGACCGGTTTGGTTTCTGTTTTTGGTTGCCTATTTTAGCCGCTTTGTTAGTCGCGTCATGCGGCGGTCCAGAAGTTTCCGTTTGACGGAGACCGCGTTTTGAGCGTGATCCGTCTTCGCCTCGATGCAGTAATGACCCGTTATGCGTTATGGATATCGAAGAGATGTTTACGCACGCAGGTGTCGGGAGGTTTTACAATCAGCGCTTATTTTAAGTGACTCTTTTTTCATTTATGGCTCGTTATTTCCTGCGTTTTTTGTCGCTGCTTGGCCTGATGTTCGCGGCGTTTATCACCAGCGCCCAGACGTATCCCGTCAAGCCGATCCGCATCATCATTCCTTTTCCGCCTGGCAATACACTGGATGTGATGGCGCGTTTTATTGCGCCCAAGCTCACCGAGCGCCTCGGCCAGAATGTGATCGTTGATAACCGGGTGGGTGGCACCGGGCAGTTGGGGATGGAAGTCGGTGCGCGTGCGCCGGCCGATGGCTATACGATCACCGCAGGGCAGGGTGGCAATATGGTGGTGATGCCGCATACCTTCAAGAAAATCCCCTACGACCCGTTGCGCGACTATGCGTTGATCGCAGTTTCGACGACGAATTTTTTGGGCATGGTGGTGCATCCCAGCGTGCCGTTTAAAACAGTGCCTGATCTGATCGGCTTTGCGCGCGCCAATCCGTACCGCGTCAGCTTTGGTTCGAATGGCGATGGCGCGTTTACCCATCTCGCCGTGGAGTCCCTCAGAACCATGGCCGGTTTTACGTATACGCATATTCCCTACAAAGGTAGCGGCCAGCTGACGACTGAATTGCTCGGCGGACATATCGATGCGGCGATGGCTGGGATCACCGGTCTGGCACCGTCGGTGCGCAGTGGCAAGCTACGTCTGCTGGCGATCACCAGCGTCACCCGTCAGGCCAGCTTCGAGGGCGTGCCAACCGTTGCCGAATCAGTGCCCGGCTATGAATCCGGCGGCTGGTTTGGTTTTGTCGCGCCGGCGGCGACGCCGCGTGAGATCGTGGTTTTGCTCAATCAGGAGATCAACCGGGCCATGTTACAACCCGACGTCAAGGAAAAACTGAATGCGGCGGGCTTGATCGTGCTGAATGAATCACCTGAATACTTTGCGACACTGTTACGCCAGGATTACGCCAAATACGCCAAGCTGGTGCGCGATATCAAATTTCAGCCGCAGTAAGCGCTTCAGTCATTCCGCGGTGTCTGCGCAGAAGGCGATTGGAAATCCCGCGGGTGGAGTCTTCAGACGGGGCCATGCACCGCCACCGCACCGTCCCTTGCCACCAGTCTGGTGTCGAAGTGATGGCTGTGGTTTTGCAGATCGGTAACGATCGCCTGCCATTGAGGATCGTCACCGGGCAGCAGCCGCGGTGGCACATCAACACCCGTTGTAATTGGCAGTAGATAACAATCGTGCAAGCCGCTTTTGTCGAGCGTGGCGCCGAACAGAAATGATTTCAGTGTTTCGGCGGTGAAAAAAGACGCCCAGGTATCAAATAAAAGATTGGCCGAGCCATGCACGATCGGACAGCCCTTGTAGAACTCAATGGCCGACATGACATGCTGGTGTCCGCCGAATAGCGCGTGGGCGCCGGCATCGATCGCGGCCCTGCCCATTTCGCGCTGAAAGTCGTGAACCTGTGGCGACATGCTGGTGCCCCAGTGCATATAAATAATCACCACATCGACCTGCTGCCGCAATGCGCTGACGTCATCGCGCAGGCGCTGCAGGTCGGCGGGCTCGGTCCAGCTGATGATATGCGGCGCGGTGCCGGGATATTCGATCAGACTGACCTTGTTCTCGAACGCCGTACGCGCGCGTAGGGCATTCACTCCGGGGTCGTCTGCGGTGGCGGTAAAGCCGGTCGGCAGTGTCGTGCTATAGCCTAGGAAACCCACGCGCAGACCGTTTTTCTCGACGATATGGGCTGTGCAGGCCTCATCGAAATGTCGACCCGCGCCGAAGCGGCCGATGCCGTGCCGATCGAGTAGTTCCATGGTGTCGAACATCGCCTCCTCGCCGTAGTCGAGGATGTGATTATTGGCGAGGTTCACACAGGAAACACCGGCTTCGGTCAGGCCGTCGATATTCAAGGTCTTGCCACGATGCACGATGGCCTTGCCGCGAAACGGTTCGCCCCGATCCGATAGCGGCAGCTCAAGATTGAAGAATGAAACGTCGGCGCGTTGGAAGAGTGGCCCGATAGCACCGAACATGCCGGCCGCCGCGTTGCGTATCGGCGCCACATCGCCGCCGGTGAGGAAGTTAATATTGCTCATGAGCATGCGTCCTCGTGTCAGTAAAATCGGAACTGCAGAAGACGCTTCATGATTGCAGCAAACGCTTCATCGGCGTCAGTCGTTGCGCATTGTCCGCTGCGAAGCGGGTTGTGTGATCGCATCTTGGCAGAGCTTGTCCCATGAGGCGAAGGTAATCATCAGCGGTTACTGCCTGGGAATACCGGCGCGCTCAATCACTTCCTTCCATTTGGCGATTTCGGAGACCATCAGATCGTGCGCCTGTTCGGGCGTGCTGCCACGCGCTTCGACGCCGACGTCGAGCATGCGCTGTTTGACGTCAGGTGAGGCCAGTGCCGCGTTGATTTCGCGATTGAGACGATCGATGATGGCGCGCGGCGTTTTAGCCGGCGCGACGAAGGCGGCCCAGGACGCGGCGTGATAAGCGGTGACGCCGCTCTCGGCGATGGTCGGCACCGCCGGCAATAGTGAGGAGCGTTTGCTGGAGGCTACCGCGACCGCTTTCACGGTGTTGGCGCGGATCTGACCGATCACTGCGCCCAGGCTTTCAAAGACGAGCTGGACTTCGCCGCCGCGTAATCCGGCCAGTGCCGCCGCCGGCGCCTTGTAAGGGATGGTCTGTGCGCGCAGGCCCGACATGTTCTTGAATAATTCAATCGCCAGATACTGGGTGCTGCCGATATTCAGCGAACCGATATCGAGTTTGTTCGGGTTGTTGCGCGCAAAGGTGATGGCGTCGGCCAGCGTGGTGAATTTTGCATCGGGTGCAGCGATCACCACGATGTCGAAAAAACCAAGTGTCGACAGATGTGCGTAATCCTTGACGATGTCGTAAGGCAGTTCTTTGAACATGGAGACGGTCAGCGCTGCACCGTTGCCGGTGTGCAGCAGCGTATAGCCGTCGGGTTCGGCTTTGGCGGCGGCGACCGAGGCGATGATCAGGCCGGCGCTGGGGCGGTTGTCGACAACGATGCCCTGGCCCATGTTCTCCGACATTTTCTGCGTGACAATGCGCGCGGTGATGTCGCCGACGCTGCCGGCGGCGTAGGGCACCATCAAGCGGATCGGGCGTGATGGATAGTTTTGTTCGGCGGCCAACGCCGGGGTGGTCGCTGCAATGGCTGCGAGCCACAGCATCGGAATCATGCGAATCATGTGCGGGGTTCCTTTGATACCGGCCGAAGCGGCCGCTAGCGGGCATTATACTGAGCGCCACAGGCACTGCGGCTAGGCTTGCCGGTGTAATACAAGGAGATGGAATGGCGGTTTTGATTATTGGTGCTGGCCTGGTTGGTTCGCAGGTAGCAAAAATTTTGGTGGATGCGGGAGAGCGTCCCTGGGTGATGGATCAGCGTCTGCAGCGCGATGTGCTGGCGGATATCGTTGATCTCGATCGCATTGATTTGGTTGAAGGCGATGTATTGCGTCCGCTCACGCTGAGCGCAGCCATTGCGCGCGGTGGCATTGATGCGATTGTGCACACCGCGGCCTATCCGCTCTTGACCCTGGGGGCGCAGCGTAACCCCTATGCGGCGATTGAACTCAACATCATGGGGCTCGCTAACGTGATGGAGGCGGCGCGCATACATGGTGTCAAGCGCGTAGTCGCTTCGAGTTCAAGCGTGCTCAATCGCTACCAAAGCGGTGGCGAGGATAGCGGCGATCTGTCGCGTGAAGAAGCAGTGCCGCGACCGAACACCTTTTATGCCTCGACCAAGCAGGCGGTCGAAAGCATCGGCCTTAACTATGCGAAGAGTTTTGGCATCGAATTCGCCGCCCTGCGTTACTGCCCGGTCGCCGGCCCGTGGAGCGGTCCTGGTGGCGGCGGGCCCAGCGGCATCTTTCGGTCCATGGTTGAAAATGCTGTCAACGGTCGCGAGGCCGTGGTCCCCGCTACCGCAATGGAGTGGGTGTATTCAAAGGACGCGGCGAGTGCCACGGTGCTGGCACTGCGTGTGGCGTCCTTGGGCAGTGGTGTGTTCAACATTACGATGGGCCGCATCTTCCGCCCCGATGAGCTCGAGACCGAATTAAAGCGTGCAATCCCCGGCGCGAAGACACGCGTCGAGGCACAGCCTGAAGGTTCGACCTGGAGCGGTGGCGACTGGAAGCCGGCTGACATCAGCCGGGCGAAGAAAATCCTTGGTTACGAACCGCAATATCCGATGCCGCGGCTGCTTGAAGATTATGCGGCGTGGTGTCGCCGCGCACTGCCGCGGCGCTAAGGCGGCTACTCGACGGTGATGCGCGCGGTTTCGCGGTGCCTGAAGCCGTTGTCGCCCTGCCAGTTGAATAGTAGTGTGCCGGACTCGGTGGCGACGGTGGTAAAGGATACAAACGGGTTGGCCGCGATCGACGGGTAGAGTGTGGCGCGGCAGATCTCGACGCCATTGTAGGTGCAGGTGAAGCTGGTAATGATGTCGCGCGGCAGCGCTACGCCGAGATGGGTGCGGCGGAAACCGTTCTCCATGACGTGGCTGATCAGCGTGCGGATCTCGATGATCTCGCCGCGCCGTGCGGTTTTTGGGACGTTAATGCGCGCCACTGCCATCAGAGTTCCTCGAGGCAGGCGGCCATCGTGACAATCACAAATGCCGTATCGGACCAATAGCTGCCGTCGCTCATGCGTGCGATCGCCACCACGTTTTCAGTGTCGGCGAGACGCACGCGTGTGGCAATCGAAGCGCGGCCGGCGCGCGGGCCGAGATGAAAGCTGATTATTTCCGGTAGCGGATTTTTGTCTGTGAAGACATGGATTTCGCTGACGTAATCGCTTGCCGTCATCGGGCTTTCAACCGTGACACTGAGCGGCACCAGATGGCCGTTTTCAACCAGCGGCGGTACGTCGAGTTTGACGCGGCCCGGAGTGATTGCCGCGCCGCCCGTTAAGCGCCTGACGATCTCCGGCATGTTGTTGAGCGGCGTGCGCGTGAGTTGCGCAGAAGCGCGCGGCGACAGCAGTGCTGCTGCCGCCAAGCCGCCCGCTGCGCTAAGGAAACAGCGGCGTGAACGCATTATCGAATATTGAATAAACGCATGGTTTTTAATCCATCACTGCGCACCCTGCCCCCGATGGGAGCGGAGTGCGAAGTTGTTCCGGCTTCGGTTAGACCAGCGTGATGCCGTGGTTCTTCAGCGGGAAGGAGCGCACGCGTTTGCCAGTAGCCGCCGCAAATGCGTTGAG
>CAMDSO010000191.1 GCA_945906935.1 Bordetella parapertussis
ACGGCGTGAGGGTTACCGGCTTGACCGCAGCATCAAGCACGCCCTTGGGAGCAACGGGCTTGAGGCCGTCGAATTCGCCACCGGCAATGTTGGTGGCCCCTTCGGTGTCCAAGATCATGATCTTGCGGAACACCGATTGCGCGCCTTTCTTGCCGTAGCCGTTATTCGAGTCGCGGGCAAGCAACAGAAACTTGGTGGCCCCTAGGGCCACCAGTTCGCTCTGCGCGGCAACCAGTGTGGCGCCAGCGGCGTCGAATACCGGCAGCGGTACGACGTATTCGGCATCCAGTCGCGGCTGGTTCGCGGTGCTAAGGTCATAGAACAACATGCGCGTATAGCGACGCGTCGCGGCTGAGTTGCCGCCGTCCTGGCGCGTCGCGCTCTGCAGTATGACAACCAAATGGCGGCCGTCGGGTGTGAGCGACATGCCTTCAAAGCCCTGGTTGTTCTGGCGCCCGCTGTTGGGATTGGGCGGCTCGGGTATGGCTGCTCCCGGCCCCGGGTTGTTCGACGAAAAATTCTGTGCACCCTTGCGCATGGGGATAAAGGCTTCCGGCGGGCGGATCGCCGCCACCATTTTTCCTTCGGCCGAAAAGCGATAGATGTAGGGGCCGTATTCGTCACTGATGAAATAGCTGCCATCGGCCATGCGCACGACCGCTTCGGGATCAAGGCTGAGATGACCGTTCTTCGCGAGCGGCAGCGCCGGAAGCCCCATTCCTGGCGGGCGCACCGCTTCGGGATCAAGGCCGGTCATGTATTCGCCCGCGACATCGGTGAGCAGGATGGTATCGACAAGCGTTGCCTTGACGCCGGTCTGTTGCGTGTCGGTTGGCAGTGGCGCGGCGCCCAGATGGGGGACAAGCTGGATCGAGAGCTTATTCAGCCGCGCCCGATAATCAGTAGTGCCCTCGACGTTGTAACCGCGGTCGGGTAGCAGCACGAAATTGCCCTGGTAGCCCGTTGCGGTTCGCCGCCACGTCGACCGCTCGACGCTCATGCCCGATCCAGAACCAAACGTTTCTCCGAACTTGTCGCGCTGATTGGCAGGAATTCGCCCGACTGCGACCAGTCCCTTGTCCACAAACTGCAGCGAGTTCACCGTCACGACACGTTCGGCCGCCTGCACGCTGCGTGGCAAGGCGACTGGCATCATAAGCATCAGCGTGGCGGCGGCCGAGGCGAGCCAGAATCGATCGGATTTTCGGAATTGAGGTTGGAACATGGGAGCCTTCGCTGTCGTTGTTGGTAACGCAATACCAAAGTGCAATTAACCCATTTTGATATTTCAGTTTTGCTACAAAGCGGACTGAATTTTCTCTTAAAGTTCAGGGTTGTATTTGTTGACTGTCCCAGTGTTGCCACTGCGGAGTTCGGCATAAGTAGCCGCGTTTCTTGCGCAGGTTGTAGAGGTGCACCACCGAAATGTTTGCCAGGCGCTCGTAACGGGTATCGCCGAAGACCTCCACCGCGCGTGCCATGAGGTGCCGCGTCGCCGGCCCGGACAGGCCGCCGTGCAGGCTGTCGGTCTCGGCCAGCGGGGCAATATCGGCATCGGTGAATTTGCGCACCAGACCGTGCTTTGGTGGGGGATAAGCTCTGGCGAGTTTCCAACCCGTTCGCCAACGTTTGACGATCCGCGTGAGTTGCTGACGCGAGTAGTCCGTGGTGCGCTCCAGGTAGCGCAGGATCAATCCCTTGTCCGGCTTCTTCAGGCGCTTGCAGCCAAACCGGTTGAGGACCTCGGCGATGTGCCAGTAGCGGTTGTCGGCCCGGCCAGCGGCCGAGAACTCGACCTCGATCATGCCGGTCAGAAACGCCCGCAGTTGCTCCAGCGTCGTTAACTTCGCTTCGTTCATGTCGATCACCATGCCTTGCATGATCGATCCCCTTATCCGCATTCAGACTGATGCCTCTTTGGAAATACGCAACCACGTTCAGACTCATACCGTTTTTAGATAAGACTGTGCGTTGACATTTGCGCAAGTTCGATGCTAGCCTGCAATTACTGTTGATCCTCTCTTACGATCGCACATCATTATTACCTATTAGAGGTGAGGGTGAGCAAGTCAAACTACAAGCGCACCATCTACGAGTGCGAAGCAAATGAGATCGATATCGCGATTGCCGGTGAGGCCCTGATTAGCCAAGGCCTCAAGATGTATCGCGAACCGAACTTTCTCAAGCTAGTCGAGTTGATCCGCGGAGCGGACACCGCTTACGTGCACGGGGAAATGCTGTTTCACAACTACGAGCATCCGCCTACCGACAAGCGAGTCGGCACCTATATGCGGTGCGACCCAAAGTTCATCGAAGACCTAAGGTGGATGGGGTTTCAGATGATGTCGCTAGCGTGCAATCACTCGATCGACTTTGGCGAAGGGGGCGTTCTCAAGAATATTGAAAACGTCAGTAGGTACGGAATGGTTCATGCCGGAACCGGACGCAACCTCGCTGAAGCGCGTGCGCCGGCCTATCTAGAAACCGTCAAAGGCCGCGTGGCGCTCCTCTCCGGCACAACAACGTTGTTCCCATGGGGAAAGGCCGGGGAGCAGCGGCGTGACATGCAGGGGCGGCCGGGAGCCAATCTTCTGCGCCACTACATTGAGCATAGTGTTGACAAAGCGACCTTCGAGACAGTGCGGAAGTTTGGAGATGCGGTGGGTTTTATTCGCGAGCCGGCGAAGCACGGCAGTCATGCAAGCGGTGGTGCCATACCACCTGATACAGACACGGAGATTCATCTCACTGGTTTTGCGAACGGGCCGCACAATTACGTGAAGTTCAAGCTTGGCGACGAGAACGTAAAACACTCTTATCCGCATCAGGGGGATCTGGAAGGAACGCTCGAGCGTATCCGCGACGCGCGCCGAATGGCACAGTGGGTGATCGTGGCGATGCACAACCAGGACGTTCCTGGCGACGATCCACCCGAGCATGCGGTAATCATGTATCGCGCAATGATCGATGCAGGCGCGGACATCCTCATCGGCACGGGCCCACATCAAGATCGCGGCATTGAGATTTACAAAGGAAAGCCGATCTTTTATGGCATCGGTAATTTCATCAATCAGAATGACACCGTGCTGCTCGAGCCCGCTGAGAATTACGAAAACGTAGGCTTGAGTTGGGAAGCAACGCCAGCCGACTTTTACGACAAACGCGCAGGTTACGGCGGTCCAGGCGTCGGCCGGCCTACAAAGGGACAGGGTGTAGAGCCGCGGGTGTGGCAGAACGGAATGCATCGGGTGAGGTTTGAAGCAGGCAAACTCAAAGAGATCCGCATTTACCCGGTTGATAGCGGGTTTGGGAAGCCGCGTTGGCAGGCCGGGCGACCAACGCTGGCGCAGGGCGATGTGGCGGGCGAAATTCTGGCGCGTTATCAGCGCCTATCCAAGCCGTTCGGCACTGATGTGAAGATTGAAGGCAACGTAGGGCTTATCGAACTCTGAGAAGCCGCGTTGTGTGAGGGGGGGCTATGCGGACTCTGCCATTTGTCGGTGGGCTGTTATTAATGGCGTCTGGTGCCTGTGTCGGCCTGGCGGCCGCGCAGAGTTACCCGCTCAAACCAGTGCGCATACTTACGGTGGTGCCGGGAGGTACACCGGACCTGATTTCGCGTCTCATCTCACAAGGTATCACTAGTAGCCTCGGGCAACCTGTGGTCGTCGACAATCGCGCCGGTATCGTCGGAATAGAAATTGCTGCCAAGGCGCCCGCCGATGGATACACGTTGGCAGTGAACGGCCAAAACCTCTGGATCCTGCCGTTTCTGCAGCCGAACTTGCCATACGATCCAATACGCGATTTCGCCCCTGTTTCCTTAGTCACTAGAGCACCGAACGTACTGGTAGTGCATCCTTTGGTGCCGACAAGGTCGGTCGAAGAATTAATCGCACTGGCCAGATCTAAACCGGGAGAGCTTAACTACGGCACCGGCGGGGTAGGGTCTTCCAATCATCTCTCGGCAGAGTTGTTCATGGCGATGAGTGGGATTAATCTCGTGCTGATCAACTACAAGGGTACGGGGCCATCAATCACGGGTTTGCTCGGTGGCGAAGTGCAGGTCATGTTCGCGGGGCTCGGACCCGCCGCGCCGCACATCAAGTCGGGCAAGTTACGTGCGCTGGCGGTTACAACGGCGCAGCCGTCTGCCCTTACACCGGGATTGCCACCGGTGGCGACATTCCTGCCGGGCTATGAAAGCGTGGTGCTGACGGGGATGTTTGCTCCTGTCAAAACTCCTCCCGCCATAATAGATCGTCTAAATCAAGAGATCGTGCGGCTCCTGGCGCTTCCTGAGGTCCGGGAGCGGTTGGCAAACCTGGGCATCGAACCGGTCGGCAGTTCACCCGCCGAGTTTGCTACGAAGATCAAGAGCGAAATGTTAACTATGGGTAAGCTTATCAAGGGCGCCGACCTGCGCGGCAGGTGAATCTTCATGACGAATATAATGGGGGAGAAAATGACTGTTCAAAGAGACCTGGCTTCGCAGCATCTCGACTTCATGTATCGCGCGAGTATTTTGTGGGTGGCGAATTCGTAATTTAGGCTTACTCATGAATCTGAAAAAATCTTTGGAATTGCTTCGAGCACTTAAAGAACTGGGCTTTACCGATGCGGCGTTTTCCCGACTCCCTCACTTTCGTTTCAAGGACCGTAAAGATTATATTTCATCGCCTCAAGGTTACTGCAAGAAGACCGCGTCATCTCAAGGCGATGGTCAGAACGAAATTGTTAGCGAAAGTAAGGTTAGGCCTTGCAATCATGCATTTCCCTCCCCGCCGTTTTCGGCGCGACTCACTATCCCATAATGAACATCGAAACACTTGGCAGTTGCATGATGATAATATCGTGCGCGCTGCGATAGTCAGTACCCGCAACTGCAAGAATAACAGCGGGCAAAGAACAAGTTACGGGGGGACCATTCGATGACAAACCTGGATCGCTGCTACAACATTTTTGATCTGCGCGAACTCGCGCAGCGCCACCTGCCCAAAGGGATTTTCGAATACGTCGACAAGGGCACTGAGGACGGGATTTCGCTCGAGGAAAACCGCGCGGCATTTCAGCGGCTCAAGCTGCGCACGCGCTTTCTCACCGATTGGTCGACGCGCGACCTCGGCACCGAGATCTTTGGCCAGCGCATCGCGTTACCATTTGGGATCGCGCCTACGGGTAGCGCTGGATTGATGTGGTATCAGGGCGAGGTGGAGTTGGCGAGAGCCGCTGCCGCGGCGGGCATTCCTTTTACGCTGGCTACCGGTGCACTAACCTCCATGGAAGAAGTCAGCGAGAAAGTGCCCGCTGCGCGCAAATGGTTCCAGCTCTACCCCTGGGCGGATGAGGAAGGTTCCTACGAAATGGTCACGCGTGCGCGCGAACTCGGCTGGGAAGCTCTGGTCGTTACGATCGACGCCGGTCCGGGCCGCGGGCGCGAGCACAACGAGCGCAACGGCTATTCCTTTCCGTTCACGCCCAACGTCACGGCGGCGGTGGATATGGCATTGCATCCAGGCTGGATGTGGCGCGTGATGCGCAAGTACCTCATGAATGAAGGCATGCCGACGAACGCCAATTTTCCCGAGCGCTACCGCCATACCATCCTTGATGGCAAGTCACGTACGCGTCCAAAAGCGTTTCAGGCGATGACTTGGGAGCATATCCGGAAATTTCGCGATTTCTGGCCGCGCAAGCTCATCGTCAAAAGCATCCTGAGCGCCGATCAGGCGCGCGCCGCGGTCGATGCGGGCGCCGACGGCATCGTCGTCTCGAATCACGGCGGGCGCGCCTTCGACAGCGCCGTAGCGACCATGGACATCCTTCCGGAGATCGTGGAGGCGGTCGGCGACCGCTGCACGGTCATACTCGACAGCGGAATCCGTCGCGGCAGCGACATAGTCAAGGCGCTGGCGCTCGGCGCCAGGATGGTGCTGGTCGGTCGGGCGACGCTCTACGGCACGGCCTGCGGTGGGCAGGCCGGCGCCGCCAGAGCCATCAAGATACTTGCGGACGAAATGGAGCGGACCTTCGGCTATGTGGGCGCGCGGCGCATTGCCGAAATCGGTCCGCATATTTTCGCGCATCGCGATACCGGCTTGTAGAACTCAGCTCAAGGGGCATGTGTCGGATCAACTAATCGCCGCATTGACCGCCAGCATCACCTTTTCCGCTATCAGTTCCATTGAGCGTCGCGCCAGCGCCGCGTGCCCCCCCTACGACGAAACACTCAAGCTGCCTTGCGATGATAAAAGCGCAGGAGTCCGCCGAGCCGTTCGTGACATTCGATCACAGCACCTCGCAGCCCTACATTACTGCACTTTCAGTAGCGTCCGAATTTTTGACCATACGCGTGTGCCAAGAGCAGCAGCTAACCACTCAGGCACCATCCCTCAGATTAGATTCTGAGCACACACGGCAACATCTGCACCGCG